>NZ_JAUNHL010000012.1 GCF_030523955.1 Neisseria sp.
CGACCGCGGTGGTCGCGGATGTAACGGGTCTTTTGCCGGTTGAGCAGTTGTTCGATGGGCTGCCAATCGAGTAGCCGGTTAATTTTGAGCAACGGGTAGCTGTCGATATGTTTGCTCATCATTATTTGGGCTTGTTGGTGGAAGAAGCTGCTCATAAAAAAACTCCTCTGAATTCTTTAGGAGAATTTAGAGGAGTTTTGGTTTTTTTGCAAAGGTCTCAGCCTGAATGTCTAATAAATTGATAGCTGAACGTACCGTTACTTGGGGTGCAAAAAAATCAAGCACTTTTTGAGTCTAATCCCATTGCTAATCTACGTCAGTCTCTAATATTAAAGAAGCATCTTCGGATAAAATGTATAAATAGTTATTTTTTACAAAAAATAACTTATTGATGAATCAAGAGGTAACTTAAGTTTTTTGTAAATGTCTAAAAATTATATCGCATTTCCAACGCTGTTGTGTAAGCTTTGTAACGTGTTCTGATGTTGTCTGGTGGTAATAATGGTAAACCATTATTTTTGTATTCTGCAGAAGAGGTTTTTACATAGCGATAATTTAATGATGCGCTATATTTTCTTTTATAGTTCATAGTAATGCCAGTACCTAATTGCCATGCATTAACGTTATCCTTGAATGTTTCTCCGAAAGGAACACCCCCAGCTTTTAAATTTTCAATTGTTAAACGTCCATGGCCGACTCCGGCGCCAATATATGGCTTAATATTAACTTTTTCACTAACTTGTAAATTAATGGGAATATCGTACCAAAGATTGGCAAAAAAACCTGAAAATGATTCGCTTCCTAGACCTTCAATGGCGGTGTTACCTTCATAGTGCCTTTCATCAAAGCTACTCAAAGAATTTTTCCGATGACTCAACTCAATTTCTGGACGAAAGCCTGAAGCTAAGTTCCAGCCCGAGACTATCCCTAAAGTATATCCGCTTTTGGTAGGCTCTTTAAAATTCATCCTTACAAAATTAATATTTTGTTGCTTAAGATATTGAGATGACACCCAATTTCCCCCTCCTTGGAGTCCAATATAAGGTCCACTTTCGGTTGATTGAGCAATACTGAAGCTAGGAAATAAAATGATTGGCGATAATAAAAGTTTCATATTCATAATACATGTCTCCGACAATTACCACTACAAGTTGATTGGTATGTTGATATTTAAAAAGTGCTCAATTTAGAAAAATTTTTAAGTACCTGCTTTTGAACATTCAAGATGATTAATAAAAGAGTGATCTTGTATTATGAATAAGGTTGCCACTTTTTATTAGCAAGATTTTTCATGTTTTCTAGTGAATCAGTAAGCGATTTTTTTAGCATAGTTTGAAGAATTCTTCTGAGAGGCCAAAAATTTACTGAGCTTACATCGCATTGATGTGTTACTTGACATGACCGTGAAGATGTAATATCTAACCAGTGATGAAATTTTAAAGTTAGGCCAAATATTTCTGCGGTATTACTCCAACTTTTTTCAAAAATTACTTGGTCAAGAGTTATTTTCATTTTAAGGCCATTTTTTAATTCGCAAACTCCTGTTGTTCCTTCGGTAAATTCACCATTAATCTGACAAATCTTAACATCCTTATCCCAATTTGGGGAGTTCTTCAAATCAGACCAAATTAACCAGATTATAGATGCAGGTACATCCATATCTAAACTAACAGTTACTGTTTTCATTTGTTAAATCCTAATAGTTGCCATGTTAATTGTGTGTAAAATTAACAAATATGATGTATGGCCTCGCAAGTTACTTTATTCATAGTGAACCCATTAAAGGCTACCACAGTATTATCGGCGGTAAATTATCAGTTATTTTAGATTCCTCTATAAATAATAGGTTATATGGGTGTCGGATGCTTTTTATTTTTTTAAAACTTGAGCAATTATTTTTACTGATCCTATTCTTTTGTTGCTAGAGAAAAGTGATAATTTAATAATATTGTTTAAACTGCTAGTTTTAGGTAAGTTTTCTTTGGTTGCGGTTACGCGTAGAGTGCCCTCTCGTGATATTGGAGCTTCCAATGAAAAATCTAATATAACTAGATTCATTGGTATTCCTAAAGGAACTTTTAGTATTTCATGGGCAATTTGCATATAACATTGGCGTGCAATTTCTAAAAAGTAGACTATAGAGAGATATTCGGTAGATCCTGAATGTTGAAAAAAATGATTATCAGGTATTGGTGTGGTAAAAACAGAATAGATATCTTCCTGAACAAACAGGTCACTAACCAAAACATTGTCCTCGTTATGTTTATGTAGCAATTCCATACGAGTACAAGGCTTAAATCTATTAGTGTTTTTGGGATAATCAGCTAAACTTATATGGCTGTATGTAAATTTAAGGCTACATACAACCTTTTGGTGCTGCTCAATAATAACAGTCCAATCTTGCTTTTTACTTTTGTATAGTTTTAAATTAATTTTTGAATTTAGGTTAACATAATTCATAAATCGGATATTTATACTGCTGATAAATTCAGATTTTTTAATAATTTTCGCATAATCAATTAGTTGTAAAGCTCCTGCGATTAGTAAAATTCCAGGAACGTGGTCTAGTGGATGATCAAAAAAGTAAGGATGCTCTTGATTGACATTTAGTATGGCGCCCCAGCCATATTCTGTTAGCTGAATATTAGTTATTAAATTAGATAAATTTTTTTCTAAATCATTTTGTTCAATATCTCCCGTCGATAAATTTTGCATAATTAAATTTCTAGTACTTAATCCCGCCAACACAGTTTCTGATACCTGTTGGCTAATTAATTGTAAACATGTATTTGATTTGTCAATATTACTCTCTATAGTTTGAATATGTTGTATACCATTTACTGTAGTTTGCGTGGAACCCGAAAATTTTAAAACGTAAGGAAGTTTATTGTTATGATTAGCTGAATCTGAATGATTTTTTAATCGTTCACTAAAAAGCCACATTACAGGATTCCCTTGGTTATGAACCTCAATGACTCCTTTTCCTTTTAAAGACACAACTTGTCGTAATAGATATTCAATTCCACAAGCTTCAGATAACCAACCAGTTGATTGGTATAAATTTTGGGTATTTTCTTGATGAAAAGCATCTAATTCACAAATGCTTATTTCAGTTATTTCACTTTGGTCTATTCCTGAAATATCACATGCATCACTAAGTTGACTCGCATGTGTTGCGAACACTGCGCAGTGTAATAATACTAATGATTGATCATCGTTTTTATCCCAAGGTTTTATTAATAGTACGCCAGCACCCTCACCATGAAGTATTTTCGTGGCATCATCGCAGTGGCGTAATTCGCTATAGCTACTTATATAACGACCAGCTCCTAAAATAATTTGATCAAATCCACGATTAAACCAAGTAGGTAAAGTTAATAATGCTTGCCATAATAGCCCTGGTTTTCCAGCTAACGTTTGATGAAATCCTTGTAAATTAAAAATTTTTGCAACATATCCAGAAAGCATAGATGGTAGCATAGACGCTACATCTGCAACTGTTACATTGGGAGGGTTCCCTTGTCCTGACTTAAAGTATTCGCATCTAGAGTATGCATTTGAAAAGCTTTCCCCTCCTGTATTACAACATATCATGACAGCTGTTTTTGTGTTATTCGCAACTGATGGATGGCGATTAATTATCCGACCAGCTAATGAGGAGAGCAACAATTTATATGGGTCTATATGATTTAAAGCTTTCGGCCCCATCGAATAACCATTCACATCTATTTCATAGTCTTTGTTAAGATAATGACCATGTTTTAGATTGTTACAATTATTATTTTCAAATCTCTCTATCGGAAATGCTCCAATGGGATTAGGACATTTCAAAGCGTCCCTCCATTCTGCCAAATGAAAGGCACCCCCTAAAGCTGCTTCTGCATCTATTATTGATAAATTTAATCGTAAGAGACCATTATTTTTAATTGGCTCTTCAATCTCTTCTTTTGAATAGGTGAGAGGTTTATCAATAATCATGTGTGCATTGGAACCACCGAAACCAAAACTTGAGATACCTATACGACGTACTTTCTTCCCATCTACTTTATTAGATGTTGCTAATTCAATTCCTATTTTAGAGAGGGAAGGGGTAACTTGGTAATCAGGTTGTGGTGGGATATACTGATTCTTCAGAATCATCAATGCTTTTGCTAATGATGGCCCACCTGCAGCAGCTAAGGTGTGTCCTAACATTGCTTTAATTGATCCCAATAGCAAGGGGCTTTGATTTGTTCTGTTTTTAACAAAAAACTGATGTATTGATTGCAATTCAGTTTTATCACCCAATGGTGTGCCTGTGCCGTGAGTTTCCAAATAATCAATACTTTTAGGATCCAAATTCTTCCAAGCTCTTTGATATGCAGCTATTTGTGCATTTTCACTAGGAGAAAAGGTTGAACCTTCATTGCCATCTGATGATAAACCAATGGCTTTTAATAAGCCTAAAGGGGTGCGTCTAGATATTAATGCACTATTTAAAGGTTCGAGTAAAAAAGCGCAAGCGCACTCGGCGGGAACAATCCCATTTGCTTGAGAGCCGAAAGCACGTAGGCATGCATCTTCAGAGAATGCAGTTAATTGTGAAAAACCTAAGTAAAGAGGTAGGGCTAAGACAGTATTAATCGTCATAATTACAACTTGGTCAGCCTGTCCGCTGATTACCAAACTACGTCCCATTTCTAGTGCATAGTGAAGGGAGCTGCATGCAGTATCCACTGACAATGCAGGCCCCCCTAATTGCATTCTATCAGCTAAAGTTTGAACTTGTTCACCAGCAGACAAACCATTATCTGAAGCAAAATAACTTTCATCACTCCAAGAAGTGGCTAGAATTAAGCCTATTCTACTCCTCTGCAAAGAATTAGAGTTTAATTGAGGTTCTTTAAATAGTTGCTGTAATACTCTTGTACCTATAGTAAGTTGACGAGATAAATCACCTATAGGTTCATCTAAGGTGAATGCTTTATCTAGATAAACTTTGTTAAGAGTGCCTGGGTGAGCATTAAAAATAGATTTAGATTCTACATCCCAACGTGGTAATAAAGAATTAGTTGCTGCTGGCTTTCTTTTATTTAAAAAATCCCATAATTCTTCTATTGATTTAGCTCCAGGAAATTCACCAGCCATCGCGCTAAAACAAAAAAGTAATTCATCCATATTATTTTGTGAATCCATAAAATTGTGCGTCATATTTTTTAGCTTTCCAAGTCTGTTAATAATGCTAAAGCCTCTTTTGCATTTCTACGGGACATCAAAGCTTCTCCAGCAAATTTACAATGACTAAATTGATTACCCATTTCCTCCCAAATCTGTGCGCGAATAAATCCATCTGCTAAGTATTCAGAAAAAGGTGTTTCCTCATTAAAATTATCAATAGCACTGTGTTTTTCTAACAGTAAAAACAATGACTCTTTGAGCTTTGAGGTAGGACTAGGCTTATTTTCGTTAAAAAATTTTTTTAAAGTATTTGAAATTTCTTTAGGAGACAGTTCTAGTAAATCCATTATATTACCGTCGTATTTTTTTACTGAAGGACATTTTAATTGTAAAGCCTCTAAAAAATCTAAACGCCCCAAAGAGTCTAAACCCAATTCATCAAAACTAACCGTCATATCGATATTGTCCTCAGAAAAGCCAGTTAAATCTGAAATGATATTAGAAATGACTTCTTCTATGTCTACTGTATAAAGTTCATTTTTTTTTGGGTTTTCCGAGAAAGAATAGATTATGTTTAGTAGTTTTTGAGGGGTGTCGACTTCATCGTATTGATAAAATTTATTTATCAACGGGTACTGTTGGTTTAGAGCTTCATGTAAATCTAAAATACTAAGTGAATCAAGACCAAGGCTAAAAAAGTCCAAGGATAAATTGATGTGATCAGTTTCATAACCAGTCATTTCGGCTAATGTATTTCTTAACCATTCTTGCGGATCAAGTTGATTATCATGAATTTTTTGATGTATATTTTTAGGTTCATGATTTTGTTGATTTTCACTTATACTTGCTTTGACTAAATTCTCGTCAAATTCCTCAAGAATAATTGATTGATTAGAGCTAAACGATAATAACTGTTGATTTGTTTCTAGGAATTTATTTGTTATTTCCTCTGTTTGAGAAAGAAGTCGTTCAAGAATTTCTCGTTTTTGAGGGGTTTCATGCAATAAGTCAAGAATTCGATCTACAAATGTAAAATAATTTTGTGTTATTTTGCTATTTGCACAAATATATTCTTGTATCACTAAGTTGTTCATTTGATTCTCCTTGGAATATGGTTTAATGCTTATTAAATTTATACTCGCTCAAGAAATGATAATTTATCTTTCATAAAAGATATTAATTTATCTGGGTCTGTACCTTGAAAAGCAATGTATCCATCAGGTCTTATTAGGACTAGATTGCCTCTTTTTGCATGATATCGAGAATGGAGCCTCCAATCTGGATCTGCGATCACGTTAAGATTTTCAATATCTATAGTATCTACAACACAGCGAGCTTCTATACCTTGATAGTTCATTGTTATTGCTTGAGCCATTGCTAAATATGAGTCTACATATAACGATCCTATATCTGTGGCCGTAAAGATTAGTAGCAAATAGTTGTGATAATAGAAAGAACTTAACAGCAGCTCTTGAGAGGTTACATTTGGTAACATCCACAGTTTAATGTCAGGTGCTAATTCGCCAGCTTTAGGTATGGGGTGTCGAGGGTAATCTTTTTTAAATTTTTGCCTCCACGACAGGTGTTCATTACTTTTCAGCATATTAAGAACCCAACTACTTTGCTTGTAGTTGTAGGAGTGCCCTGAAATCATTGAGGGTAATTTATTTTGAATTTTTCTTCGATTACTAATAAGGGAGAGCAAATTATTTCGAAAATAAACTATTATGGGGTTTTTTGTAGTAATTAGTTTAGTCAAACGATGTGCTGTCTTTTCTGCTTCTTGTGCTACTAGGGATCGTTCATCATGATAACTGTCTAGAAGTTTGCTATTTGCATAACCTTTATAGACGAAAGCTAGTTTCCATCCTAAATTGTATGCTTCAGACAAACCTAAATTCATCCATTGCCCCCCAATTGGGCTGCCTATATGTGCCGCATCACCAACTAAGAAAATAGAACCATGCTTTAATTGATTAATTTGCCTATGTTGAAAAGAAGCTATCGTCATAGAGGATAAGTTAGATAATGTCATTTTTTTTCCACGTTCATTACACAGCTTTTGAAAAGTGGGCAAATCTAATGCAGGTTGTTCATTTTCAGGTGGCAATACATGTGGAATCTCAAAGAACAATCTATATCGTCCTTTACCATCAATTGGAGCTACTGCAACATAGCCTTCTTTAGAGCCAAGAAAAAAAGCCCCCTCATCTAAGGGTTCATCCCACTTAATATCTGCATCGGTAAGCATGAAGTAAGAATCATAAGACGAGCCTGAAAAATCTAATTTTAGTTTTTTACGCACTAAGCTTCGAGCTCCATCACACGCACATAACCAACGGTATGATGACCATTCCGCATTTTCTTGGTCATCAAGTTTTTGTATTAAAGCGTGGATGTCATGATCAGGTGTTTGTTCAATATCAAGTAAGGTTGTATTCCATTCGACCGTCCCTCCCAAACTTTCAAGCCGTTGTAACATTAGCTTCTCGACATCTGGCTGAGGTAAGCTAAGCAGAATTGGCCAATTGGTTTCTAATCGTGAAAAATCATAATTAAGTATACGTTTCTTCTCCGATTGTATAGAGAAAGTTTTAATATGAAATCCTTGATTTGTTGCCTCATCGACAATACCTAACTCGCGAAAAATTTCTAAGGTTCTAGCGTGTATAGCCATGGCTTTAGTAGTATTAGATGGCCCATTATTTTTTTCTATAATCCTAAATGGAACATCATATTGTTTAAGTAAAATTGCTAATGTTAAACCTACGGGGCCAGCTCCAACGATCAATATTTCAGAGTTTTTGTTTGAGATTTTTTTATCAGTCATCATATTTAATACCAATTTCTATAAAAAGGGATTGTTGCAATATCTAAGATTTGAGTATCACCTGATGAGTCCCCATATACATAAATTTGATACTCATCTAAATTAGGTACAGCTTCTCGTAAACGTCGAACTTTTTCATCGCCAACACAATCATTTCCCATAATGAATCCATTGAATTTTTTTCCATCGGAGGCTAATCTAGTTCCGCATACAATATCCAAGTTGTTTTTTTCTCCCCATATTTTCAAATAGTTTTCTGGCGAGTTACTCACTAGAGCAACAAGATGTCCTTGAGATTGGTGCCAATGTAAACGCCGGATTGCTTCGGGTCGTAAACAATGAGGTAGATATTCCTCAACATAATGTTTAGCTATGGTATTTTCCATGCGAACATCAAGATTTGAAAAAAAATAATAGATAAACTTTCTCCTAGCCTTCATTACTGGTGTTATTTTTAATAGAACAGCAATAATCTGAGGAAGTGATAATAAGACTTTTCTCCAGAAGAAACAGGAGCCGTGAATAAATCTTATATAACGCCAAAATGTATGCCTATCAGTTAATGTCCCATCAAAGTCAAAAACTACCAATACAGGCCTAATAATATTATTTTGCACTTGTAAACTCTCCAAATTATGTTTATTTAGAAACATTTAATAATTGTATTTGGCGGGGTAATTTAAAGTTAGATAGATAATTGCCCATGAAAGATAAGAGCTTTGGTTCTGTTAAGGACTCATCTGTTACTTTGACACTTAAGAAAATTGTATTAGCTTGCTTTGGGTCTGGAACTACCCATGCACGTGCATCCTGAACAGAGTTATGTCTTAATGCAGCAATTTCTATATCACGAAAATCAATCATTTGTGCACGTACTTTAGAAATACGTAGACGTTGGCAAACAAAGTATAGATGATCATTGTCATCACTCCATACCAAATCTCCCGTATGGAACCATTCGTCTTTAAAAAACAATAGGGTCCCTTCTTCATCTTCATAGTAACCTTTTGAAATCATAGGAGCTTTAACTATTAACTCTCCAATATGACCTTTCTCTACTTCTTTTCCATCAGCATTTATTACTCGTGCTTCTACACCGGAAATTATCTGTCCCATTGCTCCCCTATGTTGTTCTCCTAATGTATTTTGAACAATAATTGGTAAGGTTTCGGTTAATCCATACCCCTGTAGCACAGGCGCGCAACCTAATAGTGAGCTAAGTCGTTCGCCATCATTTGCTGGTAAATGCCCTCCACCCGAATAAATCATCAATTGAGGGTGCAATTCCGTTGGGGCTTGTTTTCTTTTTGCTAATCGAGTATTAAAGTAACGAATTACATCGGGAACTAGGCATGCAAAAGTAACTTGATAGGTTGACAGGACGTCAGCTAAGTCTCGTTTAAGAATGGTGTTGGTAATTAGTAAAGTAGCTCCTACGCTAAGAGGGAAGACTAACATGACAGATAGGCCGAAGATTGCATATAGCGGTAAAGTAACAAGGTGAACACTACCAATACCTTGTGTATGGAAATTTTTATGTAAGCCATCAGTAGAATAAGTCATATCCAAATAGTGATGAGCAACAGCTAAAGGTCGCCCCAAACCACGCCAAGTAAATTGTAAAGATATAATTGGATTACCTTCAGGGGCTTTTAATGTTTCTTGGTGATTGTTTGCTGTTTTTTTAACTAAATCATCTAGGTTGTAATGGTTTTCTTCATTGTTGTTGAGAGTGTTATTTCCACACAGGAGCACACGGTGGAAAGGTTCGGTAATAGCGCCAAGCTTATCTTTATAGAATTCTTCATCTGTAATAATATAATCCAGCTTGATTGTGTTAAGAATTTGATTGATTTCGCAAGAAGTTAGGCTATTATTGATAATGACGGGTAGCGCTTTTTTGCTAATTAAAGCCAAGTAGTATGAGATGAAATCAATTCCATTGGGCAATATTAAGGCTACCTTATTTCCCTTCTTGATTCCGGCGGCTGTCAGTGCATTTTGCCGCTTTTCTGCTAATTGTTTTAATTCTTTGTAACTTAAAATTTTATCGTTATCTATGTCATTAATAGCTATACTGTCTGGGTGGCTTTCCGTAATTTTCAAAAATCTATGCATAAATCCGTAATTATTGGTTACTGTAGGCATGTTTTACACCTTCCTTTTGAAAGTCGTTTTAAGATACTAAAATACTTGAAAAATTAAAATTTTTGCTATTTTTAGGTGATTTTAATGTTTAAAGGGGTTTGAATTGATAATTTAATATGAATAAAAATGATTTTAGGTTAAGATGGGGTTGGGTAAATTAAAAAATGATGCTGTTTTATTTGCGCTACTATATGTTTTTGTCAGAGGTTGTTGCGAAATAAAAGCTACAGCATGAAGCAAGCTGTCACGCTCAGTCAACTTAGCACGATAGCTCTTCGGATGGCATAAATCGCCCTCGTCCCAGTTTAATGACACATCCAGAAATTACTGTACAATTTTTTTCTGTGCTGTGTGCCAGAGCCGTTACCTCAATATTATTTGTAAATAAAGCGCGTACCAGATTATTGCCCAGCAAGCTGGTGGTACCGATAACAAAAGTGTATTTCATCTATTTTGTTCTCCAAAAAATTAAATATTAAATTTGAATATTTATAATAGCCTGTATATTTGTTTCAAGTAAGCCCCTACTTATTGAATAGTTTGTTGCACAGGAGACATCAATCATGCGTAGTACCGAATTGGGAGAGCTGGTAGCCTTTGTTAGCATTGTTCAACAAGGTAATTTCCGTCGTGCCGCAACCAGCCTGAACATCAAGCCATCAACGCTATCACACAGCATGCGGGCACTAGAGGAACGGCTCGGGATTCGCCTGCTCAACCGAACCACCCGCAAGCTTTCGCTCACAGAAGCCGGGCAAGTCCTATTTGATCAGGTTGCTCCAGCATTGGGCAATATTGAAAATGCTGTTGAAACACTGAATCGCTTCCGCACCACCCCTGCTGGTACCGTACGCCTCAATATGCCGCGCGTTATTGCCGCGCATTTATTGTTGCCCAAGCTGAAAGCTTTTCAACAACGCTATCCCGATATCAAACTGGAAATTGCTGCGGAAAACCGCTTTACCGATATTGTTGGTGAAGCATTTGATGCCGGCATCCGTCTTGGCAAACATCTTGAGCAGGATATGGTAGCCGTACGGATTACGCCTGATATCAAGATCGCCGTAGTCGGCTCCCCCGATTATTTTGCCCGCCATCCAGTCCCACAAACACCACAAGATTTGCATCAGCATCAATGTATCAATCGCCGCACCATCACCACTGGCGGATTGGAAGGCTGGATTTTTGAACAAAGCGGCCAAACCTCCAACATCACCGCCTCCGGGAACCTGATTCTGGACGATTCCGACTTAATCGTAGATGCTGCCACTCATGGCTTGGGATTGGCCTATTCTGCTGAAGAGCTAGTCATGCCGCAGATAAAAGCAGGAAAACTGATACAAGTGCTCTCAGAATACAGCCCAATCGTCCCCGGTTTTTTTCTCTACTACCCCGATCGTAGAATTTCATCAGCATTGCGCGTATTGGTAGGTGCTCTACGAATTGGTGAGTCTAATTAATCAATGGTTGGCACATCAATCAATCATTTCATTGCCATCACGATATTACAGAAGGAGCTGCCCTAGACAACTAGGCCTGCACCACCAACAATATCGGTAAAGCGGTTTTCCGCAGCAATCTCCAGTTTGATATCGGGATAGCGTTGTTGAAAAGCTTTCAGCTTGGGCAACAATAAATGCGCGGCATATTGAGCGTACGGTACCAGCAGGGGTGGTGCGGAAGCGATTCAGTGTTTCAACAGCATTTTCAATATTGCCCAATGCTGGAGCAACCTGATCAAATAGGACTTGCCCGGCTTCTGTGAGCGAAAGCTTGCGGGTGGTTCGGTTGAGCAGGCGAATCCCGAGCCGTTCCTCTAGTGCCCGCATGCTGTGTGATAGCGTTGATGGCTTGATGTTCAGGCTGGTTGCGGCACGACGGAAATTGCCTTGTTGAACAATACTAATAAATGCCGCCAATTCTCCTAATTCGGTACTTCGCATGATTGGTGATTCCTGTGCAACAAAGTATTCAATAAATGGTGTCTTATTTGAAACAATTGTACAGGCTATCATAAAGCATGACCGAAATTTTGGAGAAAATAGATGAAACACGCTTTTGTTACCGGCGCTACCGGTTTGCTGGGCAATAATCTGGTACGCGCTTTGTTGGCAAAGAATATTGAGGTAACAGCTTTGGTGCGCAGCGCAGAAAAAGCTGCACGGCAATTTCCGGATGTGTCGTTAAACTGGGTAGAGGGCGATTTATGCCGACCGGAGAGCTATCGTACGAAGTTGGCCGAGTGCGACTGCTTGTTTCATACCGCGGCCTATTTTCGTGATAGCCTCAAAGGCGGTAAGCACTGGCAGGCTTTGTATGATACCAATGTCAAGGGCACTGAAGATTTGCTTCAGGCAGCTTATGAAGCAGGTATCCGGCGGATGGTTCATACTTCTTCCATTGCCGTATTGCATGGTGAACAAAATCAATTAATTGACGAAACTATGTCCCGCCCCAGAGAGGATGCCGATGATTATTACCGTAGCAAAATCATGAGCGAAGAAGTGGTAAATCATTTTCTGGATAAGCATTCCGATATGTTCGCCTGTTTTGTTTTACCTGGTTGGATGTTTGGGCCGGGCGATATTGGCCCGACTTCGTCCGGCCAATTCGTAATGGATTATATGCAGAAAAAACTGCCGGGCGTTTTACCGGCGAGCTTTAGTGCGGTGGATGCGCGTGATGTGGCCGAACATCTGATTTTAGCTATGGAAAAAGGCCGTCGGAGCGAGCGCTATCTTGCAGCAGGGCAACATGTGACCATGGGCGATTTAATGAGCGAACTGGCACAAGTCAGCCATGTACCTGCGCCAACCAAACCGATTCCGCTTTTTATGCTGCGCTTGATTGCACAAATTCAGGAAATTTATCACTGGCTGACTAAAAAGCCGATATTGCTGAGTCGATCCAGTGTTAATCTGATTGCCCGCGAATACCTGCGTACCCATTTTAGTCACGAAAAAAGCAAACGAGAACTGGGGGCTACGTTTCGGCCATTGAAGGAAACATTAAACGATGTATTGCAATGGTATCGGCAGCATGGTTTTTTGAAATAGGGGTGATTGGATTTAAGTTGTAAGAAAAGCTCAATAAAATGCCTGTCTGAAAGAATTTTCAGACAGGCATTTTATTGAGCAAATTTCGCTTATTCTACGGTAACCGATTTGGCCAAGTTACGCGGTTTGTCTACATCGGTGCCGCGTGCCAGAGCTGCGTGGTAAGACAGCAGCTGCACGGGAATGGTGTGGACGATCGGTGACAGGATGCCGACATGGCGCGGAGTGCGGATCACGTGTACGCCTTCGCCTTCGTTGAAATTGCTGTCCAGATCGGTGAACACAAACAATTCGCCGCCGCGGGCGCCGACTTCCTGCATATTGGCTTTCACTTTGTCGAGCAGGTTGTCGTTCGGTGCAATCACGACTACCGGCATGTTTTCGTCTACCAGTGCCAATGGGCCGTGTTTCAGTTCACCGGCCGGATAGGCTTCGGCGTGGATGTAGGTGATTTCTTTCAGTTTCAATGCACCTTCGAGGGCGATTGGGTAGTGGATACCGCGGCCGAGGAACAGCGAGCTGTTTTTCTTGGCAAATTTTTGCGCCCAAGCGGCGATTTGCGGTTCCAGATTCAATACGTGCTGGATGCTGCCCGGCAATTGGCGCAATTCTTCGATGTAGGCGTGTGCCTGCTCATCGCTGACATGGCCGCGCATTTTGCCGATGGTTACCGCCAAGCCGAACAATACGACAAGCTGAGTGGTGAAGGCTTTGGTAGAAGCTACGCCGATTTCGGCACCGGCGCGGGTGTAGAGCACCAGCTCGCTTTCGCGCGGCAGGGCGGATTCCATGACGTTACAAATGGAAAGGCTGTGTTTGTGGCCCAATGATTGGGCGTATTTCAGCGCTTCCATGGTGTCCAGCGTTTCACCGGATTGGGAAATGGTGATAATCAGCTGTTTGGGGTTGGCGATAACGTCGCGGTAGCGGTATTCGCTGGCGATTTCCACGTCGGTCGGCACTTTGGCAATGCTTTCCAGCCAATATTTACTGGTGAGTGCGGAATAATAGGAGGTGCCGCAAGCGAGGATTTTGATGCTGTCGATATTATTGAATACTTCGCGGGCATTTTCACCGAAGTTTTCCGGCTCGAAACCGCCTTCAAGGAATACTTCTGCGGTATCCGCGATGGCCTTGGGCTGTTCGTGGATTTCTTTTTGCATGAAGTGGCTGTACGGGCCCAACTCCAGTGAAGCAAGCGACAATTCGGAAACTTTCACTTGGCGTTCGGGGCTGTTGCCGGTTTTATCAATCAGTTTTTCAATACCGTTGGCTTTCAAAATGGCAATGTCGCCATCTTCCAGATAAACAATGCGACGGGTAAAGGCGATGACGGCGGATACGTCGGATGCGATAAAGGTTTCTTGGTCACCCAGGGCAACCAGCAGCGGGCAGCCCATGCGTGCGACAACCATTTCTTCTGGGTTGTCTTGTGCAATCACGGCAATGGCGTAAGCACCGTGGAAGTTTTTGGTGGCCGATTTGACAGCTTCAAACAGGTTGCCGCCGTTTTGGCTGTATTCGTGTTTGACGCTGTGCGCGATCACTTCGGTGTCGGTTTGGGATTCGAATTCGTAACCCAGACCTTGCAGGCGGGTGCGTTCTTCTTCGAAGTTTTCGATGATGCCGTTGTGTACCACGGCAATCAGGCCGCCCGAAATATGCGGGTGGGCATTGGGCTCGGTAACACCGCCGTGTGTGGCCCAGCGGGTGTGGCCGATGCCGATGTGGCCGAACAGGCCTTTTTCTTTTGCTGCGTCTTCCATCAATTGTACGCGGCCGACACGGCGCACGCGTTTGATTTTTTCGCCGTTGAACACGGCGATGCCTGATGAATCGTAACCGCGGTATTCAAGACGTTTGAGGCCGTCGGTTAAAAAGTCTACTACATTATGGTTGGCGCGGATGGCGCCGACGATACCGCACATAAAAGTTCCTTAGTACCAAGGTTTATCAATAAAATTCAGGCCGCTGACTTTCAGACAGGCCTGAAGGGGAAAGCGTAAACTCAAGCGTTGTTTTTATCTTCTTTTTTGGGGCGCACCCAGCCTTCGATGATGGTCTGGCGGGCACGGGCCAGTACCAGCGTATCTTCGGGGCAGTCTTTGGTAATCACGCTGCCGGCACCGGTAGTGGCGCCAGTGTTGATGGCGACCGGGGCAACAATCATGCTGCCGGAGCCAATGAAGACATCGTCGCCGATTGAGGTTTTGTGTTTGTTGACGCCGTCGTAATTACAGGTGATGGTACCGGCGCCGATATTGGTTTTGCTGCCGATTTCGGCGTCGCCCAGATAGGTGAGGTGGTTGGCTTTGCTGCCGACCCCCATCACGGTGTTTTTTACTTCGACGAAGTTGCCGATGTGCACTTCGTCGCTTAAGCGGGCATTCGGGCGCAAACGGGCGAACGGACCGATGGCGGCGTTTTTACCGACTTCGCAGCCTTCGAAATGGGAGAAAGGCTGCACCACAGTACCCTCGGCAATGGTGGCGTTTTTAATCACGCAGTTGGCGCCGATTTGTACGTTGTCGCCCAAGACTACGGTACCTTCGAATACGCAGTTCACATCGATGACAACGTCTTGACCGTGTTGCAGGCTGCCGCGCAAATCGAAGCGTGCGGGGTCGCGCAGGGTAACGCCGGCTTTTAACAGCGCTTCGGCTTGGTTGTTTTGGAAAATGCGTTCCAGCTCGGCCAGTTGCAGCTTATTGTTAACGCCGGCGGCCATGTAGCTGGCGGCAACTTGCACCGGATGTACGTTGATGCCGTCGGCATTGGCCAAGGCAATCAAATCGGTTAAGTAATATTCGCCTTGTGCGTTGTTGCTGGAGAGGCTGTTCAGCCAGCCTTCCAGTTTGGCATTGGGTAAAACCAGAATACCGGTGTTGATTTCGCGCACTGCTTTTTGCTCGGCATCGGCATCTTTTTCTTCGACAATCGCCACCACTTTGCCGTCTTTGCGGATAATGCGGCCCAAACCGGTGGGATCTTCCGGAACATCGGTTAACAGGCCGACTTCGTTACCGGCTGCTTCCAGCAGTGCTTCCAGAGTTGCTTTATCAATCAAGGGAACATCACCGTAAAGTACCAGCGTACCGCCTTCTGCGGGCAGGTGCGGCAATGCCATTTTAACGGCGTGACCAGTGCCTAACTGTTCGGTTTGTTCTACCCAGTTTACATTGCGCTTGACTTGTTCCAGCACCATTTCTTTACCGTGGCCGATGATGACGCTGATGCCGGCCGGGTTCAGGCTCTGCGCGGTATCGATGACGCGCTCGACCATGGGTTGGCCGCCGATTTGGTGCAATACTTTAGGCAGTTTGGAATACATGCGCGTGCCTTTGCCCGCGGCAAGAATAACGATATGCAGATTGGTATTCATAGTTAAAGAGAATTCCGTTTTCAAATGAGATGAACGATGTTGTTTGTTTTATTGTCCGGTACTATCCGGGTTTGCCGGTTGTTCCCAGTAGGTGCCGCGTACGTTTTCCGGCTGCCCTTGCGGCAAAACGGCGTGTTGTTCCGGGCGGAATTGGTTGTTGCGCATATTGCGGGAATAGGTGCCGTCTTCATAGTACACGCGTGTACCTTGCGGATATTTTTGGCGCAATGAAGTGCGGCCTTCGGCATTCTGATAGGTTTCCCACGAACAACCGCTGATGGCAGTGGCGGCCAGCAGAACAAAGACGAAATGGCGCATAAAAATCCTTTACAATAATAACAATGTTGATTTGCTGGGGTATAATAACGCAAGATATTGACTGCTGTTAAGAATGTGCAGATTCTTTGCGGGTTAAACCGTGTTCTTGAGCCCAGTGCTGCAGTGCGGCGAAATCTTTTGCGGCGAAATCAACGAACGGCAAATCGTGGCTTTGCTGGCCGAACCAGACAGTGCGCATACCCAGCTTTTGGGCGGTATGCAGATTGTCGGCGCTGTCGTCAATCATAATGCAGTCGGCGGGTTGGGTTTGCAGTAAGCGACAAACGGTTAAATAGGCTTGGTCGGCGGGTTTATAGTGCAGGCCGAAATTGTCGGTTCCCAAAAGGGCATCGAAGTAAACACCCAATCGCATGGCCGAGGTGAGTGCGGCGACATAAAAAGAAGGTGCGTTTGAGAACACGGCTTTTCGACCATGCAAATTAGCTAAGGTTTCCGAAACCTTTTCCATTGGTTGCAGTGCGGCGAGTATTGGTTCCAAAGGATGGCTTTGCAGCAGGAAGTCGTGTATGTCAATTTCCGGGTGATGTAATTGTAAACCGGCTAAAGTAGCACCGTAGCGGTGCCAATAGTCTTGGCGCAGGTGTGAGGCTTCATCGTGGCTTAATTGTAGTTTTCGTGCCATGTAGCCTGTCATATGACGGTTGATTAGTTGGAAGATTCTGGCATCTGCGTGGTGCAGGGTGTTATCTAAATCGAATAACCAAACGGGTGATGTGGACATAGAAATTTTGCCGCAAGAGCGGGCTTGCATTATAGAATGTTACATCTTACAAAATGGTGGAGAAAACAACAATGAAGCGACGGCTGTTTTTAGCAATAGGTGCAATAGGTATGGGCGTATTGGCGGCGGCGTGTTCGCCGGAGAAAAAGGCGGAGCAGAAAGCGCCGCCTACGGAGGTGCGTTTGGCAGTGCACAAGTCGTTTGATTTGCCGCAGCCTTTGATTGCCAAGTTCGAGCAGGAAAATCATGCCAAAGTGAACGTGATTAAAGTGGGCGGCGGCGGCGAGTTGGTGAACAAGCTGATTTTAAGCCGTGCCAAGCCGGTAGCGGATGCGGTATTCGGTTTGGACAACACCACCTCGGCCAAGGCGCGCGAAGCGGGGGTGTTGGCCGACAACCAGCCGGCGAGCGCCGAAACCGATACGCCTTTGTACGGCGCGTTGGCAGTGGATTACGGCTATGTAACACTCAATTACGATAAGGCTTGGTTTGAGAAGCATCGGGTGCCTTTGCCAAAATCCTTGGATGATTTGGCCACGCCTGCTTATAAAAATTTGCTGGCGGTACCCAGCCCGGCTACTTCCGGCGCGGGCTTAGGGTTTCTTTTGGCGAACATTCAGGCGATGGGGGAAGAAAAAGCGCTGGCCTGGTGGGGCAAAATGCGTGCCAACGGCGTGAAGGTTACGCCCGACTGGAATGCGGCTTATTACACTGAGTTCAGCCAAAACGGCGGTGCACGGCCTTTGGTGGTGAGCTATGCCACGAGCCCGGCGGCGGAAGTGTTTTTCAGCAAGGGCAAATATACGGAACCGCCTACCGGTAATCTCTTTTTGCAAGGCGGGGTGTTCCGCCAAGTAGAGGGCGCGGCGGTATTGCGCGGGGCGGAACAGCCGGAGTTGGCGGCCAAATTGGTGCAATACCTGCAAAACGGCGACGTGCAAAAAGCGATTCCGGAGTCGATGTGGGTATATCCTGCGGTGAAAGGCACGCCCTTGCCGCCGTCGTTTAAATCCGCCGAGCAGCCGAAATTCAGCAACAATCCGAGCGAGGTCGATATTCAGGCGAACCGCCAGCGCTGGGTAGAGGGCTGGCTGCGGGTAGTGGAAAAATAAGCGCCGCTTTGCGGTAAAGGCAAAACGGGATGGGCGAGTGTTATTCGAAAAGATGGCACGCGACATCCCGTTTTTTATCAAAATCGGGGATGAAATGCGGGAAAATGACCCTATCTGCCGTTTAAATCGAATGATAATGCCTGTCTGAAAAGACTCCTATAGGCAAACTCAATCCGTAAACCGCTATCCTTTATGATAGGATGACATTCATCTTTTCAGACAGGCATTTGCTGTATTCAACCCACACCCCAGCGAGAAGACTTATGCAAAACTCCGTATTACTCAATCTGGCCGACGAGCCGCGTTACCATGAAATCGCCACCGCCGACATCAAGCCTGCCATGCAAACGGCGATGGAAGAAGCCCGCCGGGCGATTGCCGAAATCAAACAACAGCCGCAAGCAACTTGGCTCAATACCGTTGAGCGCCTGACCGACATTACCGAGCGGGTAGGCCGCATCTGGGGCGTAGTGTCGCACCTCAATTCGGTGGTCGATACGCCCGAATTGCGTACCGAATACAATGCGCTGATGCCGGAGGTAACCGTCTTTTTCACCGAAATCGGCCAAGATATCGAGCTTTACGAGCGTTTTAAAGCGATTAAAGCCTCGCCTGAGTTTGACAAACTCGATGACGCACGCCGAACCAAGCTGCAACACGATTTGCGCGATTTCGTATTGAGCGGCGCCGAATTGCCGCCCGCCGAGCAGGAAAAATTTGCCCAACTGCAAACCGAAGGCGCGCAACTGGCCGCCCGCTTCAGCCAAAACGTATTGGATGCCACCGATGCCTTCGCCATCTATCTGGACAACGACAGCCGTTTGGCCGGCATTCCCGACGATGCCAAAGCCATGTTTGCTGCTGCTGCCCAAGCCGAGGGCAAAAGCGGTTATAAAATCGGCTTGCAGATGCCGCACTATCTTGCGGTGATGCAATATGCGGACGACCGCGAGCTGCGTTCCGACGTGTACCGCGCTTATGTTACCCGCGCCAGCGAGTTCGGCAATGCAGATTGGGACAACACCGGCAACATCACCCGCCGATTGGAAATCGCCTTGGAAGAAGCCCGCCTGCTCGGCTTTGCCAACTATGCCGAGCTCTCGCTCTATACCAAAATGGCCGAATCACCCGCACAAGTGCTCGATTTTCTGCGCGATTTGTCCAAACGCGCCAAGCCGTTTGCCGAAAAAGATTTGGCCGAAGTGCAGGCCTTCGCCCGCGAAACGCTGGGTATTGAAGAGCCGCAGGCTTGGGATTTGACTTACGCCGGCGAAAAACTGCGCGAAGCCAAATACGCCTTCTCCGAAACCGAAGTGAAAAAATATTTTCCGGCAGGCAAAGTGTTGGCCGGATTGTTTGCGCAAATCCACCGTTTGTACGGCGTGAACTTTATCGAGAAAACCGTACCCGTTTGGCATCACGACGTGCGCTATTTCGAATTGGAAAAAGGCGGTGCCATCATCGGCGGCGTCTACATGGATTTATACGCCCGCGAAGGCAAGCGCGGCGGCGCGTGGATGAACGACTACCGCGGCAGACGCCGCTTCCTCGCCGAAGATAAAGCCGGCCGTATCCAAACACCGGTGGCCTATCTGGTGTGCAACTTCACCCCGCCGGTAAACGGCAAAGAAGCGCGCCTCTCGCACGACGAAATCATCACCCTGTTCCACGAAGCCGGCCACGGCCTGCACCACCTGCTGACACGCGTCGACGAATTGGGCGTATCCGGCATCAACGGCGTGGAATGGGACGCGGTGGAATTGCCCAGCCAGTTTATGGAAAACTTTGTGTGGGAATACGAGGTGTTGGCCGAAATGTCGGCGCACGAAGAAAGCGGCCGCCCGCTGCCGCGCGAGTTGTTCGACAAAATGATAGCCGCCAAAAACTTCCAGCGCGGCATGTTTATCATGCGCCAGATGGAGTTCGGCCTGTTCGATATGCTGATTTACAGCGAAAGCGATCCGGCCAAGCTTGCCGGTTGGGCCGAAACCCTGCAACAGGTGCGCCGCGAAGTGGCGGTGGTGCAGCCGCCGGCCTTCAACCGTTTTGCCAACAGCTTCGGCCATATTTTCGCCGGCGGTTACGCCGCAGGCTATTACAGCTACGCTTGGGCCGAAGTATTGAGCGCCGATGCCTACGCCGCCTTCGAAGAGAGCGATGATGTGAAAGCCACCGGCGCGCGTTTCTGGAACGAAATCTTGGCGATGGGCGGCTCGCGCAGCGCGATGGAATCGTTCAAAGCCTTCCGCGGCCGCGAACCGCAAATCGATGCGCTGCTGCGCCACAGCGGTTTTGATGACGCGGCCTGATGCCGGATTAAGCAGTCAAATGCTGAAACTTTTGAAAAATGTCCATCTGCAATGCTTCAAATGCGCCGCAGATGGACATTTTGCAAAGTTCTCTGCCTGTCTGAACACTTTTTCAGACAGGCATTTTTTGAGATAAGCAGTTTAATTGTCAGATACGGTCGGAGACCTTACGAGTCATTTCGGCAGCTTAAAAATCTACGTGATACTCGGGCTTGACCCGAGTATCTTTTTGCTTTCAATCACTCTCAACAAGACGGGATAGTCGGGCCGCCAAGCCCGGGAAGGGCGGAACGGTTATTGAACAAGCGGTTTAACTATAGGCTCTGCCCGAATTACTCCGCAGCCAAGCGCAGGGCTTGTTGCCACAAGCTTTGTTTGTCGGCGGTTTTCAATTTTTTCACTGCGGCTTCCTGTTTGCTGGCGTCCGAGCGGTTGAGGTGTTGGTGCAACAGACGCATTTCCAGCGGTTTGCGGATGCGGGTGTATTTGGCGCCTTTGCCGCTACGGTGGGCGGCAAAGCGCTCGGCGGGGCGGTTGCTGATGCCGCAATAGAGCGAGCCGCCTTCGCACAAAATCAAATAAACGCTCCAGCCACCGGATTCGTCGGTATCGGCAGGAGCGGTGTCGGCGCAATGGTACATAGCTTGAAATACATATTAAAAAGTTACGGGGCAATGGTTTGGGCGGCGGCAAAACTCTGTTGCAGCACGCGTAAAACGGCTTCGGTTTTGGCGGATTGTACGCGGTAAGAGGTAACGGCGTACAGGCTGACGGTAGGCAGCGTCCACTCGGGCAATACGGTTTGCAGGCTGCCTTCGGCGAGGGCGGTGCTGATTTCGCCGGCCAGTTGCAGCGAAAGGCCGAAGCCGCCCAAGGTGAGGGTGTGGACGGCGCAAAGTTGGTTGCAATAGAGGCTGTTGTCGATATGCAGCGGGTAGGTTTCCGTGCCGCGGCGCATTAGATGGTGTATCGGCAGGCGGTTGATCCAGCGGTGGCGGTGCAGCGCTTCGGGTTCGGTGATGGGCTCGTGCGCATCGAGGTAGGCGGGGGCGGCGCAAATCCGCCACGGCCAAACGGCCAGCGGCCGGGCGATTAAATCGGGGGCGTCCAGCGCGGTATCGCCGCCGCGCAGGGCGATGTCGAAGCTTTCCTGTTGCAGGTCGGCCAGATGGTCGTTCAAATATAAAACCGGGCGGATGGCGGGAAATTCGTGTTGCAGCCGTTTGAAAGCGTTTTGCCAGGCCGGGGCGTGGATCAGGGAGGAGGTTAGGGTGATGCGGACTTCGCCGGCGGCTTCGGTTTTGAGGTTGTCGAGCGCTTGCTGGGTGTCGGCCAGCGTTTGTTGCAGGCGGCGGCAATAGCTGCCGATGCTCAGGCCGGCGTCGGTGGGTATTAGGCGGCGGGTGCTGCGTTGCAGCAGTTTCACCCCGTGCAACGCTTCCAGCCGCGAGATGTGCTGGCTGACGGCGGACGGGGTCATGCCGAGTGCGGCGGCGGCGGCATGCATGCTGCCGTGTTCGAGTACGGCGGAAAAGACCAGCAGTGGTTTGATGTCTTGCATAATATCGGCGGATTTTATTAAGTTCGACTTAATAATATATACAGTGAAACGGGGATTATCAAGGGTTTCAGACAGGCATATACTGCATCCATCGAAATCAAACGCATCCATTAAACATCTTGAAAGGAAATATCATGAAATTCGCAGTAATCGGTGCAACAGGTTATGTCGGCAGCGCAGTGGTGAAAGAATTGGCCGGCCGCGGCCACGAGGTAACGGCGTTTGCCCGCAATACCGATAAAGTTTGGCAAAACGAAAACGTCAAAGCAGTGGCCGCCGATGTATTGTCGGATGGGTTCGCCAAAGAGTTGCAAGGCTTCGATGCGGTGATCAGTGCTTTTAATCCGGGCTGGAGCAATCCGAATATCGGCGCGGACTATAGCCGCGGCGCGGCGGCGATTGTGGAAGCGGCCAAAGCGGCGGCGGTGCCTTATCTGTTGGTGGTCGGCGGCGCCGGCAGCCTGTATGTGGCGCCCGGCCTGCAAGTGATCGACACCCCGGATTTCCCGCGCGAGATTTACGACGGAGCCGATGCCGCCCGCCGCCATCTGGCTGATTTACTGCCGCGGCGTGATGTGAACTGGGCTTTTGTATCGCCGCCCGCCCGTTTGGGTGCGGATGCCGGCTTCAGCGAAGAGAAAACCGGCCGTTACCGCTTGGGACAAGACGATTTGCTGCTGGACGGCGATGGCGCCGCCGGCATCAGCGTGGCCGATTTGGCGGTGGCGATTGCTGATGATGTAGAGCAAAAAGCGCATCTGCACAGCCGGTTTACCGTGGCTTCGGCATAAATTCCGGTTTCAAATACTTTAAATGCCTGTCTGAAAACGCAGCTTACGTTTTCAGACAGGCATTTGGCTTTTATAGACTGTTCAGTCAGTACAAGTCGGGCGGATAACCCTGTTTTATGTTTAATAGTAGCTTAACAGCGGCCGGCTGCTTTCAGCAAAGCATTGCACTGTCCTGCTCCTTTGTGTGCGCCGCCTCCTGAACAAATAGCATCAGAAGTAACCACGCCAATCACAGATGGTGTACTGGTGACATAGCACTGGCTTGTACGTTTGCCTGTAGTGGCGGTAAAGTTGATACGTAGACCTTCGTTACTGCGGTTGCTGATGGTAATCGCCTCTGCATTCGTTCCTAAGGCAAAAGCGGCACGTTCTTTCAGTTTCTGATCGGAAACGGTTGCGTTATTGATGGTGCTGCAACCAGCAAGTGTCAGACCGATGGCAACCAAGGCTGTTAAACGGATATTCATAAGTTTTCCTTCTTAATTTGATGAAATCAATAGTCTGAAAATCTTAGCATTCAAATGTTAAAGTTTCAACTGATTGAGTTAAAAATATCAAAGCAGGGGTGTTGTGATGGGGACAAAATGCCCGGATTGACAATTTTGAAAGAAATGGAAAGTGTGGGATTTAAAGGCCATACTTTCGCTAAGGCTCTGCCACGCCTTAGCTCAAAAAGAACGATTTTGCCAGCCGCTTAACCGTGTCACACAATGCCTGTCTGAAAAAATCTTTTCAGACAGGCATTTGGCTTTTATAATATTCAGAAAAAATGATTCTTTTATTTTATTCCATGTTACAACCGAAGGAACAGAATGATGTTAAGCGAAGCAAGCCGTGAGATTGTTAAAGCCACCGTACCGGTACTGGAGGCGCACGGAACCGAGATTACCCGGGTGTTTTACCGCAATATGTTTGCCGATCATCCGGAGTTGCTGGATATTTTTAATCAGGCCAACCAAAGCCAAGGACGGCAGCAAACGGCGCTGGCGGCTACGGTATTGGCGGCGGCCAAACATATCGACCGCTTGGAGGATTTGTTGCCCGAAGTGGTTCACATCGCTCACAAACACCGTGCTTTGCAGGTGAAGCCGGAACATTATCCGATCGTCGGCGAATACTTGTTGGGTGCCATCAAAGAAGTGCTGGGCGAGGCGGCGACGCCTGAGATTCTGGCGGCTTGGGGCGAGGCTTACGGCGCAATTGCCGGCGTTTTTACCGGCGTGGAAAAAGAAATGTACCAACAGGCAGCCTGGCCGGATTTTGCCGAATTTACCGTAACCGGCAAACGGCAAACCGGCAGTGATATTGTCGAATTCACCGTATCGCCCTTGGCGGTAAAATTGCCCGAAATCCAAGCAGGACAATACATTACGGTGCAGGTAAGGCCCCAGCCGGGTGCTCATTTGGCGCTGCGCCATTATTCCATCTGCTCGACGGATACCGCGGGCGGTTTGAAATTTGCGGTGAAGCGCGACAATGGCAACGGCCATTGTGGGGTGGTGTCGAATTATCTGCACGACCGGATTGCGGTGGGCGACGTACTCAAACTTTCTGCGCCCGCTGGCGACTTTCTCTGGCAAAACGGGCAAAATCCGGTGGTGTTTCTCAGCGCGGGCGTCGGTATTACCCCGATTCTTGCGATGTTGCAGGCCCAGTTGGCGGCCGATGATGCCCGTGAAATCATCTGGGTACACGCCGCTGCCGATGAAGCGGCGCAGGCCTTTAAAGAAGAGAGTGCCGCTTTGCTGGATCAAGCCCGGCATGCCGTGAGCCACGTGTTTTACAGCCGTAAGGGCGAACGGATAACGCAGGAGTGGCTGAAAGAAAATACGCCTGAAAACGCGACGGTTTATTTGTGCGGCTCGATGGCTTTTATGGATAGCATGGCCGGTATTTTCGAATCGTTCGCCCGGCCGCAGCAAACGGTTTGTTTCGAACCGTTCGGCCCGAAAATGAGCGTAGCGGTATAAATACAGCGAAAAAACCGAATGCCTGTCTGAAAACATTTTCAGACAGGCATTTTATCGTTTGTTTGATAACAGCTTAATGTTTTGATTGATTGTCCGTTATCAAAAAAACTGCTGCGGAAAGTGTTTAGAATAAAGCTTCTAGATTATGTTTCGCCATAAAACACCTCAAACAGCAGAAAGCAAAAAAATGGACATCATTCAAACCGATGTGGCGATAGTGGGCGCCGGCGGCGCCGGTTTGCGTGCGGCGATTGAAATCGCACACACCGCACCCGACAAAACCGTACACCTGATTTCCAAAGTTTATCCGATGCGCAGCCACACCGTGGCGGCGGAGGGCGGTTCGGCCGGCGTGGTGCGCGACGACGACTCGCTCGAAAACCACTTCAACGACACCGTTTCGGGCGGCGACTGGCTGTGCGAACAGGATGTGGTGCAGTATTTCGTCGAGCACGCCACCGAAGAAATGATTCAAATGGAACACTGGGGCTGCCCGTGGTCGCGCCTGCCCGACGGCCGCGCCAATGTACGCCGTTTCGGCGGCATGAAGATTCCGCGCACTTGGTTTGCTGCCGACAAAACCGGCTTCCATATGCTGCACACTTTGTTCCAAACTTCGATGCAGTATCCCAACATCAAACGCTTGGATGAACATTTCGCGCTTGATTTGTTAATTAATAACGGCGAATTGGCCGGTGTGTTGTGCTACGGCCTGCAAGAAGGCGTGGTGCGCGCGGTGCAGGCGAAAAGCGTGATTATCGCCACCGGCGGCGCGGGGCGCGTGTTTGCTTTCAACACCAACGGCGGCATCGTTACCGGCGACGGCATGGCGATGGCCTACCGCCACGGTGTGCCGCTGCGCGATATGGAGTTTGTTCAATACCACCCCACCGGCCTGCCCGGTTCGGGCATTCTGATGACCGAAGGCTGCCGCGGCGAAGGCGGTATTCTGGTGAACAAAGACGGCTACCGCTATTTGCAGGATTACGGCTTGGGCCCGGAAACGCCCATCGGCGAGCCGAAAAACAAATATATGGAGCTGGGGCCGCGCGACCGCCTGTCGCAGGCGTTCTACCACGAATGGAAAGCCGGCCGCACCATCAGCACGCCGCGCGGCGATGCGGTGTATTTGGATTTGCGCCATCTGGGCGAAGACTTCATCAACGAGCGGCTGCCGTTTATCCGCTCGCTGGCGCAGAAATTCGTCGGTGTCGATCCCGTGCACGAGCCGATTCCGGTGCGCCCGACCGCGCACTACACCATGGGCGGCATCGAAACCAACCAGCGTTGCGAAACCCGCATCAAAGGGCTGTTTGCCGTAGGCGAATGCTCTTCGGTGGGCCTGCACGGTGCCAACCGTTTGGGCTCCAATTCGCTGGCCGAGCTGTGCGTATTCGGCAAAGTGGCGGGTGAAGATGCGCTGAAACACGCGCAAACCGCCGGCAGCGGCTTGAGCCGCGAAGCGTTCGCCGCATTGGCGGAGGAGGCCTACCAACCGTTTGCCGAGTTGAAAAACCGCACCGGAGGCACCGAGAAACCGGCCGACATTCGCCGCGAACTGGGCGCGATGATGGAGGCAGAAGTGGGCATTTACCGCAGCGCCGAAAACGGTGCGCGTGCCAAAGCCGCCATCCGCGATTTGAAAGCACGCTATCAGAATGTGCGCGTAACCGACCATTCCGATACTTATAACACCGACTGGATGACCACGGTTGAGTTGGGCTACCTGCTGGATGTGGCCGAGGCGATGATTTATTCGGCCGATGCGCGCACCGAATCGCGCGGCGCACACCAGCGTTTGGATTTCCCCGAGCGCGACGATGAAAACTTCCTCAAACACACCCTGAGTTTCTACCGTGGCGCGCAAGAGCCACCGCAGATTGAATACAGCAGCGTGTTGATCACCCAATCGCAGCCCGCCAAACGGGTTTACGGTGCCGAAGGGGAGAAAAAATCATGAGCCATACCATCAAACTGGAAGTGATGCGCTACCGCCCGGGTGTCGACGAAAGACCGTGGCCGCAGGCATTTGAAATCGAGTGGACGCAGGACATGTCGATTCTGGATGCACTCGCCCTGATTAAAGACGATTTCGAACCGGAGCTGGCCTACCGCTGGTCGTGCCGCATGGAAGTGTGCGGCTCGTGCGGCATGGTGGTCAACGGCGAACCGAAACTTGCCTGCTCCACCTTTGTGCGCGATTACGCCGCAGTGGGCAAAATCACTGTCGGCGCGCTTGATCAGTTCCCCATCGAAAAAGATTTGATTGTGGATGCCGATCCGTTTATCGCAAAACTCGAGTCGGTCAAACCCTATATCATCAATAAAAAACCGCGCGCGCTGGCTGATAAGGAATACCGACAAACACCCGCCGAGCTGGCCAAATTCAAGCAATACACCATGTGTATCAATTGTATGCTGTGTTATCAGGCCTGCCCGCAGGTGGGTTTGAACGCCGATTTTCTCGGCCCGGCCGCCACCGCGCTGGCGCACCGCTACAACCTCGACAACCGCGACACCGGCAAGGCCGAACGCTTTAAAGTGATGAACGACGAAAACGGCATCTGGCCATGCACGTTTGTGGGTTACTGCTCGGAAGTATGCCCGAAACACGTCGATCCCGCCGGCGCCATCCAGCAGGCCAAAGCCGCCGCCGTACCTTCTTGGGCCTTGTCTTTGCTGAAAAAAGAGGGAGAATCACGATGAGCCGCAAACCGTATACCGCCAAACAGCCGGCCGGTTGGTACCGGCAAAACCGCTTTTTCAAGCTTTATATGCTGCGCGAATTAACCAGCGTGCCGGTGGCGCTGGCGGCGCTGAATCTGTTTGCGGGTTTGGCCTGCCTATCCGGCAGTTCGGATGCTTGGGCCGCTTGGATTAATGTGCAGAAACATCCGCTGATGCTGATATTCAACCTGTTTGCCATCGCCGCCGCTGGTTTCAACAGCAAAACCTGGTTTGAAGCCGTACCCAAGGCAATGCCGATACAGAAAGGCGAGAAATTCGTGCCTGCGCAAAAATTGGTGCGCGCCGCTTGGTATGTTTTTGCCGGCGTGTTCCTATTATTGGTGCTGATGACCCTGATCGCTTCGTAAAACGGGAGAAAAATATGAGCAATAAACACATGAAACCTTTGTATTGGGGCATTTTCTCTGCCGGCGGTACGGTGGCGGCACTGGTGTTGGCGCCCTTGATTGCCGTATTGTGCATCCTGCTGCCGTTCGGCGTACTCGGCAATGCCGGTGAGTTTTACCGCAGCCTGCACGGCATCATCAGCGATAAATTCGTGTATTTCATCGCGGCTGCGCTGTTGTTTGCCATTTTGTGGCACGGCGTACACCGTTTTTACTACATCCTGCATGATATGCATTTTCACGTCGGCAACCGTACCCGTTGGGGATTTTACGGTTTTGCGACGGCGGTGTTTCTGTTGATGGTATTAATCGGCTGGTTTTAACCCGCTATAGATTGCCAAACCCCATGCCTGTCTGAAAAATTTTTTCAGACAGGCATGGGGTTTGGCAATCTGCTGCTTACGGTATAATTACACGTTCTTCCTTTCATTTTTTCTTTCCTATGCCCCGCACCGCTTCTTCGGCTTTTTTGCGCCGCCTCTCGTACCACTTGCGCCAAGGCGGCTTGTTGGCGTATCCGACCGAGTCTTGCTACGGCATCGGCTGCCTGCCGCGCAACAACCGGGCGCTGCGCCGTTTGGTGCGTCTGAAAAAACGGCCACAGGATAAAGGCATGATTGTCATCGGCGACACAGTGGAACAGTTGCAGCCTTTGCTGCGCCCGTTGGACAAACCGACGCTGGCGGAACTCAAACGGCAATGGCCGGCGCGCAAAACCTTCCTGCTGCCGGCCGATAGCCGCCTGCCGCCCTTATTGCGCGGCCGCGGACGCAGCAAGTTGGCGGTGCGGGTGCCGGATCACGCTGTCGCACGCAGCTTGTGCCGCCAACTGAATACGCCGCTGGTGTCGACTTCCTGCAACCTTGCCGGACGCCAGCCGGTTAAAACCGAGCGGGAAGCACGCCGCCTCTTCGGTCGGCGTTTGATGATAGTCGGCGGCCGCATCGGCAATGCCCGCACCCCCAGCCAGATTATCGATTGGGCGAGCGGCCGCCGTTTGCGCTGATGCTGTTTTGTAAGTTACCGCCACCGGTCGAGCGTTTCGGCGGGCTTTTTTGCCACACTGTCGTATACAGCGTTATCCGGCAGCGAAGTCGGTAATTTTCCGTAAAACACTACTTTTATCCGATAAATCCGCCGATTACCTTGCGGCTTACCGTTGGTAGCGTTTGCAGGCCTAAAAGAAAAACATACATGAATGTATTTAAACGTAAATGCCTGTCTGAAACATTGCTACAAAGTGTCGTAATTTAATAAAATGTAATCATTTGAATTTAAGCGCCCGGCTTTTTACGCCCATGACCACCCCGTTTATCGAAATGCAGGACGTTGCGTTTGCCTATGGCGAACGCACCATCCTCAACAATGTGAATCTCAGTATCCGCCAAGGTACGTTTGCCGCCATTATGGGCGGCTCCGGCAGCGGCAAAACCACGCTGATGCGCCTGATTACCGGCCAGATTCATCCGCAACAGGGAAGGGTATTGGTAGACGGCCGCGATCTGGCCGCTTTGTCGCACGGAGAATTGTACGAACACCGGCGCCGTATGGGCGTGTTGTTCCAACAAGGCGCGCTGTTTACCGATCTTTCGGTTTACGACAACATCGCGTTTCCGATGCGCGAATTAACCAAACTGCCCGAGCGGGTGATTCGTGATTTGGTGATTTTAAAATTGAACGCAGTCGGCCTGCGCGGGGTCGAACATTTAATGCCTGCCGAACTTTCCGGCGGAATGTCGCGCCGCGTGGCGCTGGCGCGCACCATCGCGCTTGATCCCGAGCTGATGCTGTATGACGAGCCGTTTACCGGCCTTGATCCGATCTCGCTGGGCGTGATTGCCCATTTGATCAGCCGCATCAACAGCGCTTTGCGCTCCACCAGCGTGATGGTTACCCATGATATCGAGCAATCGTTGAAGATTGTCGATCAGGTGATTTTTCTCGCACACGGTGAAATTGTGTTTTCCGGTTCGCCTGCTCAGATGCGCGAGTTGGATTCGCCTTGGGTGCGCCAGTTTGTCGGCGGGGAGCCGAACGGGCCGGTAGCTTTCCGCTATCCGGCACCGACTACTTTGCAACAGGATTTGTTGGATAAACCATGAGTAACCCGATTTACCGGTGGGATACCGTTTGCTTTGCCGCCGAACATGAAGACCCGGATGATTTGCATGAAAAACTGCATCAGTGGATTGCGAAAAACTTCAAATTGTCCCATCGCGGTATTCCGTTGCATGTAATGTGCATGGCCGCGCACGCTTGCGGCTTCGAGTGGCATGTTACCGATTACCGCTTGGGCGACACTGCGATTTTACTGTTCCAAGGCCGCGGCAACGGCGGCAGCCTGAGCTTGGCTGCCGAAGAATATAAAAGCGATATTTTGCGCATTGTGCGCGAGCAAATAAGTTAAACCCTTTTCAGACAGGCATATAGGGTCGCAATGCCTGCCTGAAATAACCGCATAACCGCACGGTGCAGTTTCTGTGGGGCGGGCATTTACTTCGAACGATATATGAATTTTTTTCGTACTCTCGGCGCCAAAATTTTGAATTTTCTGCAAGCATTAGGCAGCGTTTGCCTGTTTTTGCTACAGATTCTGGCCCATTCCGGTACCGCCGTTACCCGTTTCCGTTTGAGCATACGCCAGATTTATTTTGCCGGCGTGTTATCGGTGCTGATTATTGCCGTTTCCGGCTTATTTGTCGGCATGGTATTGGGTTTGCAGGGCTATACCCAGCTTGTGAAATTCAAGTCGGCCGATATGTTGGGCTTTATGGTGGCCGCATCGCTGTTGCGCGAATTGGGGCCGGTGCTGGCAGCCATTTTGTTTGCCAGCAGTGCCGGCGGGGCGATGACCAGCGAAATCGGCCTGATGAAAACCACCGAACAGCTGGAAGCAATGAATGTGATGGCAGTCAATCCGGTGGCGCGTGTGGTGGCGCCGCGGTTTTGGGCGGGCGTATTCTCCATGCCCCTACTGGCCTCGATTTTCAATGTGGCCGGTATTTATGGCGCCTGGTTGGTCGGCGTGCAGTGGCTGGGCTTGGACAGCGGCATTTTTTGGTCGAATATGCAGAACAATATTTCGTTCGGTTACGATATCCTCAACGGCCTGATTAAATCCGTCTGCTTCGGCGTAGCGGTGACCCTGATTGCCGTACATCAAGGCTTTCACAGTGTACCGACTTCCGAGGGCATCTTGCGCGCCAGTACCCGTACCGTAGTTTCCAGTGCGTTAACCGTATTGGCGATTGATTTTATTTTAACCGCATTTATGTTTACCGAGTGACGACATGAAAAGAAGTACTTTAGAAATCTGGGTCGGCCTGTTTGTGGCACTGGGCATTGCTGCCATCGCCTTCCTCTCGTTGCGCGTCGCCCAAGGAATGCCGTGGGGCAGCTCCGCCCAACAAACTTATACCGTTTATGCCGATTTCTCCGACATCGGCGGCTTGAAAGTGAAGGCGCCGGTGCGTACCGCCGGCGTGTTGGTCGGCCGGGTTTCCGATATACAGCTTGATCCTAAAAGCTATCAGGCCAAAGTCAGCCTGGCGTTGGACGGACAATATAAGTTCAGCAGCGATGTGAGCGCGCAAATCCTGACTTCCGGCCTATTGGGCGAGCAATACATCGGTCTTGTCCAAGGCGGCGATACCGAGGATTTGAAAGCCGGCGATACCATTACCTTAACCAGCTCCGCGATGGTATTGGAAAACCTGATCGGCAAGTTTATGACCAGTTTTACCGAGAAAAACGCCCAATCTTCGCCCGGCGAGGCAGCCGCCAGCGATGCCGGGCAGCAATAAATCCAACATTTTTAAGAATTGAAATTCGATAACACACAAGGAATCCGTAAATGAAAAAATCAGCATTGATTTCCGCTTTGAGCATCGGCGTGATGAGCATCAGCATGGCGTTTGCCGCGCCGCAGGACGCAGTTAACCAGGTGCGCGGTAACGCCACCGAAGTATTGAATATTTTGTCTAAAGCCAACGGCAGCAACAATGCCACCGTGCGCAAACAAGCCGAAAATTATGCGGTGCCGTATTTCGATTTCGAACGCATGACCGCACTGGCCGTCGGCAACCCTTGGCGTACCGCCACACCGGTGCAACGCAAGGCGCTGACCGAGCAATTCAAAACCCTGTTGATCCGCACTTATTCCGGCACCATGCTGCAATACAAAAACGCCAAAGTAAATGTATTGAACAACCCGCAAGTGAATAAAGGCGGCCAAGAAGTCGTGGTGCGCGCCGAGATTCAGCAGCCTGGCGGCCAAAAAGTGGGCATGGACTTTACCACTTACCAAAGCGGCAACAAATACCGTGTTTATAACGTAGCGGTGGAGGGCGCAAGCTTGGTAACCGTTTACCGCAACCAGTTTGGCGAAACCATCCGCAACAAAGGCATAGACGGCCTGATTGCCGATTTGAAAGCAAAAAACAGCAAATAAATATGCAAATAGAAATCCGTGACGGCATTTTGCTGCTTGGCGGCGATATCACCGTCAGCACGCTGAACGACAGTGATCTGCAAAGGTTTGAGCGAGCCTGCGCCGATCCTGCCGTCACGCAAATCGATTTATCGGGTATCGGCCGCGCCGATTCGGCCTGTTTGGCACTGTTGCTGATTGCGCGCCGCCGCCAACCGCCGGTCAGCTTTTTGCAGCTGCCCGCTTCGGTACGCGCGCTGGCTGAACTTTACGAAATCAACGATTGGATCAGCACATGAAAAATACCACTGCCGGCGTTTTGACCGCGCTGATGCTGGCTGCACCGTTAGCCGCATGGGCCGAAAGCAATCCGCAAGACCCTTATGAGGGTTACAACCGTTTTATGTTTAAAATAAACGATACCGCCGACCGTTATGTTTTGACGCCGGTGGTTCGCGGCTACCGTTATGTGACCCCGAAGCCGGTGCGCACTGGTGTAAGCAATTTTTATAACAACCTGCGCGATGTGGTCAGCTTCGGCAGCAATGTATTGCGGTTGGATGTGAAACGCGCCAGTGAAGATTTGGTGCGCGTGGGCATCAACACCACTTTTGGTATAGGCGGTTTGATCAATATTGCCGATGCCGGCGGTATTCCGAACAACAAAAATACCTTAGGCGATACTTTTGCCAGCTGGGGTTGGAAAAACAGCAATTATTTTGTTTATCCCCTAAGCGGCCCCTCTACCGTACGCGATGCCGTCGGTACCACCATTATCAGCGTTTACCCGGTTGACAACGCGATTTTCCAAAGCAGTGCAAGCCGTATTACTGCCAAAGCGCTCAATGCGGTGAACCGTCGCGAAGAGTTATTGGATTTAACTGATAACCTCGACGATGCGGTATTGGATCCTTATACTGCTACCCGCGATTTATATATGCAGATGCGTACCCGTCAAGTCGGCGGTAAATTACCCCAGGCAAGCAATGATGATGTGGATATCGATGAATTGGTGGCTCCGGATAGCAGTGGGGACAGTTCCATAGATATGGGCACGGATAATGCCAATGCAGCACAAGCAGCTGCTCCTTCCGTTCCGGCAGACGATTACACCCGTAATCCCGATGGTTGGGTACCGGTTGCACCATCGGCTGAAACAACTTCTTCGCAATAAAAACGATCTAAAGCAAATGCCTGTCTGAAAACTTTTCAGACAGGCATTTCTTTTAAAATAAAAGAAAAAAGCCATCCGCTTTAACGGATGGCTTTTTCTACCGGCTTTGCCCGGTATAGCGGATTTAATTACTTCGATACAAGGCAGCAAGCCGAAGACAGTACAAGTAGTACGGAACCGATTCTGTTGCCGCTTTAGCGGCTTACAAAATCGTTCTCTTTGAGCTAAGGCGCAGCAGAGCCTTCGCGAAAGTTAAGTTAATCCGCTATAAAAGGTTGAAACGCTTTGCGGCCTTACACCACACCTTGCGCCAGCATCGCTTCGGCCACTTTCTTGAAGCCGGCGATATTGGCACCGTTTACATAGTTGATATAACCGTTTTCGCTGCCGTTGGCCACGCAGTTTTCGTGGATGTTTTCCATAATGCCGAACAAGCGGTGATCCACTTCTTCCCGGTCCCAAGACAAATGGATATGGTTTTGGCTCATTTCCAAGCCGGAAGTGGCCACGCCGCCGGCATTGGAGGCTTTGCCCGGAGCATAGAGAATTTTGGCGTTTACGAAGGCTTCGACCGCACCCAAAGTAGAAGGCATATTGGCACCTTCGGCTACGCAGAAGCAGCCGTTGGACAACAGGGTTTTCGCATCAGCCTCATCCAATTCGTTTTGGGTGGCGCAAGGCAATGCCACATCGCACACCACCCCCCACGGTTTTTGGTTTTCAAAGTATTGCAGGCCTTGTTCTTGGGCGTATGCCGACAGACGCAGGCGGCGCACTTCTTTCAGTTCGATCAATGCGGCCAGTTGTGCTTCGGTCATGCCGTTGTCACCAAACAATACAAAGCCGTTGGAATCGGATACGGTTAAGACTTTCGCGCCTAAATGAATGGCTTTTTCCGCTGCGTATTGGGCCACGTTGCCCGAGCCGGAAATCACGACTTTTTTACCGCTGAAGGTATCATTGCGGGTTTTGAGCATGCTGTCGGCAAAGTAAACCGTGCCGTAGCCGGTGGCTTCCGGGCGGATCAGGCTGCCGCCGTATACCAAGCCTTTGCCGGTTAATACGGAAGTAAACTCGTTGCGGATGCGTTTGTATTGGCCGTACAGGAAGCCGATTTCGCGACCGCCCACGCCGATGTCGCCGGCCGGGATGTCGGTGTCGGCGCCGATGTGGCGGTAGAGTTCGGTCATAAAGGCTTGGCAGAAACGCATCACTTCACCGTCGGATTTGCCTTTGGGATCGAAGTCGGAGCCGCCTTTGCCGCCGCCCATCGGCAGGGTGGTCAGTGCGTTTTTAAATACTTGTTCGAATGCCAGGAATTTCAGTACGCCCAAGTCTACGGTGGGGTGGAAGCGCAAACCGCCTTTGTAGGGGCCGATGGCGGAATTCATTTGTACGCGGTAACCGCGGTTGACTTGCACTTGGCCTTTGTCGTCTACCCAAGAAATACGGAACATGATCACGCGTTCGGGTTCGACAATGCGCTCGAGCAAGCCGTGTTGGGTATATTTCGGGTTTTTTGCTAAAAAAGGAGCCAGGCTGCCGAACACTTCTTCAACCGCTTGATGGAATACGGGTTGATTGGGATCACGTTGTTTGATATTTTTAAATAATGTATTTAAGTCAATCATTTATATTTCCTTGTGTAGAAAAAAGACATCGGAGTCAGAATGTTGAATAACTGTGAAAACCGTTTTGAAGAGGGGGGTGCGGTAAGCAGGCAATCGTGTGCAGAAAGGTTTTCGATAGAATATGATTTTGCGTTGTAAAAAAGGATAGTGAGTCTAGCAAGTATCTACTTATCTTGGCTAGAAAAAATTGTATTTTTAGGCAACATTTTTCTATATCGACCGTCGGGCAGAATGCTGGCTTGCAAAGCGCGATATAAGTAACATCATATCTTTACATGACATTTGATTTAAATCAACCAATCGAATTAAAAGTCAAAAATTTCATTGTTCGATGATTAAAATAAGTTAATCTAACAATAAAATTGTGATGAAAATAATTTTTTGGCCGATTCACTGGATAAAAAGTGAAATCACAAACCAAACCTCATAACGGAGCAATAAAATATGACACTCTTACATTGGACCGCTGATTTGGAGTTGGGTATTGAAGAGATCGATCGGCAGCACCAACAACTGGTGGAGTGCATCAATGATTTGCATGAGGCTCATCATAACCACAACCGCGAAGCAGTGGGCTCGGCGCTGGATGCTTTAATCCAATACACTGTCGAGCATTTTGCTTACGAAGAAGAAATTTTGCGCCAGAGTGACTACCCTTTGTTGACTGCGCATGCGCGGGTTCATCAACATTTTGTCGATAAGGTTAATACATTCAAGGGCCGCTTCAATAATGGCGACGACATCGGGCAGGAATTGCTGGATTTGATGGAAGGTTGGCTATTTATGCACATCCGTCGCAATGATCACGGCTATGCAGAGCATGTGAAAAGATCGATTCTGGATTCATAAAGACTAAATAAGTTTTCAGACAGGCATTTCGTTGTTGGTGTTGCTCGCCATGAAGCTAATGATCATTCCTACCCATAATGCCCCTGCCGTATGTCGAATACGGCGGGGCATGGTTTTTTTATGTATGAAGGATATGAAATTCAGCCGGCCCGGAAGTTGATTTGCTCCGCAGCGATAAATAACGGAAAAGTTTTTGATAACTTAATAATAAATGCTATCAAATAGACATAATAAGTTTAACAGGCTATTTTGATTGGCAATCATTAATATCATCAATTTGAAATCCGGCGGGTTTCTGAGAAATTATCTAGATGCTTTTTCAAGAAATTTGATATTTAATTTTGACAAACGCTTAAAAAAATTCAACAATATCGGCGCGTAAACGTACCGATAACAGAGCGTTACACAAACTGACAATTTACAAATAGCAAGCGAAGCATGGGTTTGCGCAATCGTTTGCAGAAAACCTCATAAATAATAGGAGAACTACATGTTAGCCATTTTCGGCCTGCTGATCGTTACCGGTTTTATGGTATTGATCATGACCAAAAAAGCCCCGCCGTTTACCTCGCTGGTGTTGGTGCCGCTGGTTATCGGCACGGTAACCGGCCTGATGAACCAATATGGTTACACCGCCTTAGAGATTCCCAAATTCGCCATTGCCGGCATGATCAGCAATGCCGATCTGAAAATCAACGGGGTGGCGGGCACGGCGATTATGTTGTTGTTTGCCATCCTCTATTTCGGCCTGATGCTCAGCGCCGGGCTGTTTACGCCGGTGGTGAATTTTATCCTGCGTACCATTAAGGGCGACCCGCTCAAAGTGATGTTGGGTACCGCTTTGCTGGCACTGGCGGTATCGGTGGACGGCGACGGCTCGACCACTACCTTGGTGGTGTGTTCCGCCATGATTCCGGTATACCGCAAGTTGAATATGAAAATGATGGACTTGGCGGTGATTCTGATTTTGTCCAATTCCATTATGAACCTGCTTCCTTGGGGCGGCCCGACCGCACGTATTATCGCGGCCTTGAAAGTAGACGAGGGTGAATTGCTGCGCCTGATTATCCCGGGCATGATTCTGGCATCGATTTGGGTGCTCATCATCGCGGTGATTCGCGGCTTGGCCGAGCGTAAACGCTTAGGCATCCAAAACCTCAGCAAAGAAGATATTGAAGCGGTGATTGCCGAGCAATATCAGGAAGATGCCGATTTGGCACGCCCGAAACTGGTATGGTTCAATTTCCTGCTGACGGCCGTTATCATGATCCAGCTGATTTTCGGCGGCACTTGGATTTTCCCGAAAGTACACGCCGCTCTGATTTTTGCGGTCGGCTTGGCGATTGCTTTGACGGTGAACTACCACCGTCCGGCAGACCAGCGCCGTATTATTGAGAAATATGGTTCTTCTGCCGTGCAAGTGATTTTCATGGTATTGGCCGCCGGTGTGTTTATGGGTATTCTCGCCGGTACCGGTATGAGCGAGGCGATGGGGCATGCACTGGCCACTTGGGTACCGGAAAGTTTCGGTTCGCACTGGCCCTTGGTGGTGGCGCTGGTGTCGGTTCCGGGTACTTTCGTGTTGAGCAACGATGCTTTCTATCTGGGCGTATTGCCGGTGTTGAACCAAGTCGGCATCCAACAAGGCTTCAGTGCGATGGATATTGCGGTGGCCTCCACCGCCGGCCAGGCTTTCCACCTGCTCAGCCCGCTGGTCGGCTTTATCTATCTGCTGCTTAACCTGACAGGTGTTGATATGGGCAGATGGCAGATTCAGTCGGCCAAATGGGGCATCGGTGTGTTTCTGATGTTTTTGGTCGGCATGTTTGCAATCAGCGGCGTGCCTTTGTAAGCGCTTGATAAAATGAACAATGCCTGTCTGAAAATATTTTTCAGACAGGCATTGTTCATAGTGGATTTGATTACTTTGATACAAGGCAGCAGAGCCGTAGCGAAAGTTATAGCGGATTAACTTAACTTTCGCGAAGGCTCTGTTGCGCCTTGCCGTACTACTTGTACTGTCTGCGGCTTGCTGCCTTGTACTGAAGTAATTAAATCCGCTATAAGTTAATCCTTTATAGATTGTTGAAATTCAAAGACACCTGGATCATGCTTGAATAAAATGTTTTTTATTAAACAAATACTGAAACTGAAAAAAAGCCTGTCTGAAAAGTTTTCAGACAGGCTTTTTTCACAGCAGTTATCTTGGTCGGAAACTTATGTTGCTCATAAGAGAGAACACCTTGGCTATGGCTGAGTTGGCGGCAGGCCTTCCGGATTGGCCAGCCAGCCGGCCGGTTCGCCGTCGCTGTAAAATTCCTGTTTCCAAATCGGTACTTCGGCTTTTACGGTATCGATGATAAAGCGGCAGGCAGCGAATGCGGCGTCGCGGTGGCCGGCCGTTACGCCCACCCATACCGCCATATCGCCGATTTCCAGCCGGCCGTAACGGTGTACGCAAACGGCTTCTTCAATCGCAAATTGCCGTTTGGCGGCGGCAATCACAGCGGCCCCTTGCTTCAATGCCAGCTCGGGATAGGTGCTGTAGATCAAATAATCGACGCGGCGTCCTTCGTTCTGGCGGCGTACCCAGCCTTCAAACGAAGCGTAAGCGCCGCATTGTTCGTTGTTCAGCAGCGACTGGCGCAGCAGGGCGGAATCAATGGCTTGTTCGGTGATGTCAAACACGGTTCAACCTCCGGCAACGGGCGGAATAAAAGCCACAATGTCTTGATCGGCCAGCGGCGTGTCCCACGGGCAAAAGCTGTGGTTAACGGCGGCGCGCAAACGGCTTTGCGGCAGGGTGAGGGCATGGCGTTCGGCCAAAAGGGCATACAGTGCGGCGGCATCCAAGGGCGCCGCCAGCTCGATTTCTTCTTGCTCGCGGCCGGCCTGTTCGCGCAGGGCGGCGAAGTAAAGTACGGTCAGTTTAACGGTTGAACTCATGCTTGCCTCCAGATTTGTGCGAAAGTTCGATGTCGGTGATGCGGATGTCGTGGCTGAGCGCCTTGGTCATGTCGTATACCGTCAGCGCGGCCACCGAAACGGCGCTCAAGGCTTCCATTTCCACGCCGGTTTTGTGGCTGACGGCGACTTCGGCGCGGATGGCGAGGCTGTGGTCCTCGTCGCGGTATTCGAAATCGAGCTTGCAGCGCTCCAACATCATCGGATGGCACAAGGGAATCATCTGTGCGGTGTTTTTGGCGGCCATGATGCCGGCCAACCGCGCCACCTCGGTGATGGTGCCTTTGGCGGTTTGCCCGTGGCTTTGCTGGATAGCGGCGTAAACGTCGGCCGGAAAACGCACGCGGCCGGTTGCGACGGCCACGCGGCGGGTGGTTTCTTTTTCTCCGACATCAACCATGCTGCTGCGGCCGGATTCGTCTAAATGACTGAGTGACATCGTCGCTCCCATTCGGTTAGCGCCCGTTGGAATTCTTCGGGCGTATTGAAGTTGGTGAAATACTGCCAGTCGGCCGGCATGGCTACGCTTTGCTGCGCTTCACCTGCCAGAAACGGCATCACCCGCCGGTGGCCGGCAGCCAGATAATCGTGCAAACGGCAAGCCAAACCTGCCGACCAGTGCGCCAGCAGAGGGTGGCTGCGCATCTTGCCGTCAGCATCTTCCGCATCGGCCAATGCCACCCAACCCTGTTGCCAAGCGCGGGTGTGTTCGGCGGTTTTCAGACAGGCAATCAATTGCAGCGGCGGAATCAGGGTGTCGCACGACATGACGTAAATGCCGTCATAGCCTTCTGCGGCGGCCAGCTGCAGCGCCGGCAGAATGGCGCTTAATGCGCCTTCACGCCCGGCCAGAGCGTCATCCAGATAACGTACGCTATCCGTTTGCGGATAACGGTTGCCGGCGGCGGCCAGCCACACCGGACGATGAGGCTGCACTGCCGCCACTTGGCGGGCAATCAGGCTGAGGCCGCGGCAGTTCAGCAGCGGCTTCGGGCTGCCCATTCTGCTGCTGAGCCCGCCGCACAGAATCAGCAGCGGCTCGGGTGGCTTGGGCTTCAAACGGCAGACCAGCTGTTAAAAACGCGGGTAAATCCGCAGGAATTGATGCGCGGGTCGAGCTGGGGCGCGATGATTTTGCTCCAAGCGGTGCGGCAGGCGCCGGTGGATCCGGGCAGACAGAATACCAGCGTGCGGTTGGAAATACCGGCGATCGCACGCGACTGGATGGTGGACATGCCGATTTCTTCATAGGAAATGGCGCGGAACAGTTCGCCGAAGCCGGGAATATCGCGGTCGAACAGCACGCTTACCGCATCGGGGGTGACGTCGCGCGGAAACATGCCGGTACCACCGGTAATCAGCACCACGTCAATCGCCGGATCGGCAATGGCGGTGGCGACGCGGGCGCGGATATCGTACAGCTCGTCGCGGCACAAATCGCGCGAGGCGAGGCGGTGTTCACCCTCAACCACGGCTTGCGCAAGGTAATCGCCGCTGCCGTCTTCGCGGCTGCTGCGGGTATCGGTAACGGTTAGGATATGGATGTTGAGCGGACGGAAGTCCGGAGCTTGGGACATGGGTTAACCTCCAATCATGGACAGATCGCGGATCAGTCCGACGTTTTTCTGATGCAGGAAATGGTGTTCGGGTTTGTCGGCGATTACGCTGAACAGGTATTGGCGTAAGCCTTCGCGATCGCCCTGAGCCAAGTAGGGGCGCAGGTTGTAAGCGATGCCGCCGAATAAGCATAAATGCATATTGCCTTGCGCGCTCACCCGCAGGCGGTTGCAGCTGTTGCAGAAATCTTTGCTGTACGGTGCGATAAAACCGATGCTGCCGGCAAAATCGGGATGACGGTATTCACGGGCGGGGCCGGCATAGGCTTCGCGCGGCAGCAGCTGCCAACCTTGGGCGGCCAGCTCGGCTTCGATGGCTGTGGCGGAGAGGTGCTGCTGTTGGAAATACCCCAGATTGTTGCCGGTTTGCATCAATTCGATGAAACGCAAGGTTACCGGACGCTCGCGTACGAAGCGCATGGCATCGGGTACGGTGCGGTCGGCATAACGGCCCAGTAGCAGGGTATTGATTTTTACCGAGGAAAAACCGCTTGCCAGTATGCCGTCGATCGCGCGGATGATGTTGTGGTATTCGCGTTTGCCGGTGATTTCGAAAAAGGTATCGGCGTTGAAACTGTCGATGCTGATGTTGAGTTTGTCCAACCCGGCGGCGCGGTAGGCGGGAAACAGCTTGGCCAGTTTGAAGGCATTGGTGGTCAATGCTACATGCTCGATGCCGGGCTGTGCTTTGCACACGGCAATGATGTCGGCCAAATCGCGGCGCAGTGTGGCTTCGCCGCCGGTTACGCGGATTTTGCGGGTGCCGGCGGCGGCGAATACCGATACCAGCGTTTCGATTTCAGACAGGCTCAGTTCGTCGGGTTTGGCTTTGCCCTGATAACCGTCGGGCAGGCAGTAGCTGCAACGGTAATTGCACAAATCGGTTACCGACAGGCGCAGATAACTGAGCCGGCGGCCGAAAGGATCGGTTAACGGCGCGCTATTCATAGGAAGGCCTCGGTAAACGGTTGCACCAACACGGTTGCTCCGGCGGGCAGCGGGCCGCTTTCTGATGGCAACACCAGATAGGCGTTGGCACGGCTGACGCCTAATACGCGGTGCGAATCTTGTTCGCCGGCGGGTTCGGCCAACCAGTTGCCCGCTTCGTCGCGGCGGATGAGGGCGCGCTGCATATCGGCGCGGCCCGGCGATTTTTTCACCGGCTGGGTGAGAATGGCGCTAAAGCGCAGCGGTTCGGGAACAGGGTCGGCTCCTGCCAGCGACCACAACGCAGGTTTCAGAAAGATGTCGAAGCCGGCGAAACCGGATACTGGGTTACCGGGCAAACCGAAATACCAGCAGCTTTCAGACAGGCTGCCGAATACGAAAGGCTTGCCCGGTTTCATGGCGACTTTGTAATGATGGATGGTGCCGATATGGTCGACCGCGTCGCGCAGATAGTCGTAATCGCCGACCGAAACGCCGCCGGAGGTGATGATAACGTCGGCTTGCGCCGCAGCTTGGGTGAGCAGCGCTTCGAGTTGGCCGGGATCGTCGGGGGCCTGCCCCAGATCAATGGTATCTACCGGGAGGCGGGATAAGCGCGCCAGCAAGGTGTGGCGGTTGCTGTCGTAGATTTGTTCGGGGGAGGTAAGCGGGGTACCCGGTTCGCGTAATTCGTCGCCGGTGGAAAGCACGGCGACTGTTATTTTGCGCCATACCGGTATGGCGTGAAAGCCCAGTGCGGCCAACAACATGATATCCGCATCACGCAAAATGCGTCCGGCGGATAAAACGGTATCGCCGGATGCGACTTCTTCGCCGGCACGGCGGATGTTGCTGCCCTCGGCGGTGTCTTGGGTAACGGTGAGTATGCCCTCGCCGGATTCGGTGTTTTCCTGCATCACCACGCAGCGGCAGCCGTCGGGCACCACGGCGCCGGTCATGATGCGTATGCAGCCGTCGGCGGGGATATCGCCGCTGAAAGCGTGTCCGGCGGCGGATTCGCCGATGATGCGCCAGCGGCTGCCGGCGCGGGCGGCTGCCGGCAGGGCGTAGCCGTCCATTGCAGAGACATCGGCGGCGGGAATGTTGATGCCGGCTTGAATATCTCGAGCCAGTACACGGTTGTTTGCCTGTAATAGCGCGATATTTTCGCGCTCGGGTGTGCGGCGGCGGGCAGACAGGGTGTCGGCAATCAGCTGTTGCAGCTCGGTAACGGAGATAAGCGCCATGACGCCTCCTTCTTCAAGATGTGTACGCTTTCAGACAGGCATTTGAAAAACGTAACAAACGGGGTTGGTGTGTGTAAAGTTGGTTTTTGTTGTGTTGTGGCAATCAAAACAGTCGTAACTTGCCTGTACGGTTTTCGGCCTTGCCGCTTGTTTTGTTCTTATTTTGGGTAGTATTGATTAAGCGGTTTTGGCTCGTTATGCCATTATAGGGATGCGGCGGGGGGTGTGCAATGCTGCAAAAGCAGGTCGGCAGGGGTGGAAAGTATCAATCGGTCTAGTACTTTTGACGGAAGTTGGTGGGTGGATGGAAAAGGGGTTCGGGGATGCAGTGGAAGAAAAAGCAGATACTCGAGCCAAGCCCGAGTATGACGGAATAGGGCGCATTAACTTAACTTTCGCGAAGGCTCTGCTGCGCCAAAGCTCAAAGAGGATGATTTTGTCAGCCGCTAAAGTGGCAACAGAATCAGCTCCGTACTACTTGCACTGTTCTGCGGCTGCCTCGTGTCGAAAATGTGTGAATCCGTTATATAAGTAAGTTTCGGATTAAAAACATTTTTTTTCGTATTTCTAAAACAGATAAGGTTGGTGTGCGCTTATCTGGCTGCGGTTTTGTATGTTTAACACTTGCTTGGTGATGATTTGGAGCCTTTGCAAAAACCTCCTTGCTCCCGAGTATGCAACAGGTTTGAAAATGCCGAAGGCAAGGTTGCCAAGGCTTCGGTTTATGGCATGCCCCGATTTGCTCTAGCCGCTTTGCGCTAAAGCATTACAGGCCAAGTGTTACGTTGGTCATGCTCAGCGATTTTCCGACGATTTCGTCGCTGGAAAAAGCGGGGGTTTCTTCCGCCGATTGTACGCCGGCGATATACAGCAGCGGCCAGAAATGCTCGGGTGTGGGCGCGGCTTGATGCAAAAACGGCGGATAGGCGGCATCGTTGGTGAGCGCCGCGCTATCGCCTTCGGCTAGCCAACGGTTAACTAATGAGCGTGTTTGTTCGGCCCATTCGTAAGCGTTTTTCGAGTTTTCGGCATGCCGCCGGTCGAACGCGCGCAGGTTGTGCACGATGTTGCCGCTGGCAACAATCAATACGCCTTGCTCCCGCAACGGGGCGAGTGATTGGCCCAGCTTGAAATGCTCGCGGGCGTTAAAACGGGCGTTTAAGCTCAGCTGCACCACCGGAATGTCGGCTTGGGGGAACAGATGTTTCAATACGCCCCAAGTGCCGTGATCCAATCCCCAAGCCTGATCGGCCGCAATCCGGTATTGCGGCAGCATGGCTTGGATTTCGGCGGCCAATTCGGGATTGCCGGGCGCGGGATATTGGACGTCAAACAATGCTTGCGGAAAGCCGCCGAAATCGTGAAGGGTGCGTGGCTGTTCCATGGCGGTAACGGCTACGCCGTCGGTTACCCAGTGGGCGGAAACGGCGAGGATGGCGCGGATTTGCCGGCCGTATTCTGCACGCAATTGCTTGCCGATAGCCTGCCAAGTGCGGCTGTAGGGCGTATCTTCAATAGCGTTCATCGGGCTGCCGTGGCCGAGAAAAAGGGCGGGGAGTTTCATGAGTGATTTCATCGCCGGGATTAACCTGGTAAGACTGCCGGCGCTGCCTTTCTGTTTTCGAATATCCATGGCGGCAGTATATTCGTGTATTTAATGGGCAATAAAGATGTGTTTTATGGATTGTATGTTTCTTTATGGGAAACTTAATGGTTGCGGGCTGCCGGTAATGCTTGTCTGAAAAAAGCCGGGTAACTTGGGGGCTTGGCAAAATTCCGTCTACATTTTAAAGATTCGGCGCCATACTTAGGGTCTGAGACCTTTGCAAAAAAACTTTTTAATCCTGAATTTATTGATATCTCGTCATACTCGGGCTTGACCCGAGTATGACGAAACGCAAACTGCCGGTAATGTTTTTGAATTTTGCAAAGGTATAGCAGATTAACTTAACTTTCGCTACGGCGTTGCTGCACCTTAGCTCAAAGAGAACGATTTTGTAAGCCGCTAAAGCGGCAACAGAATCGGTTCCGTACTACTTGTACTGTCTGCGGCTTGCTGCCTTGTATCGAAAATTAATTAAATCTGCTATAGAGATTGGTTGGGGCAACAGATTTTTCAGACAGGCATCCGAAATAATGAAATGCCTGTCTGAAAATGTTTTTCAGACAGGCATGTTTTTTGCTTGTTTGGGTTTAATCAAACAGATCGCGCAATTTGTCGGTAAACGATTTGTCGCGCGATTTGCCGCTTGGGCGGGAGGAGCCGGTGGAGATGCGCTCGAACTCTTCCAGCAATTCTTTCTGGCGGTCGGTGAGGTTCACCGGGGTTTCGACCAGTACGTGGCAATATAAATCGCCGGTGGCGCTGGAGCGCAATGATTTGATTCCCTTGCCTTTTATCCGCATGCGGCGGCCGGTTTGGGTTTCTTTCGGAATGGTGAGCTTAACTTTGCCTTCCAAGGTCGGCACTTCGACTTCGCCGCCCAGCGCTGCGGTGGCAAAGCTGATCGGCAGTTCGCAATGCAGGTCTAAACCGTTTCGCTCGAAGGTTTTGTGCGCTTTAACGTGTACCACAACATACAAGTCGCCGCTGGGTGCGCCGTGTTGGCCCGGCTCGCCTTCGCCGGAAAGGCGGATGCGTTGGCCGTCGTCGATACCGGCGGGGATGTTGACTTCCACCGTTTTGGTGGTTTTTACCCGGCCTTCGCCGCGGCAGGAAGTGCAAGGTTCTTTGATTTCTTTGCCGCTGCCGTGGCAGGTCGGGCAGGTTTGTTGCAGTTGGAAAATCGCTTGGCGCACGTGGATGGTACCGGAGCCGCCGCAAGTGTGACAGGTGGAGACGGAAGTGCCGGGTTTGGCGCCGGAGCCGTGGCAGACATCGCATTCTTTGTAAGTGGGAATGGTAATGCGCTTTTTCAGGCCGGCCGCCGCTTCTTCCAGCGTAATTTCCACTGCATATTGCAAATCGGCACCTTGGTAGCTTTGTTGACGGCCGCCGCCGGCGGCTCCGCCGAACATCTGGCTGAAAATATCGCTGAAATCGAAGCCGGCGCCGCCGCCGAAACCACCGCCGAAGCCGCCGCCCATGTTGGGATCGACACCGGCGTGGCCGTATTGGTCGTAAGCGGCTTTTTTCTGCGGATCGGAAAGAATGGCGTAGGCGTTTTGGATTTCTTTGAATTTTTCCACCGCCTCTTCGTTATTGGGATTGCGGTCGGGGTGGTATTTCATGGCCAGTTTGCGAAAGGCTTTTTTGATTTCGTCTTCGCTGGCGCTGCGGGGAACGCCGAGGATTTCGTAAAAATCTTTATTGCTCATGGTATCGGAATAATGTGGTTTGAATAAAATGAAGAATGCGGCTGAAGTATGGGCGGATGGCGGAAATTAAAAGAGGGGAGACGTAAAATTATACGGGGGGCGATAATGGGTGGAAATTTTTATGATATGCCTGTCTGAAAAGGTTTTAAGTTGAAAAAATGTTTTCAGACAGGCAAAGTGAATCATTAATGGCCTAATGATGAGAGCGGAGGGGGCTTGGTTACCGCCGCCGGCAAGCGGGAGGCTGCCGTATCGGTTGTTTTGGGTTCCGCCGGCCCGGCTGCGGGTTGTTGCCAGTTAAGTAGCAGTTGCTGTAAGGCTTGCGGGTCTTCATGTCCGTTATCGATGGCGGCTTGCAGCCAGCGGCAGGCAGTATCATTATTCTGTTGGACGCCGTATCCGTGATGGTAGAGACAGGCGAGATTGTATTGTGCTTTGGTGTCGCCTTGCTGCGCTGCTTGTTCAAACCAGTGGGCGGCACGCGCGGGATCTTTTTTGACGCCTTGGCCATTGTAATACATGATGCCAAGATTGGTTTGTGCCTTGGCGTGGTGGTGTACGGCGGCTTGTTGGTAGAGGCGTAGTGCTTCGGCGTAGTCTTGACGGCAGCCCAAGCCGTAATGGCGGGCGAATGCAGATTGGTATAGCTCTTCGTTGCGTTTGTGATAGGCGATGGTGGCGGCGCTGTGTTGGCTGTCAACGGCTTTGGAGGGTTTAAGTGCATCGGCCAGCAGCAATTTCTGGCGTGAGGCAATATCGCCGTGCTTGGCGGCGCGCCGGTAGTAACTCTGCGCCAGATCGGTATCGGCTTCTACACCCATGCCGTATTGATAAATGTCGCCGAGCAGGCGTAAAGCTTCGGGATGGTTGTGGCGTGCGGCGGAGCTGGCGTGGTTGAGAGCCGCTGCCTGGTTGCGTTCCATGTATTTCCCGGTCAGGTAGAACTTGGCCAGCATGGCATGTGCTTCGGTGTTGTGTTGTTGGGCGGCGTGTTGCAACCAACGGATGGCTTCGGCAATCTGCTGGTTATCAGCCAAGGGATCTTCCAACAACAATCGGGCGTATTCGCTTTGTGCGCCGGTAATGCCTCCTTTGGCGGCAATTTGAAAGTGGTAACGGGCCTTGATATGGCTGGCTTCTACGCCTTGCCCGTAAAGGTATTGGTTGGCCAGTTGCCAGTGGGCGGCCGTAAGTCCTTGCTCGGCTGCTTGGCGGTATAGCTCGTGCGCCGCCAATAGGTTCGGATGCGGGCTGTTTTGGTGATAATGCGCCAGAAAATATTGTGCGTGAGGGTGTTGTTGGGCGGCGGCTTTTTTGGCCCAATACAGTGCTTGCTTGGTATCGTTCTGATGGGAGAAGTGATTCATCAGGCGGATCTGGGCGGCCAAAAAACCCGCTTCACCCAGTTCCCGGTAGTGTGGCAGCAACTCTGCTAATGCAATATCGTTGTTGCCTTCGCGCAGCAGCAGTAAATTATAACGCGCGGCCAGATGCCCTGAGTCGGCCGCCTGTTTGAGCCAATATGTTGCTTGGCTGATTTGAGTGGGCGTGCCTAGACCGTAAACATAGCAGCCGCCAAGTTGGAAGGCTGCCTCGGCATATCCGGCCTGGGCAGCTTCTTGTAACAGGGGGATGGCTTCCTTGTATTTGGGCGGTTTGCTGCGGAGAAGGTTTAATGCCTGTCTGAAAGCAAGAAGAGCGGATTCGTTCATGATGTAATGTTTAAAGTTCGTTATGTTAATGTTATTAATAACCGGAAGTTATGTAATAGAGCCGGCCGCCGGTTTCGGCCGGTTATTTGATTAACGGATATCTAAAGGCGGAAAGGATTTGACCGCTTCGTCTACCGCCTTGATGCGTACAAGAAAATCTTCTAACAGCGAAAGCGGCAGGGCGCTGGGGCCGTCGCATTTGGCTTCATCTGGGTTGGCATGGCTCTCTAAAAAGAGGCCTGCCAAACCGGTTGCCATACCTGCCAAAGCTAAATCCAGTACCTGCTGGCGGCGGCCGCCGGAGGCTTTGCCTAAGGGGTCTCGCTGTTGTAAGGAATGGGTAACGTCGAAAATCACCGGCAACCCGCCGTTGTTTTTTTTCATTACGCCGAAACCCAGCATATCGACCACCAGATTGTCATAGCCGAACTGGCTGCCGCGTTCGCATAAAATAATTTGGTCGTTACCGCTTTCTTTAAATTTTTCCACGATGTTGCCCATTTGCTGCGGGCTGAGGAATTGCGGTTTTTTCACGTTGATAACTTTGCCGGTGCGCGCCATGGCCACCACCAAATCGGTTTGCCGGGCAAGAAAGGCGGGCAATTGCAAAATATCCGCCACTTCGGCTACCGGTTGGCATTGGTAGGGTTCGTGTACATCGGTAATCACCGGAACCTTGAATTCACGTTTGACGGTTTCGAAAATTTTCAGACCTTCATCCAAACCCACGCCACGGAAGGAATGGATGGAGGAGCGGTTAGCTTTATCAAACGAGGCCTTGAAAATATAGGGTATTTTCAGCTTATCGGTTACCTGGACATAGTGTTCGCAGGCTCTTAGGGTGGAATCCAAATCTTCCAATACATTGATGCCGCCGAACAAAGTGAACGGCGCTTGATTATCGAGGTGGATGTTATTGATTTGCATGATTAAACTTTCTGGCTGGAAACAAAATGCCTCGGGGCGGAGATAGGGCTGCTAACCAACCTGTAATGATAATTGACGACAATGGAATAACGAAGGATTTAACCATCCTTTACGCAGTATTGCGATAAAAATGGTTAGCAAAAGTAACAAAAACCTGCGGGTTATTTTAAGTTAGATTGTGTTGGCGAAATGAAGATAAGACAATCCATTTTCGCTGCTGATGTTGCTTGAGTGATATTTCCGCTAAATTAATTAAGCGATGCCAAGTCACCGAGCGATGCACAGCCAAAAAAGCTTTTCAGACAGGCATCAGAGCTTGCTATAATCCGAATTTGATTTTGCAAACATAACTGTATACAAGCAGACATTGAATGCCTGTCTGAAAAAGGATTTTACCCATGGCAAAACCCAAAGGCGGCCTTGGCCGCGGACTCGATTCCCTTATTTCCAACAATATCGGTGACAGCGCCAACGATCGTTTGACCATGGTAGCAGTAAACGACATCCAACCCGGGCGTTACCAGCCGCGGGTACAGATGGACGATGCAGCGTTGCAGGAATTGGCCGAATCCATTAAAGCACAAGGCGTTATCCAACCGGTGATCGTGCGCGAACGCGGTTTGTCGCAGTATGAGCTGATTGCCGGCGAGCGCCGCTGGCGGGCCAGCCAATTGGCCGGGCTAAGCGAAATTCCGGTGGTGATTAAAAGTATCAGCGACGAAACCGCGTTGGCCATGGGTTTGATAGAAAACCTGCAGCGCGAAAACCTTAACCCGATTGAAGAAGCACGGGGCCTGAAACGTTTGGCTGACGAGTTTAGCCTCACCCATGAAACCATTGCCAAGGCCGTCGGCAAAAGCCGCAGTGCCATTTCCAACAGCCTGCGCCTGCTGGGTTTGCCCGAACCCGTGCAGGATATGCTCTATCAGCGCCGATTGGAAATGGGGCATGCCCGTGCTTTGTTAACGCTGCCGGTAGTTGATCAACTGATGCTGGCTCAAAAAGCAGTCAAAAACGGTTGGTCGGTGCGAGAAGTGGAGCGTCGCAGCCAAATGTTGAACCAAGGCAAACCCTCCCGTGCCATTAAGCCTATCAATTCCGATATCCGGCGCTTGAACGACGCGCTCACCGATAAATTGGGCGTGAATGCCGAAGTACAAACCCGTAATCAGAAAAAGGGTAGAATCATTTTACATTTCGATAGCCCGGAAACGCTGGAAAACTTATTGCAACAATTGGGCGTAGAACTTGATTGAGTTGCTTAGATATTTAAGCGATGCCTGTCTGAAAGCTTTTCAGACAGGCATTTTCCTTTACCGTAGAGAAAAAGGCAGATTGTGCGGTAAATTTCCTCAAACCGGCTGTTTCATTCTTAATGTGTTGTAGTATCATGTAGTCATTATGTGGAAATCAAAGCAAGGCATGGTAAAATAAAACAAAAAGAGACAGTTGTTTGATTCACAAAGGTTAACATTTGTCTTGACGCTTACGCGCATCTTGATTATAGTAGCCCCGCTTAATCCTGTCTTTGGCCAAAAACCGGCATGAATGTATGAATAAAATAATCTATGCGCAATTGGCGGTATTGGCGGTAACCGTCGTCGTATGTGCACTTATCAGCGGTATCGGCGGTTTTTGGTCTGCGCTGGCCGGAGGGTTGAGCTATTTGCTGCCCTCGGCAGCAGCGGTATTACTTTTAAAGCTTTTCAAACCTTATCCTCAATTGGCAGGAACGGTTTTTTTGGTCGGAGAAGGTTTAAAAGTAGTGCTGGCTTTGGTGTTGATGCTTATCGTATTTGCAGTTTGGCATGAAACACTCCAATTCCTGCCCTTTATCGTAGGGCTGTTGGCCGTCAGCCATTTGGTTTTTTTAGCATTGTTGAGAGTTAGAGACTATGGCAGGTGAATCAATGACTGCTGCCGACTACATCAAGCACCATTTGCAGAGCTTGACGAGTTTGCAGGATGTAACCCAAGGGCAAGGCCTTAAAAATATCGCCGACTTTTCATTTATCAATTTGGATACGGTATTTTTTGCCGTCGTCCTAGGTGTTCTTGGCAGTTTCTTTTTGTGGCGCGGAGCCCAAAAAGCAACCGCAGGCGTACCCGGTCGCTTTCAGGCCGCCGTCGAAATCTTGTTTGAGTTTGTGGATGATATGTGCAAAAGCATCATTCACAATGAACAGTCGCGTAAATTTGTCGCTCCCTTGGGTTTAACCCTGTTTGTCTGGATTTTCCTGATGAACGCAATGGACTTATTACCGGTAGATTTGCTCCCTTTGGGTTGGCAGATGGCTACCGGTGAGCACCACGCTTTGCTGCGTGTCGTACCTACAGCAGACTTAAACACCACTTTGGCAATCGCCATCGGTGTATTGTTGGTGTGTATTTATTACAACGTCAAAATCAAAGGTTTTGGCGGCTGGATGCATGAAATGTTCAGCGCCCCTTTTGGTCCGAAACTTGCTCCCGCCAACTTTATCCTGAATATTGTCGAATTTTTATCAAAAACCGTATCGCACGGCATGCGACTGTTCGGTAATATGTATGCCGGCGAATTGGTTTTCTTGCTGATTGCTTTGTTGGGCGGTGCATGGGCAGTTTCTGGCAGTATCGGTATTTTGGATCCGATTATGTTTGTTTTCCATATCTTGGCTGGTATGGTATGGGCGATTTTCCATATTTTGGTGATTACCCTGCAAGCATTTATTTTCATGGCCTTGGCATTCGTCTATATCGGCCAAGCACATGATGCGCACTAAAAAATTAAGTAGTTTGATTTAATCCGTAGTTTTTTTAAACGTAGTTTTGACCTTTGTTTTCTTTAAGGAGTTATAAAAATGGGTTTGATTGCTATCGCATGTGGTTTGATTGTTGCTTTGGGCGCACTGGGCGCTTCTATCGGCATCGCCATGGTTGGTTCTAAATATCTGGAATCTTCCGCCCGCCAGCCTGAATTGATTGGTCCGCTGCAAACCAAACTGTTCTTGATCGCTGGTCTGATTGACGCTGCGTTCCTGATCGGTGTGGCCATCGCTCTGTTGTTTGCCTTTGTTAACCCGTTTGCAGGCTAATCCGAACAGAAACTGTTTCGATACAAATGAAACACCGTTTGTCTGATTAACCCTAATACGAAGGTTAAGTAAAGTGAATATTAATGCAACCTTATTTGCGCAGTTAATCGTCTTTTTCGGTTTGGTATGGTTTACCATGAAGTTCGTGTGGCCTCCAATCGCAAAAGCGTTAGACGAGCGTGCCGACAAAATCGCTGAGGGTTTGGCAGCAGCTGAACGTGGCAAAAGTGATTTTGAGCAGGCAGAAAAGAAAGTTGCAGAACTCTTGTCTGAAGGCCGCAATCAAGTATCAGAAATGATTACCAATGCGGAAAAACGTGCAGCACAGATTGTCGAAGAGGCTAAAGACCAGGCAACTACCGAGGCTGCTCGTATCACAGCACAAGCCAAAGCAGATGTGGAACAAGAAGCTAATCGCGCCCGCGAAGCTTTGCGTGAACAAGTCGCTGTTTTGGCAGTAAAAGGTGCGGAAGCAATTTTGCGTCGCGAAGTGAATGAAGCGCAACACGCCCAATTGTTAAGTAACCTGAAACAGGAGCTGTAATCTTATGGCAGAGTTCGCAACCATTGCCAGACCGTATGCGAAAGCATTATTCGAACTGGCAGAAGAGAAAAATCACATTAAATCTTGGTTGGGCGGACTGAAAGAGTTAGCATGGTCTGTGCAGCAGCCCCAAGTTGCCGCATTGGTTGAAAACACTGAAACCGACAGCAAGTACAAAGCCGATGCTTTGATCGGCTTGCTGGGTGATTCTGAAGCCATGAAGAGCGAAACGTTCCGTAATTTCGTTTATGTGGTAGCGGAAGGAAAGCGATTGCAGGTGTTACCTGAAATCTATGCTCAATACCAAGATTTAGCTTTATCACGCGATAACGCCAAAAAAGCGGTTATTTACAGTGCTTACGAATTTGCCGGAGAAGGGCAAAAAGCCAAAATCGTTAGTGATTTGGAGCAGCACTTCAATAGTCGTTTAGATGCTACTTTTAAAGTGGATCCGTCCTTAATCGGCGGTTTCAAGGTGGAAGTGGGTGATCAAGTATTGGATCTGTCTGTACAGGCTAAATTACAAAAGCTGTACACGGCAATGACAAATTAGGAGAGTTTTCATGCAGCTTAATCCTGCTGAAATCAGCGATTTGCTGAAAGCCAAAATCGAGAGCTTGAATACCAAACAGGAATTGCGTACCCGCGGTACTGTGATTTCTGTAACCGATGGTATCGTTCGCGTACACGGCTTATCAGATGTAATGCAAGGTGAGATGCTCGAATTCCCCGGTAACACATTCGGTTTGGCCATGAACTTGGAGCGTGACTCCGTGGGCGCCGTTGTGTTAGGTGAATACGAACATATTAAAGAAGGCGATGAAGTCAAATGTACTGGTCGTATTCTGGAAGTACCTGTTGGTCGAGAACTGGTTGGCCGCGTAGTAAACGCCTTGGGCCAGCCGATTGACGGAAAAGGTCCGATTCATACTGCCAATACTGCACCGATTGAAAAAATTGCCCCGGGCGTAATTGCCCGTCAATCTGTTGACCAGCCGATGCAAACCGGTTTGAAAGCGATTGACTCTATGGTGCCAATTGGCCGTGGTCAGCGTGAATTGATCATTGGCGACCGCCAAACCGGTAAAACAGCAGTAGCATTGGATGCTATTGTTAACCAAAAAGGTACTGGTGTAGTTTGTATTTATGTGGCAGTTGGTCAAAAAGCTTCTTCTATTGCCAACGTAGTACGTAAATTGGAAGAGCACGGCGCATTGGAGCACACTATTGTAGTAGCTGCTACTGCTTCTGAAGCTGCTGCATTGCAATTTATTGCACCGTATTCAGGTTGCACTATGGGAGAATTCTTCCGTGACCGTGGCGAAGATGCTTTGATTGTCTATGATGATTTGTCTAAACAGGCAGTTGCTTACCGTCAGATTTCTTTGTTGCTGCGCCGCCCTCCTGGCCGCGAAGCTTATCCTGGCGACGTATTCTATCTGCACTCTCGTTTGTTGGAACGCGCTGCGCGCATCAATGCCGATGAAGTAGCTAAGTTAACAAATGGTGAAGTAACCGGCAAAACCGGCTCGTTGACTGCATTGCCGATTATCGAAACTCAAGCAGGCGACGTATCAGCTTTCGTACCGACTAACGTTATTTCGATTACTGACGGTCAGATTTTCTTGGAAACCGATTTGTTCAACTCCGGTATCCGTCCTGCAATTAACGCCGGTATTTCGGTATCGCGTGTAGGTGGTGCGGCTCAGACTAAGGTTATCAAGAAACTTGGTGGTGGTATTCGTTTGGCACTGGCTCAATACCGTGAACTTGCTGCGTTCTCGCAATTTGCTTCTGATTTGGACGAAGCTACCCGTAAGCAATTGCAGCATGGTGAAGTGGTAACTGAGTTGATGAAACAGAAACAATTCAGCACTTTGAATACTGCTGAAATGGCTCTCACCCTGTGGGCGATTAATAACGGCTCTTATAGTGATGTGCCTGTTTCTAAAGCTTTGGAGTTTGAAACTGAATTCCGCAACTATGTACGCATTCAGCATGCGAACGTGTTGGCAGAAATTAATGCTTCAGGTGCCATGTCTGATGAAAACGAGCAAACATTAACTGCAGCCATGAAGTCTTTCAAAGCTTCTTACAATTACGCTGCGTAAGAGCGAGATGAAAGGAGTCTGAAATGGCAGTAGGAAAAGAGATTCTCACCAAAATCCGTAGTGTTCAAAATACCCAAAAGATCACTAAAGCGATGCAAATGGTGTCAACCTCTAAAATGCGGAAGACTCAAGATCGGATGCGTTTGGCGCGTCCGTATGCCGACAAAGTGCGTTTGGTTATGCACCACCTGTCGCAAACCCAAGAGACCCACGGCATTCCTTTATTGGAAGAGCATCGCGAGGTGCGCCGTGCAGGTTTTATCTTAATCACTACCGATAAGGGCCTATGTGGCGGTCTGAATGCTAATGTGTTGAAGAAGTTTCTTGCACAGGTTCAGGAATACCAAAATCAAGGTATCGAAGTGGAAGTGGTTTGTTTGGGAAGCAAAGGGTTGGCAGCATGCCAGCGTATCGGTTTGAACGTGATTGGAAGCGTGACTAATTTGGGGGATACCCCGAAAATGGAAATGCTGATCGGTCCATTAACCGAATTGTTCCAGCGCTATAGCAAGCATGAATTGGATATTATCCATTTAGTGTACTCAGGCTTCGTTAATACCATGCGCCAAGAACCGCGTATGGAAGTATTGTTACCGATAGGCCAGACTGTGCTGGATGACAATCAATACGGAGATTACAATTGGGATTATAAATATGAGCCCAATAGTACCGCAGTGTTGGAATATTTGGTCCGCCGTTATTTAGAGTCTGTGGTTTATCAGGCATTATCTGACAATATGGCTTCCGAACAAGCTGCCCGTATGGTAGCGATGAAGGCTGCTACAGATAATGCTGGTAACGCAATCAAAGAGTTGCGTTTGGTATACAACAAATCGCGTCAAGCAGCGATTACCACAGAGTTGTCAGAAATCGTGGCGGGTGCAGCTGCCGTTTAAGGCACTGACCGCCATCACAAAATAGGATACGATAATGAGCCAAGGCAAAATCGTACAGATCATCGGTGCGGTAGTAGACGTGGAATTTCCCCGTGATGCTGTTCCGCACGTATACGATGCGCTGAAATTGGTCGATACCGACCTGACTCTGGAAGTGCAGCAAATTCTAGGTGACGGTGTGGTGCGTACCATTGCAATGGGTAGTTCAGATGGACTGAAACGCAGTATGGCTGTAAGCAATACTGGTTCGCCGATTAGTGTGCCGGTTGGTAAAGCGACTCTGGGTCGCATTATGGATGTGTTGGGCAACCCGGTGGATGAAGCAGGTCCGGTGAATACCGAAACCAAGCTTCCGATTCACCGCGAAGCTCCGAAATTTGATGAGCTTTCTAGTGCGACAGAACTTCTGGAAACGGGTATTAAGGTGATTGACTTGCTGTGCCCGTTTGCCAAGGGCGGTAAAGTAGGTCTGTTTGGTGGTGCGGGTGTAGGTAAAACCGTAAATATGATGGAGTTGATTAACAACATCGCCAAAGCACACAGCGGTTTGTCTGTGTTTGCCGGTGTAGGCGAGCGTACCCGTGAAGGTAACGACTTCTACCACGAGATGAAAGACTCCAACGTATTGGATAAAGTGGCGATGGTTTACGGTCAGATGAACGAACCTCCGGGTAACCGTTTGCGTGTAGCCTTGACCGGTTTGACCATGGCCGAATTCTTCCGCGACGAGAAAGATGAAAACGGTAAAGGCCGCGATGTATTATTCTTCGTGGACAACATCTACCGTTACACTTTGGCCGGTACCGAAGTATCCGCACTGCTGGGCCGTATGCCTTCGGCGGTGGGTTACCAGCCGACATTGGCTGAAGAAATGGGCCGTTTGCAAGAGCGTATTACCTCTACCCAAACCGGTTCTATTACTTCCATTCAAGCCGTATACGTACCAGCGGATGACTTGACCGACCCGTCTCCGGCAACTACTTTTGCGCACTTGGATGCAACCGTAGTATTGAGTCGTGATATTGCTTCTTTGGGTATTTATCCTGCTGTAGATCCGCTGGATTCTACCTCGCGTCAGTTGGATCCGATGGTATTGGGTCAAGAGCATTACGATGTAGCGCGTGGCGTACAGTCTACTCTGCAAAAATACAAAGAATTGCGCGATATCATTGCCATTCTGGGTATGGACGAGCTGTCTGATGAAGACAAATTGACTGTAATGCGTGCGCGTAAAATCCAGCGCTTCCTGTCGCAACCGTTTCACGTAGCTGAAGTGTTTACAGGTTCTCCGGGTAAATACGTTTCTCTGCGTGATACCATTGGTGGCTTTAAAGCTATTCTCTCAGGTGAGTACGACCATTTGCCGGAACAGGCATTCTATATGGTAGGTGGTATCGAAGAAGCTGTTGAGAAAGCGAAAACTTTAAGCTGATAGGAGGCCGGCATGAGTGTCATGCAAGTTGAAGTGGTAAGTAACGAACAACAGATTTTTTCAGGAGAGGCCAGCTTTGTCGTGGTACCGACCCTGTCTGGTGAGCTCGGTATTTATCCGCTACACGAGCCTATTATGAGTTTGGTTCGCCCGGGTGCATTGCGTTTGACTGTGCCCGGGTCTGCAGAAGAAGTATTGGTGGCGATTTCCGGTGGTATTTTAGAGGTTTTGCCTCATAAAATTACCATCTTGGCCGACGTGGCAGTGCGAAGCGCCGAGATGGATGCCGCACGGGCAGAGGAAGCCAAGAAAGCAGCCGAAGCCAGGATTTCCCAAGCAACCGACAAAGAGTCGTTAGCTAAAGCACATGCGGCTTTGGCAGCGGCGATTGCACAGCTTAAAACGCTGGACTATATTCGCGCTCACAAAAACAAATAATCTTTTCAAGATTAATAAAAGCACGGTCTAAGCCGTGCTTTTTTGTTGGTGAAATTCTTGTAAGTATTGTGTTATGAATGATTGGCTTAACTTTGGCGAAAAATCTGCTGCGCCTTAGCTCAAAGAGAGGGATTTTGTAAGTCACTAAAGCGGCAACAGAATCGGTTGGGTACTAACTTGTACTGTCTGTGGCTTGTTGCCTTGTATCGAAAATGTGTGAATTCGGGCGTAAGGGACAAAATGGGTGCTAAAAATCCTTGAAAGCCTTTTTTGCAAAGGTCTCAGCCTGAAACGGAATTTGGATTACCTGTTTACTTTCGAGCAGTTTGCCGAATTGAATATTCCTCAAACAAGCAATTTGCTTGAGGGTCGCTTTAGCGATATGAAGCGGAAATTGCGCTGCCATCAAGGCATGAAAAAAGATAATAAGATTAGATTTATTAAAGATTATTTCTCTATTCGGCAGCCTGAATAGCACCCAAAATGTCCCTTAGAGAGATGCTACTCCAAAATAGCACTCATTTTGTCCCTTACGCCTGAATTCGCTATAAAGCGTGTAGTCAGAAAGCATTACGGCGGTATTTGGGCTTGAATTGACAATCTAAGTGCAACAAATGCGAAGAGGTGCCCATAAAGCAGT
>NZ_JAUNHL010000070.1 GCF_030523955.1 Neisseria sp.
TGAACCTGCTAAAGGCAGCCAACAGGCTTCGTGTGCCTGCTGCTGCCTGAAAAGGTGCAATGGGCACCCCGATAAAGGGGCTAATTGGGGGGAAATATGGACGAGAAACACGTCTGAAAATGAAAAAAGGTTATATAGTCGATTCAAATAAAATTTCCGGTGGAGCGCGGACGTTTTCGTCCGCTTTTTATGTATGATTCTGGATATTTTGCGGACGGGGACGTCCGCGCTCCAATCTCGGAGTTTTATTTTAAATCCACTATACTTAATTGTTCAGGTAACCGTTTGGATGGTGTAGCTGGTATTTCGCAAAGGTCTCGGCCTAAATAAATTTAGATAGTTTTTACAAAGGTCTAGCAACTGTGTTACCTATTCGTCAGTCAGCAACACAGTTGCTAAGGCATGGAAAAACCCGCCGAATGGCGGGATGATAAGAGAAGAAGGACGGATGATTAACGCAATTCTGCGTATAAGCGTTCCAATAGGGTAGATGCGTCTTGACCTTGGTAACGGCTGCCGTCTTTGTTGAGCAACTGAATGCGTGCACCATTACTGATTGGCTCAACAAATACAATCAACTCAGGTTGTGTTGTAATCGTGGTTTCGGTATTTTTCCTGCCCAGCATGCGGCTGAAGAAACCTGGTTTTTTCTCTCTGCCACTCGCTTCATTCGGGGCAATTTGAACAAGATAAGCGTGTTTTTCGGCATTTTGGCCCAATACGTTCAAACCGATGCGTTCTAAGGCCATACCGGTACGCTGCCAGTTGCGGTTGTAATCACCGGCAAGCAACAGACTGCCGCCTTCCACTCTGGCCAGTTGACTGGTGGTATTGGAAGCAGTGTTTTGTTTGAGTTCCTGTTGTACTTGTTGTTCATCCGCTCCGAGATACTGCATAAAGCGACCTAAAAAAGCGGCTTCCAGATTCGGATCATTGGGGCGTGGCTCCCACATGGTGGTGTCTTTATTCTTATCTGCATATACTTCTTTCATGCCTTTGTGAACAAAGAAAATATTTACGTCGCCATTTTGACCGCGCTCCATGCGGGCAGTAAATTTATCACGTTCACTGGTGGAATAAACACCGCCGAGGCCGACTTTTTCAAACAGGTTACGCAAGCCGTCTTGTGGGATTTTGGCACGGTTTTCTGCCCATTCGGTTTCCATCTGACCGATAGCAGGCTCTTCGGAGTTGATGGTGAAACCATTTTCTTGCCAGAAAGCTTTCAGCAGGGGCCATAATTCCGCAGGCTGTTTACCAGAAACAACCAGCCAGCGCTGATTACCTTCGCGTTGTAAATGTACACCACGGATGTCTTGTAATACCGCAGAATTAGCGGCAGGTTGTTGATTATTCCGACGTTGCAAGTCGCTGGCGCGCACTGATCCGCTGCCGGCAGGAACTTGATAAAGATTACCTTGATTGGGGTTGGTTAAATCAGGAGGAACTTCCAGATTAACGATTTTACGGTTTTGGGTTTGGTAATCGAGCTGAGGTTGCTCTTTGCTGCTGGAACAGGCGGCCAGGCCGAGAATGGCAATGGCCAACACGGCCGGTTTCATGCGGTTCATACAGACTCCTGTTGGGGTTAAATCATTTTTGATGCGATAAGGGCGTCACGCACTTTGACCTGACTGGCTTCACTCAGTTCAACGATAGGCAGACGTACGGTCGGGCCGCATTTCCCTAAGACGCTACATGCCCATTTAGGCGCGGCGGGACTGGGTTCGCAGAACATCACGTCGTAGAGCGGAATCAGTTGGCGGTTTAGCGCGCGGGCTTCGGATAAATTGCCTGCTAGGGAAGCATTACACATTTCGGCAAACAGTTGGGGTGCTACATTGGCTGCTACGCTGATTACACCGTCACCGCCGCAAAACATAAAGGCCATACCGGTTGGATCGTCGCCAGAATAAACGGCAAAGTCTTCCGGTGCACGGTTAATCAAATCGATTTCACGGGCAATATCGCCACTGGCTTCTTTTACGCCGATGATATTCGGAATTTCGGCAAGGCGCAAAATGGTATCGTTGGTCATGTTGACTACGGTACGGCCGGGTACATTATAGAGAATCATAGGAATCGAAGTACGTTCGGCAATTGTGCGGAAATGCTGGTAAATACCTTCTTGCGAGGGTTTGTTGTAATAGGGAACGACCGATAAGGTGGCATCTGCACCGAGCGCTTCGGCAGCTTTGGAAAGCTCTACGGCTTCTGCGGTATTGTTGGCACCGGTGCCGGCGATAACGGGAATGCGTTTGTTGACGTGCTTGATGGTTGCTTCGATAACAGCTAAATGTTCATCGACCGGTAAGGTGGCGCTTTCGCCGGTAGTGCCGACGGCAACAATAGCGGCGGTACCGCTCTCAATATGCCAGTCAATGAGATTGTTCAATTGCTCAAAGTCGATACTGCCGTCTTCGTGCATGGGGGTAATAAGGGCGACCAAGCTGCCTTGTAACATAATGGAACCTTTGTATGCAACGTCAAAATTGAGGGTAACGGGGATTGTAGCCTACTTTGCGGATTGTGCAAACAGGCTTTCAGACAGGCATGGGGAGGCCAGCGTAGGTGAAGAGGGTTTTCTGTGTATAAACGAAGGATTTTGATAACCAAAAAATGGAAAATTTTAACAGTTTGCGACTTGCGGTAGGATCGGGAAGGGTGGCTTTTTATAAACTACAGCTAAGAAGATTATAAGTAAGGAAAAGGGAATTAATGGTTTGGTCTAAATACTGCGGTATAGTATCTATGCAACCGGCCGACTTTAGCTTGTAACTCTTGTAGGCTGCCATCGTTCAATAAGATGTCGTCAGCAGCTCGCCAGCGCTCGCTACGGGATGCTTGGTTGGCCATGATGCGTTTGATTTCGGGTTCATCCAAACCGCTGCGTTGTTTTACCCGTTCAATACGCAAAGACTCAGCGCTGTCGACTACCAATATGCGATGAACCAATTTTTGGAAGGCTTTTTTTTCAATTAACAGTGGAACTTCGATAATGCCGAAAGCGGCTTGTTGATATTGGTTCATCATTTGACGGCTGTAGGAACGAATCAGAGGCAGCATAATTTGTTCCAAACGGGTTTTCAGACAGGCATTGTTGAATATGCATTCACGTAAAACCGCACGATTCAGTCTTTTCGGGGTTTCGAATACTTCTGCGCCGAAAGCATCATAAATAGCCGGAAGAGCTTGGCCGTTTTCCGCGGTTAATGACCGGCTAATGGCATCGGTATCAATTATGGGGACGTTAAAACCGGCAAATATGGCTGCTACTTGAGATTTACCACTGCCAATACCGCCGGTTAAGCCTATCCATATTGTCATAATAATCCCGCTGAATTGAGCCAGAGATTCAATCCGGCTTTAACTTGATCGTTGGCTATAAAGACCAGCCAGCCGGCAATCGCTAAACAAGGACCAAAAGCAATCGGTTGGCTTTTGGCTACTTTCATAATTAAAGCGGCGGCAATGCCGACAAATGCAGCGGAAAAAACTACAATTGGTAACACTCCGGCGCCCAACCATGCGCCAAGAGCAGCAAGTAGTTTGAAGTCGCCACCGCCCATGCCATCGAATCCGCGCAGCTTTTTGTGAACAAAATTCAACAGCCATAAGCTCATATAGCCACAAATGGTACCAACAACCGCTTGTTGTAGGGAAACAAAGGCTCCGTTAAAGTTATAAATCAAGCCCAGCCATACTAGGGGGAGGGTAAGTTGGTCGGGTAAATATTGGGTATCTGCATCGATAAAGGTAAGGGCAATCAAAAAGGCAGTAAAAATCACGCCGCCCAAGGTCAACCAAGACCAACCGTATTGCCAAGCAACAGCTCCGAACATTATAGCCGTGAGCATCTCGACCATAGGATAGCGCAAGCTGATGGGTGTATGACAACCGGCGCATTTGCCACGTAGCAAAAGATAGCTGATAACTGGAATATTTTGCCAAGGCTTCACACCAGTGCCGCATTTGGGGCAACGCGAATCCGGATGAGACAGATTGAAAACGGCTTGATCTTCCTCGGTTAAGGGAATATCTAAGTGGCTTTTGGCAAATAGTGTCCAGCCTTTTTCCATCATTACTGGAATACGGTAAATCACTACATTGAGAAAGCTGCCGACCAGCAAGCCGAAAATCAAGGCCAGCGGGACGGCAAACGGTGCATATAAGCCCTGAATTGACATGCTCATCAGCCTACTACGTTACCCAAGTTGAAGAGAGGCAGATACATCGCCACCAGAATTACACCGATGATTGAGCCAAGTACCACCATAATAATGGGTTCCATTAATGAGGAAAGTTGGGCAACTGCATTATCAACTTCATCTTCATAAAATTCTGCTGCTTTATTTAACATGTCATCCAGAGAACCGGATTCCTCACCGATAGAAGTCATTTGCAGAACCATATTAGGAAATAATTCGGTACTCTGCATACTGGAAGTCAGCGATAAACCCTGATTTACTTTAGCGCGAATGTCGTGTGTGGCTTCTTCATAAAGAATGTTGCCGGAAGCGCCTGCTACCGAATCCAACGCTTCTACCAACGGTACGCCGGCAGCAAATAGACTGGAAGTAGTCCGTGCCCAGCGGGCAATGGTCGCTTTGCGAACAATGGCACCGAAGATCGGCGCACGCAACAGCCAAGCATCAACACGGCGTTGCAGTTTGGGTGATTTTGCATGAATTTTAACAAAGGCCACTACCCCACCGATCATTGCGATAATCATCAACCAACCCCATTTCACGAAGAAATCGGAAACCGCCATCATGATTTGTGTCAAACCAGGTAATTCTGCCCCCATACCTTCGTATACTTCTTTAAAAGCGGGCAATACGAACATCATCATTACCATAATCAAAGCAATGGCGACTACCACAATCGAAATCGGGTAGGTCAGAGCACTTTTCACTTTTTTCTTGATGGCTTGGGTTTTTTCTTTGTACAGAGCCAATTTATCAAGCAAAGATTCGAGTACGCCGCCCGCTTCGCCGGCACCGATTAAGTTGCAATAAAAGCGGTCGAAGTATTTGGGATGTTTGCTAAAAGCGGAGGCCATAGAGCTACCTTGTTCTACATCGGCTCTAACTTGCATCAGCAGTTGGGTCATAGAGGGATTGGAGTGGCCACGAGCTACGATTTCAAAGGCCTGCATCAATGGTAATCCCGCTTTCATCATGGTGGCCAACTGGCGTGTGAAAACAGTGATATCTTCTTGGGTGATTTTGCGTTTGCGTGTGCTTTTTACTTTGCTGATTCGGAGCGGTTTAATGCTGCGGCGTTGCAGCTTTTTGCGGGCATCCTCTTCGTCTTTGGCAACGACTTCGCCGCGAACGATTTGATCGGTGAGTGTGTTTTTGCCTTCGAAGGTAAAGCGTTTACCCTTGTCTTTACCGCGACCTCCGAAGCTGCTTGATTTTGTAGCCATGTTTTTACCCTAATGTTATGTTAGTGCTATATCGTTATATGAATAAAAAATTGATTAATCGTTGGTGCCTGCAAGTACTTCTTCCAATGAAGTTAAGCCATTCATCACTTTCAATAAGCCGGCGCGACGTAAGTCGACCATACCTTCATCATAAGCCATTTTCAGAATATCTACTTCGTTACCACCTTCCATGATGATGCGCTGCATTTCCTCGGTAATAGGCATGACTTCATAAACGCCTAGACGGCCTTTGAAGCCTTTGCCGCGGCAGCGGTCGCAGCCAACGGGGCGGTATAATTGCCAGTCTTTAGCTAAATCTTCATCGGTAAAGCCAGCCTGTTTGAGAACTTCAACTGGCGGACGTTCGGTCGGTGCCTTGCAGGAACATAAACGGCGCAACAGGCGCTGAGCCATGATCAGGCTGACTGAGCTTGCAATATTGAATGGTGCAACCCCCATATTCAGCAAGCGAGACAGTGTGGCGGGGGCGTTGTTGGTGTGTAGTGTAGAGAAGACCATATGGCCGGTTTGCGAGGCTTTAATGGCGATATCGGCAGTTTCCAAGTCACGGATCTCACCTACCATGATGATATCCGGATCTTGGCGCAGGAAAGCTTTCAACGCTGAAGCAAAAGTCAGTCCTTGTTTGTCGTTAACATTTACCTGGTTGATGCCTGGAAGGTTAATTTCGGCCGGATCTTCTGCGGTGGAAATGTTAACGTTCTCGGTATTTAAAATGTTCAGACAGGTGTATAAGGAAACGGTTTTGCCTGAGCCCGTGGGGCCGGTTACCAAAACCATACCGTAAGGACGGTGGATGGCCTCCAGCAGCATTTTTTTCTGGAAAGGTTCGAATCCGAGCTGGTCTATATTGAGCGTACTGGCATCTGAATTCAGAATACGCATCACGACTTTTTCGCCAAACAGCGTGGGCAGTGTGCTGACACGGAAGTCAATAGGGCGACCATGCTTGGAAAAGGCGATTTGGATGCGACCGTCTTGAGGAACGCGTTTCTCGGAAATATCCAGCCGTGCCATAACTTTGATACGGGATGCTAGCTGGCTACGTACTGACAATGGTGGTTGTACCACTTCGCGCAAATGGCCGTCTACGCGGAATCGTACACGTGCTACTTGTTCGTAAAATTCGAAATGGATATCGGAGGCACCGGCATTAAGCGCATCAGACAGGGTTTTATGGATAAATCGGGGAATGGGGCCGTCTTCAGCTTCTTCGTTATCAATATACAAAGACTGTGCCGGGGCACCGGAATCTTGCTCCAAGCTCATTTCTTTCAAAATGGAGGTGGAGCGCTGGTTTTGCCATTCCAGAATGGTAGAGAGCTGGTCGTGTCGTACGACAACCAGATCGATAGCCATGCCGGAGGTAAACGAGATTTTTTGATAAACCTGAATTTGCGTTGGATCAGCAACGGCGAGGAACACTTTATTGCCGCGCCGGAAGATGGGGAGGCAATGGTTTTGCAACATGGCTTCTTCCGAAAGAAAGTCGGTAAGCACATTGCTTCGCGGATAGTAGCTTAGATCTAAAAGAGGATAGCTGAACACTCGGGCCAACAATTCGGCCAGAGCTTCAGGCGAAATGATATTGTTCTCAAATAACATGGGAACAATATCTTTGTTTTGTTTTAATGCTTCCTGATAGACAGCCGACTGTTCATGGCTGAGGACTTGGCTTTGAACCAAAACACGAAGTAAACCTGCACTCATTTATATCCAAACCAATCTGAATGACGCCCGAGAATCTGTTCTTGAGTTACTGAATATTAAGGATAAACAAGGATAGTTTAGATATTTATCCGATAGAACAGATTATTGGAGTAAGTTTTCCAAAAAATATTTTATTAAAATTATTAAAAGCAAAAAGCTTAATCTAGCCGGCGTATTATAGATGAAGTTCTAAGCAACTTGCATTATCTTGCTTAAATTTACTGATGTCACTCTAGCCTAGCAAGTTTGGCTATTAGGAAGTATAGGCTTTTTTTGATTGTATAGAGAGATGAAAAAAAAATGATTTTGTAAATTAATTGATTATTTTTAAAGTAAAAAAATATCGACGTCTTTGCCGATAATGTGTTTGCTATTTGCTTGGAATTGGTAAAGCTGCTTTATTATTGGGAGGATGCTTTGATTGGAATATTTGTATCTCATTGGCGACACTGTTGCGATAAATGTTAAGAGCATGAAAGACCGGCGGGTAACGGGAAAAATGTCTTGCCACACTACTTTTTTCAGACAGACCTTGAATCGTCTAAACTAAGTGCAACGTTTTTCGAAACAGTGCCTCACAAGCACATTTCCACCCTAAACATTTTCTGGAGCGAAGGCTGATTTTGTCGGTGAGCGCTCGAATCTGAGCTTCGCTGTATTGGCCCAAGTTCTGACGCATTTGCCTATATTGACAATGCTTCCGTAGCCTTGTCTTCAATAAACGCGTATTCATTTATTAATGACTTCATGTGGAATTGAAAAATCTGCATAGCTAGCTTCTGCTAAAACAACGTAATCCATTTTTTGATATTGCGCCATTATTCCGAAGCTTAGTTTATTGTTTCCGACTGATTGGTTTTTGCGAAAAATCCCAAATAAATCTTATAGCCAGGCTTGAAGCAAGCGGCATGGAAAGATAATAGGGCAATCCGTTTTATACAAGTTCCTTAATTAATATAAAGTTATAATAACTGTATAAATACCCTATAAATCTGTCTGATACTCACTCATCACCACCAGTGGTACTTTCCGCACTGATTCTGCTTGCCCACTATCACGGTATTTCCGCCAATCCCGCCGATATTTTGCATCGCTATGCGGCTGCCGGCGATTTGTCGCAAACCGAATGGCTGCCGGCGGCTAATTTCAGACAGGCATTCTCTCGGTTTAATCCTCCCCAAATGCCTGTCTGAATTTTTCTACCCCAAACAAAACCCCGGGCGGAATGATTTCCGCTCGGGGTTGATTCAATACAAGTTGATTGGGCTTTACGCCGCCGTTGCGCTCAGTAGGGTATTGGTGCGGTTATCAGCCGGTACGATGGCCGAATCGCTTACCGCCTCGTTGCTGCCGAAAGCCGCCATTGCATTAAGCAAACCGTTGGTTTGTGCGGCGGTGTCGGCTGCTTCGGTGAGGGCGTAGACATCTGCGGCTTTCAGGATCTGCCCGTCGGCAAACTCCCAGTTCACGATACCCAAGGCATCATGGGCTGTTGCGCTGCCGAATTGGTTAATGATGCGAATCTGATCCGAAGTTCCTGTTTTGCCCATCAACAAATCAGCGCCTTCACGGCTAAAGCTGATTTGCGACAAAACAGTATCTTTGAAATACATATGGTCTTCACCGTTTACCGCCGCCACCGTATCCTGTCCCCATTCTTCTGAGAAGACATAAGTATCGGCACCGTCTCCGCCTTCCAGATAATCATTGCCCGCGCCGCCGTTGATCACGTCATTACCGCCGTAGCCGTAAATAACGTCGTTGCCGCCGTAGCCGTTCAAGTCTTCGCGATGGTCCGATCCGTGCAAGGTTTCTCCAATATCGGTACCGCTCAAGGTACTGTCCGGGCGCTGATAGCGGCCTGCGGCGACGATATTCAACTGCAAGGGGCTGACAGCCGTGCCGCCTTTACCATCGGATACGCTGATATTCAATTGCATTTCGCTTACCGCGGCCGGAGTGCCGGTTAAGGTGAGGCGGTTCGGATCGAAGCGGAGCCAATCGGGCAAAGGACTGCCGTCGGCCAGGGTTACACTGTAAGCCAAGCGGTCGTCGTCGGCATCGCTGAAACGGTTATCCGGCAGGGCATACCACCACTCTTCACCCGCCGTGAGTTTTTGGGCGGCAAAGGAGCCGGTCGCTACCGGTGCTTGGTTGGTAACCTGTGGCGTAGTGGGCTCGCCCGGATTGGTCGGATCAGTCGGTACATCCGGGTTATCCGGCGTTGTGGGAACATTCGGCACAACCGGAGTATCCGGTGTTTGCGGCTCTTGTGCGGTAAAAGCGGCGGGCAGGTTCAAACCGAATTGGGCTTGGCTGAAATTCCGCACCACGATCTTGGCTGCGAATCTTTCTGCGGTCAGTTCCAAATCATTACCGGCCCGAGTCAGTTGCAATCCGATACCCGGTGCCTGCCAGCGGTTGGCAACGGATCCTTCGCCGCCCACCGCAATCCACTCGTATTGTTCTAACGGGCTGCCGTCAATCACGATACTGCCTTTGCCATCCGAATCTTGGATTACGTTTTCATCGGCCGCATTTTGTAAGTCTTTGCTGTCGAACCGATAGCTATCGTTGCCTTCGCCGCCGAACAAGTAATCCGAGCCGGAACCGCCAGTCAAGGTATCGTTACCTTTGCCGCCATACAAACGGTCATTGCCGCTGCCGCCGTTCAGGTAGTCATTGCCGTAATCGGCAATGTCTTCACGGTTATCGTCGCCATAGAGGATGTCTTCTCCCGCGCCGCCATAGAGATAATCCGAACCGTCTTGTCCGATCATCAAGTCATCGCCTTCGCCGCCATACAGGAAATCCCCGCTACCGCCTACCGCCACCCGGTGATCGTTTTCGTTAAGTGGGACTTTGGTGGTTAAAGTATAATCCTCGGCTTCACGATTGATTTCCAGCGTCCAAAGGTCGTTATCCGGATGTGTCTTAGCGAACGAATACAGCCCCTTGGTTTGAGGGGCGATTTGGTCAGCCAATACCGTGTGTTCGACGGCTACGGCCGTTCCCGGAATATGGGTAACAGTCGGCTGCCATTGCCCCAATCCCAACCGGTTATATTGAATGTCAATATCGGGCGGTGTGCCTGATTCGCTAAGCGTACGGTTGCCAAAACGAATGCCGCCGTCGCCCAGAATAACATCATCTCCCGCACCGCCATAAACGGTATCGCTATCGGCGCCGCCCATGAGCAAATCCCGCTCAGTGCTGCCGAACAGCGCATCATTGCCCAGCCCGCCCAAAGCCCAATCGCCGCGCCCGTTGCTGCCGGCGGTATACAGATGTTCGTTCTTTAATCCGGTATGGATAACGTCGTCGCCGGCCATGCCGTTGATCAAATCGCGGCCGGCACCGCCGATAATGATATCGGTATCCCGCGCCATCTCTTCTGCACTTCTATTGCTGTTGGCCGGAATGAATTGGCTGCCGTTCAGAATATCGTTGCCATCGCCGCCGTTTATGTAGTCGGCCAAGAAACTGCCGAAGACACGGTCGTTGCCGCTGCCCAAATCGGCATGTACGCCACCGGAGCCGTTTCCAAACAGCATATCATCCAAGTCGCCGCCGCGCACCTGCGTATAAAGCGGAGTAGAGGCATAAATCAGGTTGTAACGGTTCGTCGCACCGGATACGTAGCGAACAGGATCTTGCGCACCTTTGGCGGCTACATCCAAATCAATACCCAATGCGGTTAAACCGCCCGTTCCGTTGTCTGAAGCAGTTTCAAAAAAGTCTTTGATGGTAACGGAATCCTTGCCGTTGATATGGGCAACAATCAGATCCTGCTCGGAACGGATGGCTCTTAGAGAAGATACATCACTGCCGCTTTCTTTTTGAGTGCTGTACCAGATTCCGGGAATCCCGTTGTTGCTGACAAAAGTGGTGGCTTGCAGATTATCTTTGGCAAAGATGATTTTGCCTTGTGCATCGGCATCCAACACCGTATCTTCGTCTTCGATCAGATAGGTATCGTTGTCTTTGCCGCCTTCCAGATAATCGTTGCCTTCGCCGCCGTTCAGCGTATCGTTGCCGGCACCGGCAAAAAACAAATCTTTCTTTGCACCGCCTGTTAAATTGTCTGCTATATCACCACCGAAAACGATTTTAGACACCCCGGTACGATTATTGTCTAAATGCATGAAAATATTCTTGCTTAAAATGGCAGTATCCTCAAACTCTACAGTTCCGCCATCTATCCCTTTACTTGACATAAATGTCTGTAAAGCCTTTTGCAGCTCGTCCAGAGCATGCGGATCCATCCCACTTACCCCATTGGGATCACCCAAAATCGTATATTGGGATAAATGCAGTTGAGTAAATAAAGATCGGGCTTCCAGCCATTTGCTGTCACTATATTCTTCCCGCTGAGGTACTTGATCCAGATGACCGGCAATACCAAAAGGGATCAAATTTTCTAATGCCGCAATAGTCGCCTGTTTTGTGTCTTGGTTAGCCAGCAATTTCATCGTTTCTTGATGAGACGACAAGATCACCATTCCCACGGTTTTGTTTTTTACCGATGCAACAATTTCCATGAGCAGACTGTCATAACCATCCGCGGCATAAGAAGATAAATCTTCCACCGTCAGGTGTTTGTTTTCCAATGCAGATTTAATCCAAGTCAATACCTGGGGAACACCGTAAGTGGCAACCCAACCATCGAAGGTTTCAAACGTTCCGATCATATTTGGATTGGATAAGCTAATGCCTTGAAGAAGCTGATCAACAGCTTCATCATTAATATCCTTGGCAAACAACATAGGTTGCAACCAATCGTATCCGTTTTCCGCGATATAACCTGCAACACTCATTCCGCTGGCAAGGAACGATACTATTTGTTCTGCCCTAGAAGGCAAGAACTGAGCTACCACGCCGATACTGCCACCGAGGGCAGTGAACATCATTGAAATGGCATCATCAGGTTTACCCTCATTCCAAAGCTCAACACTTCTGACTGTGGCCAGTCTCATAATTTCATAATTAACACTTATTTGGGCAGAATCAATAACAGCTAGCCCCATTCCGGCTACGCGTAATTCAATAATATCTAATCCAACATTAGCAAACAATAAGCCATTGATTATCCTGTCATCATTAACAATTTTCTTCCCGTTTCGGTCCAATGAAGCAAAATATCCATCTTCTATTGAGTTTAAAAAATCTTCATCCCTGAGTACATATTGGATGATATCTTGAGCAGTGTTGTCCGCATCTGTATATTTAGCGGCAACCGTATAAAATGACAAAACCATATTTCTTAGTGAGTTAATCGTATTAGCCATAAACTATCCCCTACATTCTAGTTAACAAAATTAAATTACCCAACATCAATGGAGCCGTACAGCTATACATGGAAGACCATATAAATCCAATCAAATTTCGGAAAA
>NZ_JAUNHL010000013.1 GCF_030523955.1 Neisseria sp.
GAGCAGCACACAACGCAGAAATGCGCCGCAGATGGGGGTTTTGCAAAGGTCTCAAAATGCCTGTCTGAAAACAAGCTTGCGCTTTTTAGCGAAGCTAAAAGTTTTCAGACAGGCATTGTTCTTGTTTGGCGAATCAAATCAATTATACCGCCCAGAAATCGCGCGGGGCATCCAATACCGGTTTCACAATACCGGTGCGCACGGCGAAGTCGCCGAAGCCTTCGTTTTCTTCGCGGTTGGCCGCCCAATCTGCCAACCAACCGTCGATGATTTCCAGAATTTCCGGTTCGGTGATGTTTTCTTTAAACAAACGCGGAATGCGGGTGCCTTCGCGGTTGCCGCCGACATGCAGGTTATAACGGCCCACCGCTTTGCCCACCAAGCCGATTTCGGCCAGCATGGCGCGGCCGCAGCCGTTGGGGCAGCCGGTGATGCGCAGCACGATATGCTCTTGGCTCAGGCCGTGTTTGGCAAACAGCGCGTCGATTTTGTCGGTAAACTGCGGCAGGAAGCGTTCGGCTTCGGCCATCGCCAAGGGGCAGGTCGGCAGCGACACGCAGGCCATGCTGTTTTCGCGCTGCGGGGTAACGGCATCGCTGATTAAGCCGTGTTCGCGGGCGATTTGCTCGATTTTGGCTTTGTCGCGCGACGATACGCCCGCCACAATCAGGTTTTGGTTGGCGGTGAGGCGGAAGTCGCCTTTGTGCACTTTGGCGATTTCGCGCATACCGGTTTTCAGCGGCCGGCCGGGGTAATCGAGCAGGCGGCCGTTTTCGATAAACAGCGTGAGGTGCCATTTTTTGTCTTCGCCCTGCACCCAGCCGATGCGGTCGCCGCGCGAGGTGAAGGCGTAGGGGCGGATAGGCTCGAATTTCGCGCCCATGCGGTTTTCCACTTCTTCGATAAACACGTCTTTGCCCACCCGCTCGATGGTATAGCGGGTTTTGGCGTTTTTGCGGTCGCTGCGGTTGCCCCAGTCGCGCTGAACGGAAACCACGGCGGCGGCGGCATCCAGCGTTTTTTCGAGCGGCACAAAGCCGAATTCGACGGCGGTGTTGGGATAGGTTTTGGTGTTGCCGTGCTCCATCGACAAACCGCCGCCCACCAGCACGTTAAAGCCGACGAGTTTGCCGTTTTCGCCGATGGCGACGAAGTTCAAATCGTTGGCGTGCAAATCCACATCGTTATGCGGCGGAATCACCACCGTGGTTTTGAATTTGCGCGGCAGGTAATTTTTGCCCAGCACCGGCTCGGTGGCGTCGCCGCTTTTCACGGCATCGGCCAGCGGCGTGGCTTCGGCGAAGTTTTCGGTGGAATGCAGTTTTTCGCCGTCGAGCCAGATTTCGGCGTAAGCGCGGGTTTTGGGCAGCAGGTGTTCGCTGATTTTTTTCGCCCATTCGTAGGCTTCTTCGTGCAGGCTGCTTTCCACGGGATTGCTGGTGCACAACACGTTGCGGTTCACGTCGCCGGCGGTGGCGATGGAATCGAGGCCCAGCTCGTTGAGCCATTGGTGCATGGGTTTGATATCGTCTTTCAACACGCCGTGAAACTGGAAGGTTTGGCGGTTGGTGAGCCGGATGGAGCCGTACATGGTGCGCTCGCTGGCGAATTGGTCGATGCCCAGCCATTGTTTGGGCTGGATGATGCCGCCGGGCAGGCGGCAGCGCAGCATCACGTTTTTCAGCGGCTCCAGTTTCTGCTCGACGCGCTCGGCGCGGATGTCGCGGTCGTCTTGCTCATACATGCCGTGAAAGCGGATGAGTTGGAAGTTGTCGCCGTTGAAGCCGCCGGTGAGGCCGTCGCCCAAATCTTCTTTGATGGTGCCTTTAAGATAATGGCTTTGGTCTTTTAAGCGCTCGTTGTCGGCTAAAGGCGCATCGGGCAGTTTGGCGCGCGGATCGTTGGTGGTCATGATAGGTTCCTTGCTGTTTTCAGGCGGCTTTAGCCGCTATTTGATCATGTTACTTTACAGAATCCACCTGCAAAGTGAAAAGAATGCTTGGTTTTAATATAAGTGTTTTTTGTTATATCGGCACCACACTCATACATTAAAACGGGCTACTAAAATTCATTTTGGTATTTCATAAATATATAATAAATCTCGTTACTTATTTGAATGCAAAGACAACGCAGTTTGCCGCATGATAGAAAAGGTAACTTAATTTTTATTTATTCACATTTTACGGAGATTCTTAAATGAATGGAAAATTTCTTGCCGCTGTTGCAGTATTGGCTTTGTCTGCCCCGGTTTTGGCCGATTCCGGTTTTTATATTCAGGCGGATGCGGGTGTTAGCAAAATTAAACTCAAAGAAAGTGAAAGCCTAGATAACAACCCGACCGTATCCCAAAGCGGCTTCAGCCCACGCCTGACAGTAGGCTATGATTTTGGCAATAACTCTGGCGCGTCGGCGTGGATTACACCCGCTACAAATCTTCTTTTGAACACACTGAATCGGATGCTGAATTAGGCTACCATAACGTTAGCACGCTCACCGGCAAAATCAAAAATAATATAGGGGTTTCAGTTATCTATGATTTCCCGGTAAGTGAAAAAGTAAAACCGTATCTGGGTGCGCGCGTAGGCACCAATACCGTTTCTTATGACTACTTAGAACTCAATCGCGGTAACTTTAATTTTCACGCAGAGGGCAAAGAAACCAAAACCGGTGTAGGCGCTCTTGCCGGCGTGGGTGTGAAAGTAGGCGACAAAGTAACTGTGAATGCCGGTTACCGTTACAACCACTGGGGCAAATTCTTTGATAACGCTAAAATCAGCAGCCACGAATTGTCTGCCGGTGTACGCGTAAAATTCTAAATAACCAGCCGGTATCCCGTCAGCCGCCTGTCAAACCGTGTTTATTCAAGCTGCCGGTTTTACAGGCGGTTTTTATTGCCGCCTGTAAAATCCGCGTGCAGCGGTTTAATAAACATCACGTTGATAACGTTTTTCTTCGCGCAAATCGTTCAGATAGTCTTCCGCCTCTTCGGCACTCAACTTACCTTGTTCGGCAATAATCGCCAGCAAGGTATTTTCCACATCGCGTGCCATGCGCACCGCATCGCCGCAAACATAAATATGCGCCCCTTCCTGCAACCATGCCCATACATCGGCGGCAGCGGCAGCCAGCTTATGCTGAACATAAACTTTCTCTTTACCTTGGCGGCTCCAAGCCAGATCGGCGCGGGTGAGCAGGCCGGATTTGCGGTATTGCAGCCATTCGGCCTGATAGAGGAAATCGTCGGTAAAGCGCTGGTTGCCGAACACCAGCCAGTTTTTGCCGCCGTCGCCGTTGGCATCTCGCTGCTGCATAAAGGCGCGGAACGGAGCGACGCCGGTACCGGCACCGATCATAATCACCGGCGTATCGCCGTTTTCCGGCAAACGGAACAATTTGTTCGGTTCGATAAACACGCGCACTGCATCGCCCTCTTCCAGCACACCGCCCAGCCAGCCGGATGCGGCGCCGGTATAGGTGTTGCCGTGATGCTCGAAGCGTACCACGCCGACGGTTAAGTGCACCTCCTCACCCACTTCGTCCTGCACCGATGCGATGGAATACAGGCGCGGGGTTTGTGCGCGGAACAGATTAAACAAATCCTGCGCGGCAATGGCGGCCGGATATTGCGCCAACACGCCCACCGGCGGGGTTTGCGCCAGAAAAGCATTCAACTCTTCTGCGTTTTCAGACAGGCCTTTCAATTCATGATTACCGGTCAATTCGGCATATTGGCGCACGAATTGCGGGGTGTTTTGGGTGATGTCCAAATCGAGGCTCAAGGCGCTGCGGATATCGGTTTGGCTGCCGTCGCCCTTCTGGACGGATTCGCTGCCCTCCAGTCCGGCCAATTGCAGGATTTCGGCCACCAGAGCTTCGCTGTTTACCGGCCACACGCCCAGCGCGTCGCCCGCTTGGTAACGGATACCGGAGCCGGCCAGATCGATTTCGATGTGCTGCACGTCTTTCTCGGCATGGCGTGCAGTGATTTTCTGGCGCACCGATAAAGATGCGGTATACGGTTTCTCTTTGGTATATACCGTACCGGTTTCCACTACCGCCGCACTGCCGGCGGTAGCCGGCGCTGCGGCCGTCCCGCCTGACGACGCGGCCAAATCCGCCACCAGTTTTGCGGTGGAAGCCACCCAAGCATCGGCGGCGGCTTGGAAATCGAGATCGCAAATACCCAAATCCGCCAAGCGCTTGGCGCCGAGCTTGTCAAAATACATATCCAAATCTTTGCCGGCTTGGCAGAAACGCTCGTAGCTGGAATCGCCCAGCGCCAATACGGCAAAGCTCACTGCGCTCAAATCGGGGGCTTTTTTACCGCTCAATAATTTAAACAGCGGCACCGCTTCTTCGGGCGGATCTCCCTCGCCTTGGGTAGAGCTCACCAACAAAACGATATCTTCGCCCGGCAGGTTTTTGCTCTTGTAATCGGCGGCGGCCACGAGCTTGGCGTCGACTCCCGCACCCTCCAGTTTTACCAGCAACTGCTCGGCCACGCGGCGGGCGTTGCCGGTTTGCGAGGCGGACAATACGGTTACGCGGCGGGCGGGGGCGGATGCAGTCGCAACGGCTGCGGGCACCGCGGCCAGCGGCAAATCGGCCGCTGCTGCGGCACCTTGGCTTTTCGCCCAAGCGTAACCGGCGAGAAACGCCAGCTGTTGCGGAGTTAACGCCGCCAACTGGGCGGTCAGTTCGGGAGTAATCGGTGTGCTCATGGAAGGTTCCTGAATCGTGTTTTTTGGCAGACTTTACCGTTTTGCCGGGCAAAAAGGAAAGAATGTTCGGTTGTTTGCTTAGTTTGCTTGGTTATAACCGTATGCTTGTACGTTTTCCAACCTTTCAGACAGGCATACGGCTGCTTCCGCAACAATGCCTGTCTGAAAAAATCTTTCAGACAGGCATCCTAGGGACTGCCGACAATTAACGCAACGGCAGTATTTTTGGTCAAAATCCCCCGTCTGCGGCGTTAAAAGTGCTCGCAAGATGTTCAGTCTTGCTGCGCTTTTTGCCTTGCATACGCGGTTTTTGTCTCAAAAAACCGCTTCGCCGGTTAATTGTCGACAGCCCCCACGGCTTTAGTTTTTAAATCTCAAAACTGTCTTCCGTATCGTTGCCGCTGATCATGCCGGCAGCCACGGTGTGGTTGGTGGCTTCGTCGATCAGAATAAAGGCACCGGTAGCCGGATTTTCGCTATAAGCGGTGGCGTTTACCGGCTGTTGCAGCACAATGCTCAGATGGCCGATGTCGTTAATCGACAATTTGTCGGCCGATTGTACGCGGCTTAAGGTATGCACGTCCCACACATAGCTGATGCCTTTGATTTTGGCGGCGGTGGTTTGGGTGGTGTGTTTCAGCAGATAACGGCGGCCGGGATTAAGCGCTACGTCGTCAAACCAGCACACGTCGGCCTGCAATTGTTTCAGCGGCACTGCCGTGCTGTCGGCGCCGACAATCGCGTTACCGCGCGAAATATCGATGTCCCTGTCCAGCGTAACGGTGAGCACCTCGCCGGCGACAGCGCTTTGCTGCTTGCCCGCAGCGCCGTAAATCTCGGCGATTTTGGCGCTGTTGCCCGAAGGCAGTACTTTCACTTCGTCGCCCACCGCCAAACGGCCGGCTTCCAAACGCCCTTGGTAACCGCGGAAATCATCGCTACTGCTGCCGTCTTGGCGCGCCACACGTTGCACCGGGAAATGCGCGCTTAATTTTTCCGCCTGATTGGCACCGGCCGGCAGACTTTCCAGCAGCGGCAGCAAAGCCTCGCCTTCGTACCACGGCGTGTTTACGCTTTTATTGACGATATTGTCGCCGCCCAGCGCGCTGATCGGAATAAAACGCACATCGGCGCTTAATTTGATCTGTTCGGCCAATTTCTGATAAGCGGCGACGATTTTTTCATACGCTTCGCGATTGAAATCGAGCAAATCCAGTTTGTTCACCGCAATAATCACGTGCGGCGTACCCAATAATTTCAAAATCGCGCTGTGGCGTTTGGTTTGCGGCAGCAGCACAGGCTCTTCGCCGGAAAAATCGACGCGTGTGGCATCCACCAGCACAATGGCGGCATCTGCGGTAGAGGCGCCGGTAACCATATTGCGCGTATATTGTTCGTGACCGGGCGTATCCGCGATGATGAATTTACGTTTCGGCGTGGCGAAATAACGGTAAGCCACATCAATGGTAATACCCTGCTCTCGCTCGGCGGCCAAGCCGTCGGTAAGGCTGGCGAAATCGGGATTCTCACCTTTCGCCGCCGCTTGGTCGAGCTTGGCGATCTGATCGGTCAGCAGGGTTTTGCTATCGTACAGCAGACGGCCGATTAAAGTCGATTTGCCGTCGTCAACACTGCCGGCGGTGATGAAACGGAGTAAAGGAGCGGTAGTGGCAGTCATTCTATTCTTTCGTGCAGGCCGGGCGGAACAATACCCGGATGGTTTTCGATGGGCAGTACTTTAATCAGGGCGCACAGAAAAGGGAAAGAATGGTTGGTTTTAATATAAGACGATTTCGTTATATCAATCCGTATCAATACAAATATTGTTTTATTACCCGCAAATAGATATGCCTGTCTGAAAACTTTTTCAGACAGGCATTGTTATTGGCTTATAACTAATAATCCTTGGCAATGCCCAGCAATACCGCCGCAACAATAATCAGCACGATGCCCAACACCACTTTTTTCATCTGATCGGGTGTTTTCTTCTCTTTCAGAATAAAAATCGAGCCCAAAGTCGAAATGGCCACCGCCACCTGTGCCAACGAGAAACTGATCGCCACGCCCACTTTCGGCTGCAAGACAAACATAAAAAAACTACCGAACGCCCATACAATGCCAGGCAGGATATTTTTAAGCGTATCGCGGTTATACGGCTTTTCCCGCGCCGTTAACAGCAACGCCATCAGCACCATGCCGATACTCTGCGGCAACACCGCATCGGCGCCGTTTACCTTGAAAAACGCTGCCAGTACCGCATAGCTTAAATAACCCAGCGTCGATACCGTCAACATAATCAAGGCATTGCGCATATTACTGCTGTCGGCCGCATCGCTCACCGCACCTTTGGGTTTGGCAGAGGTCAGAAACACACCCGCCAGAATCAGCAGCAAAGCAGATAAACCCAAGCCGGTGGTAACGGCATCGTGCCATTCGGAAAACACCAGCGCGCCGAATAAGGTGGTGGCAATCAGCTGCATACCGGTGGAAATCGGCATGGTAACGGCGACGCCGATTTTTTTGATGCTTTGCAACTGCCCGATCTGGCCGACGGTCCACAAAGCCCCCGAAGCCAGCCCTACCCAAAACACTTTGGCGGTCATCTCGGGGGAAGCAAAACCGTACTCCACCAGCGCAAACAGCAGCGCGCCTATGGTGATGCCGAGAATCTGGCTGTAGGCCGTTCCGCCGATGTAAACCGTAAACAATATCATCGAGCCCCAAAACAGGGCAGGAAGTAATGCGATTAAAATATCCATGCCACCTCCTTGAAGTAAAATTACATCTTGATTGTAATCCCTGCCGCCGTTCATCCATTTAATACACATCAAAAAATGCACGGTGGATAAAGTAAATCTGTTTTTTCATCAATGAAACCTTTTAAGCCAACAAATCGGTTCATTTACGGAAGTGCCTGTTTAACTTCATATTCGCCTGACTCTGGTAATTTCTACATCTGAATCACTTACCCTGCTCTCAAAACGCCAATCAATCGATATAACAAATACAAAAATGCCTGTCTGAAAACTTTTCAGACAGGCATTCTCAAATAAAAGCCGTATTTTAAAGAAACGCTTAGAAATAACCCTGTTTCTTACGTTCTTCCATTGCCGCTTCGGAAACGCGGTCGTCCATACGGGTGGCACTGCGCTCGGAAATAGTGGCGGCGGCGGTTTCGGCAATGATGTCTTCGGCATTAACCGCGGTACTGGCTACCGGACAGGTGCACGAAATATCGCCTACGGTGCGGAAACGCACGCTGCGCACTTCCGAAACATCGCCCTCACGCTTGGGCGTGAGCGGGGTAACCGGTACCAGCAGGCCGTTGCGCTCGACCACTTCGCGCTCATGGGCGTAATAAATCGGCGGTAGCGCCAGCTTTTCACGGGCGATATATTGCCAGATATCCAATTCGGTCCAGTTCGAAATCGGAAACACGCGCATGTTTTCGCCGGGGAACAGGCGGGTGTTGTACAACGACCATAATTCGGGGCGCTGGTTTTTCGGATCCCATTGGCCGAATTCGTCGCGGAACGAGAAAATGCGCTCTTTGGCGCGGGCTTTTTCTTCGTCGCGGCGGGCACCGCCCATCAGCGCGTCAAAGCCCTGCTCTTCGATGGTTTCCACCAAAGTAACCGCCTGCGCGGCGTTGCGCGAATCGGTTTCACGGCGCAGCACCACCGTACCGCGCTTGATAGAATCTTCTACATGGCCGACCACCAATTCCACACCGGTACGCGCTACGGTTTGGTCGCGAAATTCGATTACTTCCGGGTAGTTGTGGCCGGTGTCGACGTGTAATAATTTGAAAGGCAGTTTCAACGGACGGCCTTCGATCTGGAAGGCTTTCACCGCCAAGGCCAGCAATACCACCGAATCCTTGCCGCCGGAAAACAACAGCGCAGGATTTTTGGCTTCGGCAATCACTTCGCGGATGATGTAGATCGATTCGGCTTCGAGCCAATCGAGATGTTTGTTTTGGATAGACATCGCTTCAATATTCCTTTTCCTGATGGCGGCTACTTTAACGAGGCCGCAAAAAAAAGGGAAAGAATCATTGTTTGTAATCACATTCTTTTTGGTTATATAGAGCCGCCTTGTCCATTTATAGCAGATTTAATTACTTCGATACCAGGCAGCAAGCCGCAGACAGTACAAGTAGTACGGAACCGATTCTGTTGCCGCTTTAGCGGCTTACAAAATCGTTCTCTTTGAGCTAAGGCGCAGCAGAGCCTTCGCGAAAGTTAAGTTAATCTGCTATATAGCCAATCAACTGAAAAAAGTACGCCCGAGTATGACGAAACGGAAAATGCCTGTCTGAAAACCTTCTACAAAGAAAAGTTTTCAGACAGGCAAAGACTTTGCAAAATTCTTTTTGGTACTTTAAACACGTACGTCATGCTCGGGCTTGACCCGAGCATCTAGTTGTTTTTAAAAAAATAACAGATTCTCGGGTCAAGCCCCAGTATGACGAAAAATTGGTCAATTCAGGATTAAAACAGCTTTTTGCAAAGGCCTCAGGCATTTTTATTCATCAAACCGGCTTTATTTGTGCAAACCGCATTCTTTACTGTCTTTTTGCTCCCACCACCAACGGCCGGCGCGGATGTCCTCGCCCACTTTGACCGGACGGGTGCACGGCTCGCAACCTATGCTGGGATAACCTTGCTGATACAGGGCGTTCATCGGCACCCGATGGGTTTGCACATAAGCCCAAACATCATCGTCTTCCCAATCGAAAATCGGATTGAACTTGGCGATGCCGCGCGCGCCGTCGGTTTCTTCCAGATTAAGCTCGCTGCGGGTAACCGACTGGCTGCGGCGCTGGCCGGTCAGCCAAGCAGAAGCATCGGCCAGCGCACGGTTTAACGGCTCGATTTTGCGGATATGGCAACAGCGTTTGCGCAACTCCACGCTCTCATACATCGCCGCGGCGCCGTATTCCCGTTCAAACTCGGCGGCATCTTCGGCCAGCGGCTCGTATACGTCAAACGCCAACTCGGGATAACGCCGGCGGGTCTCACCAATCAGCGCCTCGGTTTCGGGATTGAGTTTGCCGGTATTCAGGGTAATCACCCGCAGCGGCAGCTTCAAAGCGGCAATCTGATCGGTGATAATGGCATCCTCCGCCGCCAGGCTGGAGGCGAAAACGGCGTTCGGAAAACGCTCGGCGACCGCCTGCAAACGCTCGGCCAACACGGCGGTTTTCTGCGCCAACTGTGCCAGTGCCGCGGAATCGGGGGCGGGCATACGCCAAAATTCAGGTTTCATGGTTGTGTTCTATGTTTGTGGTTTTATGATGTGCATATACTGTCACAAAATGCCTGTCTGAAAAAGGAACGGTTTTTTCTTTGTTTATAACCGCCCGTGCTTTATATAGATAAAACATTTCCTTCCGCCCCGCCCGCTTTGCGCTTACCATCGCCGCTATCTAAAAAAATACGATCCGAACACACGCCATGAGCGATTATCCCTTATTTGCCAAACTCAGCGGCCGCCCGGTTTTACTGGTCGGCGGCGGCCACGTGGCCGAACGCAAAGCCGAAGCGCTGTTAAAAGCCGGCGCTCGCCTGCAAGTGGTGGCGCAACAACTCTCGCCGCAAATGGCCGGTTGGCAACAGCAAGGCCGCCTCGAGTATTTAGGCGGCGAATTCCAAGCCGGGCAACTGGCAAAGGTATTTCTGGCAGTGGCCGCCACCGACGACGCCGAACTTAACCGCCGCGTCTTCCAAGCCGCCGAAGCGGCCGGCAAATTCTGTAACAGCGTGGATGACTTGGACAACTGCTCGTTCATCGTACCTGCCGTTATCGACCGCCATCCACTGAAAATCGCCGTTTCCAGCAGCGGCAGCGCACCGGTGCTGGCGCGTTTGTGGCGGCAGAAAATCGAAACCCTGCTGCCGCAGCACACCGGCCGTACCGCCGCATTGGCCGGCCGCTGGCGCGCAGCAGTCAAACAGAAAATCAAAAGCCTGACCGAACGGCGCAAATTCTGGGAACAATTGTTCCATCACGACCAAACCTTCGAACATTACATGGCCAGCGGCAACGAAGCTGCCGCCGAAGCCCTGTTGCAGCAGCGTCTCGAATCGCATCACAACCAAGCACAGGGCGAAGTGGTGCTGGTGGGCGCAGGCCCCGGCGACGCCGGCCTGCTAACCCTCAACGCCTTACAAGCCATGCAGGCGGCAGATGTGGTGTTATACGACGCCCTCGTCTCGCCTGAAATCCTGGACTTGGTACGCCGCGACGCCGAAAAAGTCAGCGTCGGCAAACGCGCCGGCGCCCATCAGGTGCAACAGGGAGAAACCAACCGTCTGCTGGTCGAATACGCCCGCAAAGGCAAACGCGTGGTGCGCCTAAAAGGCGGCGACCCCTTCGTATTCGGCCGCGGCGGTGAAGAATGCCAAGTATTGGTTAAAGCCGGTATTCCCTTCCGCATCGTGCCGGGCGTTACCGCCGGCCTCGGTGCCACCGCTTACGCCGGCATCCCGCTGACCCACCGCGATTACGCGCAAACCGCGCTATTCGTTACCGGCCACTGCCGCCCCGACGGCGACAAGCTGCGCTGGCAAACTCTGGCACGCGGCAACCAAACGCTGGTGGTTTATATGGGCACCATCAAAGCCGAAGAAATCAGCCGCGAACTGATTGCCCATGGCCGCGCCGCCGATACGCCGGTTGCGGTGATTTCCCAAGGCACCCAACCCGGCCAGAGCGTGCGCACCGGCATTTTGCAAGACCTCGCCGCCCTCGCCGCCGATGCGCCTTCCCCGGCGCTGATCGTTATCGGCGAAGTGGTGAAATTACGCGACGAGTTGCAATGGTTTAGGGTGTGATCGTTTTTTCAGACAGGTATAAAAAATGCGGGCGATTGATTGGCCCGCATTTTTCTTTGTTTGCTTTCGCGATAGTCAATTGCCAAGAACATATATAGCGGATTCACTTAAGACGAGAGTACACGCGTCATGCTCGGGCTGGACTCGAGTATGACGAAACGGTTACTAAAAATTAGTGGACTAACGATAAAGATTAAAAACAAAACAATGCCTGTCTGAAAATATTTTTCAGACAGGCATTGGCCTTTGCAAAAAACTTTTTAATCCTGAATTTATTGATATAGCAGATTTAATTACTTCGATACAAGGCAGCAAGCCGCAGACAGTACAAGTAGTACGGAACCGATTCTGTTGCCGCTTCAGCGGCTTACAAAATCGTTCTCTTTGAGCTAAGGCGCAGCAACGCCGTAGCGAAAGTTAAGTTAATCTGCTATATCTCGTCATACTCGGGCTTGACCCGAGTATCTGCTTTTTCTTTCAAAACAAAAAGATGCTCGGATCAAGCCCGAGCATGACGCACATGTTTTCAGGTATCGGAAAGAGTTTTGCAAAGGTCTCAGGCATAAAACAACCCCTTCAAGACAAGCTTGAAGGGGTTATCGGAATCTGGCACGCCTACGGGGAATCGAACCCCGGTTACCGCCGTGAAAGGGCGATGTCCTAACCGCTAGACGATGGGCGCGGATAAAATAATTTGTGGCGCACCCGGAGCGATTCGAACGCCCGACCCTCTGGTTCGTAGCCAGATACTCTATCCAACTGAGCTACGGGTGCGTTTTCTTCATCAGCTCTTTAGTGTGCCGTGAATCAAGAGAAGCGAATAATATAGAAAACCGGCAGCATTGTCCAGCTTTTAACGGGATTTTTTTCAACCTATCATTTAGCAGACTGATATTTCTTAAAATTTATTTACAGCATACCTACGCCGGAGAGTTCACGCGCCATTTTCGCGGCAGAGTTATCGGTCATGCTGCCGACAAAATCCAGCACTTTCATGTAAGCAAGATAAAGGCTGTCGCCCTCTTCAACCGGTTCGTCCGCCAACAATTCCAAAGATAGCGAATGGCGCTGGCTGACTTTTCCTTCGACAACAAACGCATATACTGCGGGTACCAACAAATCAAGTATCGAGCTTAAGCAGGGGTAAGCCGCGATGGAGGTCATCAGCTTGCTCTGATGGCGGAAGATGCGGTTGCGCGCCAAATCTTTGGCTTTTTCCAAGGTATTACGCACTTGCGGGCTGCACAGGGTAATCAGGTCTTTGCCTTTAAATTCGCCGTTGAGCAAATCGGCTTGGTGGGTGATAAAGGTTTGCGCCACATCATCGATGGAGCGGCCGATGGCGATACCGCGCAACATGGCGCAGCGTTGGCGGCTGGATTGGGCATACCAAGTGTTTTCGACAAAGGTCAGTTCGGAGAGAATGCTTTCCACTTCGATATCGCCGATTAAGCCGATTTCGACTGCGTCTTCCAAATCAAGCAGGGCATAACAAATATCGTCCGCCGCTTCCATCAGGTAAGAGAGCGGATGGCGCACCCACACATCCGGCGCCAGTTCGCTCAGGCCGAGCTCTTCGGCTACCCGGCGCATAAACGGCAATTCGGTTTGGTAGATATTGAATTTCTTATCGCCGCGCGGATCCAGCGTTGTCCAAGGGTATTTCAACAAAGTGCCGATGGTGGCGGCGGTGAGCCGCATGCCGCCGCGGTTGCGGTACATTTCGATGCTGGCCAGTTGACGCAGGCTGTGGGCGTTGCCTTCGTAAGTTTGTATATCGCGGCGTTCTGCTTCAGACAGGCCTTCCAGATAATGGGCGTTTTTCGGATCGCGGAACCAATCGCGCAAAGCGTTTTCACCGACATGGCCAAACGGCGGATTGCCCAAATCATGTGCCAGGCAAGCCACTTGAACCACGGCGCCGATGTCGCTGGGTGTATTGCCTGCGGGCAAAAAGCCGCCAGCAGCCAGCATGACGCCGACCCGGTTGCCCAGACTGCGGCCGACGCTGGCCACCTCTACGCTGTGTGTGAGCCGGTTGTGGGTGTGGTCGTGCTCGGCAAACGGATGCACTTGGGTTTTACGGCCCAACCGGCGGAAGGCGCTGGAAAAGGCCACCCGATCGTAGTCGATATGAAAGTCGGTACGCAGCGCATCTTGTCCTTCTTGGGTAGACGGTGTACTGGTCGGAAGAATCATGCCTTCTTTCGGACGGAAACGAGTGGTACTTAGCAGCTGCTGCCAATTCATTTTTGCCATATGTTTGAACCTTATGCGATGTTGCAAAAAGAAATGCCTGTCTGAAAAACTTTTCAGACAGGCATACGTTGATTTATTTGCCGCGCATCAATTCGAAAAAGTCGTTGTTGTCTTTGGAGTCTTTGAGTTTGCCCACCAAAAATTCGGTGGCCTCGATATCGTCCATCGGATGCAGGAATTTGCGCAACAGCCACATCCGCTGCAATTGCTCGTTGGGCACCAACAATTCTTCGCGGCGGGTACCGGAGCGGTTGATGTTGATGGCGGGGAACACACGCTTTTCGGCCATGCGGCGGTCGAGGTGCAACTCCATATTGCCGGTGCCTTTAAATTCTTCAAAAATCACATCGTCCATGCGGCTGCCGGTGTCGACCAGTGCGGTGGCGATAATGGTGAGCGAGCCGCCTTCCTCGACATTGCGCGCCGCGCCGAAGAAACGTTTCGGGCGGTGCAGCGCATTGGCATCCACGCCGCCGGTGAGGATTTTGCCGGAAGCAGGCACCACGGTATTGTAAGCGCGTGCCAAGCGGGTAATGGAGTCGAGCAGAATCACTACGTCTTTTTTGTGTTCCACCATACGCTTGGCTTTTTCAATCACCATTTCGGCTACTTGCACATGGCGCGTGGCCGGTTCGTCGAAAGTGGAAGCCACCACTTCGCCGCGCACACTACGCGTCATTTCGGTTACTTCTTCCGGGCGCTCGTCTATCAGCAGCACGATCAACTCGACTTCGGGATAATTGGCGGTAATGGCGTGCGCAATATTTTGCAGCATCACGGTTTTACCGGTTTTCGGCGGCGCCACCAATAAGGCGCGTTGACCGAATCCGATAGGGGAAACCAAATCGATGGCGCGGCTGGTGAGGTTTTCTTCCGCTTTGATGTCGCGCTCAAGTTTGAATTGTTTGGTGGGGAAAAGCGGCGTGAGGTTTTCAAACAGGATTTTGTGCTTGCACACTTCGGGTTTGTCGCCATTAATCGAATCGAGGCGTACCAATGCGAAATAGCGTTCGTTGTCTTTGGGCACGCGCACGCTGCCTTCGATGGTATCGCCGGTGTGCAGGTTAAAGCGGCGGATTTGGTTGGGCGATACATAAATATCATCGGGGCCGGCCAGATAAGAAGTATCGGAGCTGCGCAAAAAGCCGAAGCCGTCGGGCAGAATTTCCAGCGTGCCTGAGCAAGTAAAGCCCTCGCCCTGCTTCATCAGCTGGCGGACAATGGCGAAAACCAAGTCTTGTTTACGCAGGCGGTTGGCGTTTTCAATACCGATTTGTTCGGCTTGTTCCAAGAGTTTGGAAATATGTTGGTTTTGTAGTTCGGAAACGTGCATGATGTTTTTTATAGAATAGATAATTATGGACATCCGCTACCCATGAACCGGATAATTTTGCTCACTCGGTAAATAAGGTGCAGACGGAAATAGAAATGGGGTTATGTGTAGAATATTGAGAATAATTGAAGAATTCGAAATATAGAAACAGGGATATTTGGCGCTGCATTGTATGCAGCGCCTGTTCAGGTGTCAAGCCGGAAATATAGAAAAATTCTTAACGGTAAGAACGGTAGGAATGATTTTGTTGCTTACGCCAATATTCCCATGCCAGCAAAGCGATACCGACCAGTACACGGTGTTTCCATCGCGCGGGCATCATCACGGCGCTCCAAGTTAATTTTTTTTGTGAGGCTTGTCCGGCCAGTTCGATTAGTTTGTGGCCGAAATGCTCTTCTTGCTGTCTTTGCCGCTGCTGGCGTTTGCGCAGCAATTCTCCGGTTGCCAATTTTAAGCGAGCCAGTTCTATTTCCAACTCTAATAATTCGCGTTCTTCTTGTTTACTTAGTTTCGACATATTCTAGACGTCCTTATTCTGTTTATTGACAGGATTTTCCCTCTGTCTGCCCAGTAAATAATCCAAATCACCCTGCATGCCCTTCAGGGTTTCGGCTAATGGACGGTTGGCTTCGCTCCAAGTTTTCTTTATCTGAAACAATAAAACCAACACGATTAAAAACAACAAACCTGCGCTGCCAAAAAATACCCAGATTTTGGCTTGCTCCGGCAACACGGTATTCAAGCCAAACAACAAGGCAATCAAGGCAATCAGACTGACCACGGCAGTTATAACAATCGTTGCAAAAATACGGATGATGCCGGCCACTTGGTTGCTGACATCAAGGTTAAGCAAACGCAAACGCAACAGCAACAGATCAGCGCCCTGAATAACACGCTTTTTCAGATAGTCTAGCTCTTGCCGGATATTCATATACTACCTTTCGCAGAAAATCAGAACGCACTTCTAACAAAATACCCTGCCGAGTTAAGCTATAAAACGGCAGGGCGTACGATTGATATCAGCGGCGGTTCAATAATATACCCACCACCAAACCGGCCAATGCGGCAAAGCCCATAGCATAATAGGGCTTGTCTTGAACCAATTCGTCGGCTTGTTTAACCCGGTGACGGATTTGTTCGCTGGCTTGGCTTTCAAATTCTTGCAACTTGTTTTGCGCACGATCCAGTTGATCCTGAAGTTTTTCGCGCAAAGCACGGGTTTCTTCCACTCCGCGTTCGACATTGTCTTTGGTCAGGGCTTCTACATCACTCAAAACCGAGCGTACTTCTTTCATCAAAGCTTCTTTTTTTGCTTCAAAATCGCGTTTCATCAGTAACTCCCTTTCGTTTCGGAATGTTTATACTTCTCAAACCGCCATTTGGCGGGCTTAATTCAGCATATAGGAATCTTAAGACAAATTGCAAGATTTGTTTTTTCATCTTTACAAAAAAAAACACCGCCTCTCAAATTACTTCTTCCAAGGCAGCCACAGCCTTGCCAAAACATACATTAAGACGCCGCCTATCGCCAGCAGCCAAAATAACACTCCTTTTTTACGCGCGTTCGGGCAGAGTATGTAAATCGCCAGCGTGAAGCTGAAAAACATCGCACTGACCACCCACACCAGCTGCTTGTCTTTAAAACGGTTGAGCGTATAACTTTCCGTCATCACCACATACATCTGCCATAAAGCGGCGGCGGCCATCGAAATCACCCCGGCGGGCAGGAATATCAAGCCGAGCAGTTCTTTATTCATTCGTTTTCTCTAAAAAATAGTTGCTGCCGCCAAATTATAGCCGAAGAGAGGTCCATCGTGCTTTCAGACAGGCATACCGCCAACAGCGCCAACCGTTTACCGGTTCCCGAACATTAGCATTGTTTCCCGTTTCTCTATAGAATCATGCCTGTCTGAAAAAATTATTGGTACCGAAACGCATGATGCGCATTGCCCCCCTGCCCGACCACCTGATTAACCAAATTGCCGCCGGCGAAGTGGTCGAACGCCCGGCCAACGCCCTCAAGGAAATCGTGGAAAACAGCCTCGATGCGCAGGCAGACAAAATCTCGGTGGAATTGGAGGCCGGCGGCATCAAGCTGATCCGCGTTACCGACAACGGCAGCGGTATTCATGCCGAAGATTTGCCTCTGGCCCTATCACGCCACGCCACCAGCAAAATCGTCAGCCTGGCCGACTTGGAAAAAGTTTGCAGCATGGGCTTTCGCGGCGAAGGATTGGCCAGTATCGCTTCCGTTTCCCGCCTCACCCTCACCAGCCGCCGCCCCGATGCCGGCCATGCCGGCGAAATCCGTGCGCAAGACGGCAAACTCGGCAATATCGGTGCCGCGGCCCACCCACTCGGCACCACTGTAGAAGTGGCCGATTTGTTTTTCAACACCCCCGCACGACGCAAATTCCTCAAATCCGAGAGCACCGAATACGCCCACTGCGCCACCATGCTCGAACGCTTGGCGCTGGCGCATCCGCAGGTAGCTTTTTCCTTAAAGCACAACGGTAAAAGCATTTTCGACTACCCCGCGCAAAGTCTGGCCGAGCGCGTCGCCGCCATCATGGGGCCAGAATTTGCCGCCGCCTCTCTGCCGATAGACAGCGGTGCAGGTGCGATGCGGCTGACCGGTATCATCGCCAAGCCCACTTTTGCCAAAGGCAAAAGCAACCAGCAATATTGCTTCGTCAACCGCCGCTTCGTGCGCGACAAAGTGATGCTGCACGCCGTCAAACAAGCTTACCGCGACGTGCTGCACCAAGCGCTTACCCCCGCTTTCGTCCTATTTCTCGAGCTGCCGCCGGAAAACGTAGACGTAAACGTACATCCGACCAAAACCGAAATCCGTTTCCGCGACAGCCAAGCGGTGCACCAACTGATTTTTCACACCTTGGATAAAGCACTCTCCGCCACCCGCGCCGACCAAACCGAAAGCGTTAACAATGCCGGCGAAGTATTGCACCAAATGCTGGGCATCGATGCGCCATCTCCATCTCATCCGCCAAGTGTTTCAGACAGACCTACCCAAACAGACAACAACAGCGGCAGACAAGCTCCCGCCGCCTACACGCCGGCTGCCCGCGCCTCGCAACAGCGCGCACTGTCGCTGCGCGAAAGCCAAGCCGCGCTGGATACTTACGCCAAACTCTACCAACAACCTGCCGAACCCGATCCCTTACCCGCCTTCGGCAGCAGCCTGCCGCCGGTTGCCGCACCCTCCGGCCTTGATGATGAATTGGCCGGACAAATAGCCGCAGCCGAAACTCCACCGCTGGGCTTTGCCATCGCCCAATTATTGGGCATTTACATCCTTGCACAAGCCGAAGACAGCCTGCTGCTGGTTGACATGCATGCCGCCGCCGAGCGGGTGAATTATGAAAAAATGAAGCAGCAGCGCGAAACCGCCGGCCGACTGGCCAGCCAGCCCTTGCTCATCGCCGTCAGTTTTACCGCCAGCCACGAAGAAATGGCGGCTCTGGCTGACCACGGCGACAAACTTACCGAATTCGGCCTTGATTTATCGCCCTTGGGCGAAAACAGCATCGCCATCCGCGCCGTACCGGCCATGTTGGCCAAAAGCGATGTGGTCGAACTCGCCCGCAGCATCCTGCAGGAATTCGCCCAAGCCGGCGGCTCGCAAACCATCACCGCGCTGGAAAACCAAATCCTCGCCACCATGGCCTGTCACGGCTCCGTACGCGCCGGCCGCCGCCTCACTCTGCCGGAAATGAACGCCCTGTTGCGCGACATGGAAAACACCCCGCGCAGCAACCAATGCAACCATGGCCGCCCGACCTGGGTCAAGCTTACCCTGCAACAGCTCGATGCCTTGTTTTTACGCGGTCAATAAAGCGAAAAAATGTTTTCAGACAGGCATCGATGCCTGAAACCTTTGCAAAAAACTTTTTAATCCTGAATTTATTGATATCTCGTCATACTCGGGCTTGCTCCGAGTATTTGCTTTTTCTTCTCAAACAAACAGATGCCCGGGTCAAGCCCGGGCATGACGCAAGTGTTTTCAGGTATCGAAAAGAATTTTGCAAAGGTCTCTGCCTGTCTGAAAAAATGCCTGTCTGAAACCCAAGCGTTTCAGACAGGCATTTATATTCTTTCCCATTACAAAGCCAACAAACCCGCCAATTGCGGCCAATAAAACAAACAGGCGATCGAGCAGATCGCCACCACGATGCCCGCCATATTAACGGTGCTGATTTTCTCGCGGAAAGCAAGCGCGCCGACCAAGGTGCCCAGCACAATCACCCCGATATTCATCCCGGCAAACACAATGGTCGGATTTTCGCTCATCACCTGATGGGCACGCACATAAGACCAAATATTGGCAAAATTCAAGCCGCCCAACACCAGCCCGCCGAGGATGCCCGCGGCGCTCCACTTCGTGCCTTTGGCAAACAGATAGCCGAACATCAGCACTCCCGCCAAGATAAACGCCACCAACAAATTACCGCCGAAAGCCGTACCGCTTTTGGCGACCTGTTTAAACAGAATATCGATAATACCGTAACCCGCCCATACCCCCAGCAACAAAGCTGCCTGTGAAAGCGTACCGCCCGACTTCTTACCTCCGCCCTCTTTCCACAACAAACAAAACAAAGCGGCAAACGCCAACGCCAAACCGACCAGACGGCCGACGCTGGGCGTTTCGTTGAAAATCAAAAACGACGCGGCCACCGGCAAAAACAGCGACAAACGCTGCGCGGCATCCGATTTCACAATTCCCGCCTGTTGCACCGCGCGCCCCATAATCACGAACACCGAAGGCAACAATACACCCAGAGCGGCAAACAGCCACCAGGTCGGCAGATAAGATTGCCAAGCCGACAAATCGGGCTTCAACACCGCCATGGTCAGGCTCACGGCAACCAGATAATTCACCGCCACTGCCTGTTCGATATCGATTTTCTTACTGCGGGAAATTTTCAGCAGCACGGAAACGGATACGCTGCATAAAATACTGACAATCAGATAAATCATAAAAATCCATACAGATATAACGTTTACCACCAACCGCTCGGCGATACGCTTTGCCCGTTATTCAACTTCACCAATCCGGCAATACTGCGGTAGAGAAACCAAACCGAGCAGAAAATAATCAACAGCAGGCCCAGTATGACCAAAACCGTTGAGGCGATGCTTACCGACATCCCATATTCCAACCACATCGCCAACCAAATCATCATCAAACCGGCCATCGGCAGCAGCAAGGTATACCAAAACGTTTTAATCAAATAGGGGTAATGATCGTAATACGCCGTACCAACCGCTTCATGCCGTTTCACATAAGCCCATATCACACCGGCAATCAGGCATAAAGGCATAATCAGCGAAAACAAATACAGCGCATAAGCGATGGTCAGCGTACTTTTCAGCTTCTCCGGCGGCATAGAGCCGGCGTAATTCTGCTCGACAGGTGGATTCAAAATATTTTCCTTATTAAATATGCTGCTAAACCGCCACGGCCACATCGGCCGGCGACAAACTTTTCAGCGCCTGCGGGCTGACAGCCACCAAGAAACCGCGTTTGCCGCCATTGATGTATATCGTTTCCAAATCCCAAATGCTTTTTTCCACATAAACCGGCAGCGCGGATTTGCAACCGAAAGGACTGGTGCCTCCAACCAGAAAACCCGTCCACTTATTCGCCTGCGCCGCATCGGCAGGCTCGATGTGTTTCTTGCCCAGCTGGCGGGCAAGATTTCGGGTGGAAATCTGATAATCGCCGTGCATCAGCACAATCAGGCCTTTTTTATGTTCGTCTTGCAGCACAATGGTTTTAATCACCTGATGCTCGGGCACGCCCAGCTGCGCGGCGGATTCGGCGGTGCCGCCGTGTTCTACATAGTCATACAGCATGGGGATAAAATCGATTTTGTGCGCACGCAGAAAACGGATGGCGGCGGTAACCGGATAATCGGGCTTAGACATCTTGCAAACGGTTTCTTGAAAAACGGGCGGATATGTTACCATAGTCCGAACCGAGCGTTCACATCATTGCCGATCGGTTTAACCCCGCTTACCGGTCGCAAACCCGCGGCACTGCCGCCGTTTTCCCCTCTCGGAAATATAAGGAGCAACAACATGAGTATCCGCTATATCGGCCCCGGCGCACGCCTTTCCGAAGCCACCGTTGCCAACGGTTTCGTTTTCCTCTCCGGCATGGTGCCGGAAAATACCGACACCGGCGTTACCGAACAAACCCGCGATGTGCTGGCTCAGATAGACCATTGGCTGGCGCAATGCCGCTCCGACAAAAACCACTTGCTGGAAGCCACCATTTTTCTGGCCGATATGGCCGATTATGATGCCATGAACCTGGCCTGGGACGAATGGGTCAATCCCGAACGCAGCCCCGCCCGCGCCTGTGTGGAAGCGAAGCTCGCCAAGCCGGAATGGAAAGTGGAAATTAAGGTTTCGGCCGTGGTAATGGTTTAAAACCGAAAACCATGTGTGCTAAAAAATGCCTGTCTGAAAACGAGCGAAGCGAGTTTCTGCGAAGCTAAAACGAGCGAAGCGGGTTTCTGCGGAGCTAAAACGAGCGAAGCGGGTTTCTGCGGAGCTAAAAATAGATTTCAGACAGGCATGGCTGCCATCCCGTCATACTCGAGCTTACCCGAGTATGACGTTATTTTTTAAATAAACTGGGAATATTGGCAACGCAATGCCTGTCTGAAAAAGTTTCTGCATCGCCCAAAACATCCTTTCAGACAGGCATTTCTTTATTCGGCTATAATGTGCATTTTATTTCAAACCCGTATTCCGCCATGTCCAAACGCCAAACCTGGCTCGTGCTCACCGCACTGTTTACCCTGCTGTTTATCGTCCTGATTACCATAGGCGCTTACCTGATTTCCATCGAAAGCCGGCAATTCGGCATTGCCGCCTTCCTGTTTGCCTTTGCCGCCGCCTTCGGCCAAATCGCCTGCCTGGCGCTGTTTTTGCGCGAACAGGCGCGTCATAAAATGATGCGCGAAATCCGGCAATCTTCCGATCAATAAAAAGGTTTTCACCGTGTTCCAAGAAATCGTACTGGCCAGTGGCAATGCCGGCAAACTGGCCGAATTTTCCCGCTGGTTCGCCCAAAGCAACATTCGTGTACGCTCGCAAGCCGAATTTGCCGTGCCCGAATGCCCCGAGCCGCATGTAACCTTTATCGAGAACGCCATCGCCAAAGCGCGCCACGCCAGCAAATACAGCGGCAAACCGGCGCTGGCCGACGATTCGGGTATCTGCGCCTATGCTTTGGGCGGCGCACCCGGCGTATATTCCGCCCGCTTTGCCGGCAGCGAGCCAAAATCCGATGCCGCCAACAATGCCAAAATGTCGGCCCAACTGGCGGATAAAGACGACAAACGCTGTTATTACGTTTGCGTTTTGGTACTGGTGCGCCACGAAAACGACCCGCAGCCGATCATCGCCGAAGGCATCTGGCACGGCCTGTGGCAGGAACAAGCCGAAGGCAGCCACGGTTTCGGCTACGACCCGCATTTTTTCCTGCCCGAACAAGGCTGTACCGCCGCCTCGCTTGCGCCGGACATGAAAAACCAAATCAGCCACCGCGGCCTGGCATTACAGGAATTGAAAAAGAAGCTGGATATACTGTAGCCCCGCCCGTTTGCCCCGCCGATACGCGTTTGACTGTTCCTTGATACCGCCATGACCGCCATCCAATTTACCCCGCCCGGCCGGCTTACCGCCCTACCGCCGCTGTCGCTCTACATCCACCTGCCTTGGTGCGTGCAGAAATGCCCGTATTGCGATTTCAATTCGCACACCCACAAAGCCGCAAACGACCAAGAGCGTTATGTAGATGCGTTGTTGGCCGATTTGGCGGCCGAATTGCCTCACGTGTGGGGGCGGCCGGTGGAAACCATTTTTATCGGCGGCGGTACGCCCAGCCTGTTTTCCGCCGATGCCATCAACCGCCTGCTGGCCGGCGTGCGCGCACTGCTGCGTGTGCAGCCGGCGGCGGAAATCACGCTGGAAGCCAACCCCGGTACGTTTGAGCGCGAGAAATTCCAAGGCTTTCGCGACGCCGGCGTAACCCGTTTGTCCATCGGCGTGCAGAGTTTTAACGATGCCTGTCTGAAAAAACTCGGCCGCATCCACGACAGCCGCGAAGCGCTGGCCGCCATCGAAACGGCTTTAAATTTATTCGAGCGGGTAAACATCGATTTGATGTACGCCCTGCCCGGCCAAGACGTAGCCGGTGCGTTGCAAGACGTGCGCACCGCGCTGGCCACCGGTGCCGGCCACATCAGCGCCTACCACCTGACCATGGAGCCGAACACGCCGTTTGGCCACACCCCGCCGCCCGATTTGCCCGCCGACGAAGCCGCACAAGACATCGAAGATACCGTGCAGCAGGCACTGGAAGACGCCGGTTTCCTGCATTACGAAACCTCCGCCTTTGCCCGCAACGGCCAGTTTTGCCGCCACAATCTCAATTATTGGCAGTTTGGCGACTATATCGGCATAGGCGCAGGCGCACACGGCAAAATTTCGCATCACGACCGTATCGAGCGCACCGTGCGCAAACGCCATCCCAACGATTATTTACAGGCTATCGCCGCCGATCCCGCCTCAGCCGCCGAGCGGCGGACGGTAGCACGCGCAGATTTGCCGTTTGAATTTATGATGAACGCCTTGCGGCTCACCGAAGGCGTGCCCGCCGCTTGGTTGGCAGAACGCACCGGCATCAGCAGCAGCGCCATCGCCAAACCGCTGCTGGCCGCCCAGCGGCAAGGCCTGCTCGATACCGACCCCGCCTATTTGCGCGCCACACCGCTCGGCCGCCGCTTTCTCAATGATTTATTGCAGTATTTTCTGGCATAATCGGCTGGAACCATCCTATCCGTAGTTTTCAGACAGGCAAACAAAATGCCTGTCTGAAAACTAAAAAACAAACCTCAATCCGCCCAACCCATCCAAAACACGCATCATGAATCCGCCCATTCCCACTGCCCCTCCGCCCTCGCGCTGGCTGCCGATTCTGCTGGCACTCTCTATTTTTATGCAGATGCTGGATGCCACCATCCTCAACACCGCTCTGCCGAAAATGGCGTTGGATTTGAACGAATCGCCGCTCAATATGCAGTCGGCAGTGGTTTCCTATACCCTCACGCTGGCTCTGCTCACGCCGATGAGCGGCTATCTGTGCGACCGTTACGGCACCCGGAAAGTATTCACCATCGCCATGTCGTTGTTTGTCGGCGGCTCTGCGCTGGCGGCCGCTTCGCCCAACCTGCCGCTGCTGGTGTTCGCCCGCGTTTTGCAGGGCATGGGCGGCGCGATGCTGATGCCGGTGCCGCGGCTGGTAGTGATGCGTGCCTATGATAAAACCCGTCTGCTCGGCATGATGAACTTCATTATCATGCCCGCGCTGCTGGGGCCGGTAATGGGACCTTTGGTCGGCGGCTATCTGGTGGAATACGCCAGCTGGCACTGGATTTTCCTGATTAACGTGCCGATCGGCCTGCTCGGTATCGCCCTAACGCCGCGGCTGATGCCGGATTTTCATGCGCCCGGCGGCGAACGCCCGCATTTCGACGCACTCGGTTTTCTGATGTTCAGCAGCGGCGCGGTGAGTTTGAGCCTGGCAGTGGAAATGCTCAACCACCCCGGCGCTTGGCTGTTCGCCGGGTTGTGCGCCGTTTTCGGCATACTGGCGCTGATGTTTTACCGTCGGCACGCCATCGCCGATCCGCAGGCGCTTTATACACCCGACTTACTGAAAGTACGCACCTTCCGCCTCGGTGTGCTTGGCAATATGATCAGCCGCTTGGGGATGGCCTCGGTACCGTTTTTGCTGCCGCTGCTGTTGCAAGTGGCTTTCGGCCGCAGCGCCAGCTTGGTCGGCTGGGTATTGGCACCGATCGCTTTGGGTGCCTTGTTAACCAAACCGATGGTCAAACCACTGATTACCCGCTTCGGCTACCGCCATGTATTGATCTGGAACACCCGCCTGATCGGCCTGATGATTATGTCGCTCGCCCTCCCCGACGCCGAAACGCCGCTGTGGCTGTTGATACCTTTATTGTTTGCCATGGGCATCTGCAATTCACTGCAATATTCTTCGATGAACACATTAACCATTTCCGACCTGCGGCCTTATCAGGCAGGCAGCGGCACCAGCCTGATGGCCGTGAACCAGCAACTTTCCATCAGCGTAGGCATCGCACTGGGCGCCCTGCTGCTCAACTGGTTCAGCGGCAGCGCGCACACGCATTCAAGCCAACTTGCCGATGCCTTCGATCAAACTTTTCTGATTATCGGCGCGATTACCTTCTGCTCCAGCTGGGTGTTTACCCGATTACACCCGCATGACGGCAGCAGCTTGGTCGCTAAAAAAGCATAGACATAACGGTACGCCCGCTTCCAACTTGAAAACAAAAATGCCTGTCTGAAAAGATATTTTTCAGACAGGCATTGTCTAATGTAATCAATTACTTAATAACGCATCCGTTATACCCGGTCTTAATAGGCATCACTTTTTCTGCCGCTTATTTTTCAAACTTCAAACCAAAATGCAGATAACTGCGCTCGGTTGCCATCCGGCCGCGCGGGGTACGCTGCAAGAAGCCCTGCTGGATTAAATAAGGCTCGATCACATCCTCAATGGTATCGGTGCTCTCGCCGATGGCCGCCGCCACGTTTTCCAGCCCGACCGGGCCGCCGCTAAATTTATGCAAAATGGCTTCGAGAAATTTCCTGTCCATCACATCCAAGCCTTCGGCGTCCACATCCAGCATACCCAAAGCCGCATCGGCAGTGGCCGCGCTGATTTTGCCGCTGCTTTTCACTTCTGCATAATCGCGCACGCGGCGCAACAAGCGGTTGGCGATACGCGGCGTGCCCCGGCTGCGGCGGGCGATTTCCATTGCGCCGGTGTCGTCGATATCCAGTTGCAGTAAAGCGGCGGAACGGCCGACGATCACCGCCAAATCCTGATGATTGTAAAACTCCAGCCGCGAAACAATGCCGAAACGGTCGCGCAGCGGATTGGTGAGCATGCCGGCGCGGGTGGTGGCGCCGATCAAGGTAAACGGCGGCAGATCGATTTTCACCGAACGGGCGGCCGGCCCCTCGCCTATCATGATATCAAGCTGGTAGTCTTCCAGCGCCGGATACAGAATCTCTTCCACTACCGGGCTTAAGCGGTGGATTTCATCGATAAACAGCACATCGTGCGGCTCCAGATTGGTGAGCAGCGCCGCCAGATCGCCGGCACGCTCCAGCACCGGGCCGGAAGTCTGCCTCAGGTTCACGCCCAATTCTTTGGCAATAATATGCGCCAGTGTGGTTTTGCCCAAACCGGGCGGGCCGAACAATAAGGTATGGTCCAATGCCTCGCCGCGCTGTTTGGCCGCTTGGATAAAAATTTCCAGCTGCTCCTTGGCCTTGGCTTGGCCGATATAGTCGGCCAAGGCCTTGGGCCGCAGCGCACGCTCAAGCTGTTCTTCTTGAGCGGATAAGGTTTTCGCGGTAATCACGCGCTCGGCGCGGCTGCCGGTAAGATTATCGGTTTGCAGCATAATTTCATTAAAGATTAAAACAACGATTAATAGTGCGCTATGATACCCGAAACCGGCAGGCCTGTCTGAAAGTTACGGCTTTTGCAAACCGCCCCGATTGTCTATAATAACAAACCGTTCATCTACATTCCCCGCCATGTCCACACCCGACTACTCGCAACAGCTCTCCGACAAAGCCGCTTATCTGCAAAACCTGTTTAGCGGTCTGCACACGCCCGAATTGGAAATTTTTCCTTCTCCGCCCAGCCATTACCGCATGCGCGCGGAATTCCGTATCTGGCACGAAGGCGAGCACATCAGCTATGCCATGTTCGAGCCCGGCCGCAAAGCCGGCGGTGCATCCTTAATCAAACTATACGACTTCCCCGCTGCCAGCCAAGCCATCAACCGCCTGATGCCCGCCCTATTGCAGTCGGCTGCTGAGATACCGGTATTGAAAAACCGCTGGTACCAATGTGAATTTTTAAGCACCCAAAGCGGCGAAGTGTTGGTAAGCATGATTTACCACAAAAAACTGGACGACGAATGGCAAACCGCTGCCCGCCAACTCCAACAAAAATTGGGCATCTTCATTATCGGCCGCAGCAGGGGCCAGAAAATCGTATTATCACAGGATTTTGTTACCGAAGAGCTGAACGTAGCCGGCCGCCACTACCTCTACCGCCAAACAGAAGGCAGCTTCACCCAGCCCAATGCCGCCGTCTGCCAATCCATGCTCGAATGGGCCTGCCAAAGTGCGCAAGGTTTGGGCGGCGACATGCTGGAACTTTATTGCGGCAACGGCAATTTCACCCTGCCACTATCGCAGCATTTCAAGCGCGTATTGGCTACCGAAGTTTCGAAAACCTCCGTTGCCGCAGCCTTGTGGAATATCGAAGCCAACCATTGCGACAACATCGCCATCGCCCGCCTGAGCGCCGAAGAATTCACCCAAGCCTATCAAGGCATACGCGAATTCCGCCGTCTGCAAGAGAGTGGCATTCAACTGGATAGCTATGATTTTTCTACCGTATTCGTCGATCCGCCGCGCGCCGGAGTAGACGGTGACACCTTGCAATTATTGGCCTGCTTCGACAACATCCTCTATATTTCCTGCAACCCCGATACACTGCGCAGCAATTTGGAAATCCTCGCAAACAGCCACCGCATCGAACGCTTCGCCCTATTTGACCAATTCCCGTTTACCCACCATATCGAAAGCGGGGTTTTATTGCGCAAGAGGAATACATCAGCATAAATCCGGCCAAATCAAAAGCTTCAGACAGGCATTTGAGTAAAGTCCGGCAAAACCAAGCCGTGCGGCTTGACGCAAAAGCAGGCACCCCATTAAAATCAACCGGTTAGAGCATAGCCTCTAATAAATTTGCCGACAACTTCGGTTACTTTTTTGGATATTTAAGGACACCCATGACTTCCCAGCACATTCCGCAAAGCAGTTACACTAAAGAAGAATTGCTCCAATGCGCCCACGGCGAGATGTTCGGCGAGGGCAATGCCCAATTGCCGCTGCCCAATATGTTGATGGTCGACCGCATCGTTACCATCAACACCGACGGTGGCAAATACGGTAAAGGCGAAATCATTGCGGAATTGGATATCAACCCCGATTTATGGTTTTTCGGCTGCCACTTCGAAGGCGACCCCGTGATGCCCGGCTGCTTGGGCTTGGATGCCATGTGGCAGCTGGTGGGTTTCTATCTGGGCTGGACCGGTGCACCCGGCCGCGGCCGCGCACTCGGTTGCGCCGAAGTGAAATTTACCGGCCAAGTGCTGCCCAAACATAAAAAAATCACCTACCATATCCACATGAAACGCGTCATGAACAGCAAACTGGTGCTGGGTATCGCCGATGCCGAAATGAGCGTGGACGGCCGCCGGATTTACGAAGGAAACGGCCTGCGCGTCGGCCTCTTTACCAGTACAGACGATTTCTAATCCTCACCGCAGGAGAGTAAGTATTATGAAACGAGTAGTCGTTACCGGCATCGGTATCGTATCGAGCCTGGGCAACAATTGCCGCGAAGTTCTGGACTCCCTCAAAACCTTGAAATCCGGCATCGAATTCGAACCGGTGTATCAGGAAATGGGCATGCGCTCACAAGTGGCCGGTACCATCAAACTGGATCCGAAAGAATATATCGACCGCAAAGTCTTCCGCTTTATGGGCAACGCCGCAGCTTACGCCTATATCGCTCTGAAAGAAGCCATTGAAATGGCGGGCCTGTCTGAAGAACAGGTTTCCAACCCGCGTACCGGCATTGTCGCCGGCAGCGGCGGCGCCTCCTCATCGGCACAAGTCGAAGCCGCCGACACCTTACGCGAAAGCGGTGTAAAACGCATCGGCCCTTATGCCGTCACCAAAACCATGGCTTCCACCGTAGCCGCTTGTTTGGCGACCTTTTTCAAAGTCAAAGGCGTGAACTATTCCATCAGCTCCGCCTGCTCCACCAGTGCACACTGCATCGGCCACGCCTCCGAGCTGATCCAATTGGGCAAACAAGACATCGTGTTTGCCGGCGGCGGCGAAGAAGTTTGCTGGCAGATGAGTTCTTTGTTTGACGCCATGGGCGCCATGTCAAGCAAATACAATGATGCCCCCGAAACCGCCAGCCGCGCTTACGATGCCAACCGCGACGGTTTCGTGATTTCCGGCGGCGGCAGCATGCTGGTACTGGAAGAATACGAGCACGCCAAAGCACGCGGCGCCACCATTCTGTGCGAGCTCACCGGCTACGGCGCCACGTCCGACGGCCACGACATGGTCGCCCCTTCCGGCGAAGGCGCAGTACGCTGCATGCAGATGGCACTGGCCCAACACGGCGGCAAAGTGGATTACATCAATGCCCACGGCACGTCCACTCCGGTCGGCGACACCAAAGAGTTGGATGCCATCCGCACGGTATTTGCCGGCCAGGAAGTACCGCCGGTAAGCTCCACCAAATCGCTCTCCGGCCATGCGCTAGGTGCGGCAGGCTCCAATGAAGCGATTTATTCGATTCTGATGATGCAGAACGACTTTATCTGCGGTAGTGCCAACATTCAAAACCTTGATGAAGCCGCCTCCGGCGTGCCGATTCCGCTTGAGAATCAGGAAAAGAAACTCAATGCTGTGATGTCCAACAGCTTCGGTTTCGGCGGCACCAACGCCACTCTAATCTTCAGCCGCGTATAAATGCCTGTCTGAAAAAAACAAAACCCGGTCACATGATCGGGTTTTGTTTTTTTCAGACAGGCATTTGCCGTTTAAGCACCTTTCAAAAAATATAGTGAATTCAATTAATTTACAGTACAAGGCAGCAAGCCGCAGACAGTACAAATAGTACGACAAGGCGTAGCAACGCCTAATGTAAATTAATTGAATTCACTATACTCAATAAAAATACGTACCCGCCTTCACAAAACGGCTGGCATAATAAGGCTTACTGAGTTTTTCTGTCTGTATCGTCTTACCCGACGAGGGTGCATGAATAAACTGGTCGTTACCGATATACAGCCCCACATGCGAAATACCGCGGCCGGAAGTATTGAAAAACACCAAATCACCCGCTTTCAGATGACTTTTGCTGATGCCCTTCGATGCAGCCGCCATATCGCGTGAAGTACGCGGCAGGTTTACGCCCAATGCGTTTTTATAAAGATACTGAATCATGCCGCTGCAATCGAAGCCCGCATCGGTAGTACCGCCCCAACGATAAGGTGTACCGACCAAATCCATGCTCTGCATAATCAGCTCCCGCCCGCCGTCGGCCTGCATCGCCGGATTAATCCGCACCGGTTTGATCTTGTGAGTCGCAACACTACCCGACGGCCTTTTGCCGGAAATGGTGCCGCAAGCGGCCAAGCCCAACATCGCCAGCGATAGCAAACCTGCTTTCCAACACGCGTTTATCTGCATGATCTTCTCCATTTATGCGGCCAAACTCACAGCCGAACAATTATAGCGGAAAATACCGTTATTACCTGATTTCCCGATAATATCATCATTTGCGCACACAAAAAAACAGCCTGTCGGCATCGAACAGGCTGTTTTCTGATATTTGGCGGAAGCGGTGAGATTCGAACTCACGGAGGGCGCAAACCCTCGACGGTTTTCAAGACCGTTGCATTAAACCGCTCTGCCACGCTTCCTAATGCAATTCAAATTGTTTCAAGATTTGGCGGAAGCGGTGAGATTCGAACTCACGGAGGGCGCAAACCCTCGACGGTTTTCAAGACCGTTGCATTAAACCGCTCTGCCACGCTTCCGTTTCTTGAAAGCGCGTATATTAGCCTGTTTCACACCGTTTGCCAAGTGCTTTGCCGTGAAATATTGTGCACTTTATTTTTGCTCGGCACGCAAAAATACCCATTCTTTTTCATTGGAAGCGGCTTCGTTGTACACATAGCCTTCCGAATCAAAATCTTTCAAAGCATCCGGCTCTTGAATCCGGTGCTCGGCGGCATAGCGTACCATCAAGCCACGCGCGCGTTTGGCATAGAAACTGATCACTTTGTATTGGCCGTTCTTCTCGTCTTTAAACACCGGCGTAATCAGACGTGCCCGCAACTTGCCGGATACCGATTTGAAATATTCCTGCGAAGCGAGGTTCACCAAGGTATCGGTGTTTTGTTTTGCCAAAGCGTGGTTGAGCGCTTCGGCGATGATGTCGCCCCAAAATTCATAAAGGTTTTTACCGCGCGGATTGGCCAGCGCGGTACCCATTTCCAAACGATACGGCTGGATTAAATCCAGCGGGCGCAACAAGCCGTACAGCCCCGATAAAATGCGCAAATGTGTTTGCAGATAGTCGATACTCTGCGAGCTTAGGCTTTCAGCGGCCAGCCCTTCGTACACATCGCCGTTAAACAGATAGACCGCCGGTTTGGCATTTTCAGGGGTAAACGGAGTTTGCCAAGCCGCGTTACGTTCGGCATTCAACAAAGCAATCTTATCGGAAACATGCATCAATTTCGCGATATCCTGCGGCGCCAAACGACGCAGCTCTTTCATCAGCAAAGCCGCATCGTCCAACAAATCCGGCTGGCTGTAGGCAGCCGGCTGATTAACAGGTTGTTCATTGAGGTTTTTGGCAGGGGAAATCACAAATAACATGACATTCTCTTTTAAATATTTAAATTAGGCTTTTTCAGACAGGCATATCACCACCGGCAAGGCCATCAAGTTCAGGTCGATACTTTAGCCTCCGGCATTCTGCTTGACAAGTAATACACGGCATTCAGACAGGCATTTAAACATTCCGCATCCGCCCGATAAACCTTCGCTATCCCCTCGCAACACACTGAAAGTCTGCTAAAATCATGTTCGTTTATCTATTTCATTTTCTTTTCAGACAGGCCTATTCAAACCCCATGCCTGTCTGAAACATTATGCATCAAACCAAGAAAGCTCCCAATGACTCTTCAAGCCGTATTATTCGATCTCGACGGCACGCTTGCCGACACCGCTCTCGATCTGGGCGGCGCCCTCAACGCCTTGCTGGCGCGCCACGGCTTAGCGCCCAAAGCAATGGAGGAAATCCGGCCGGTGGCCAGCCACGGCGCTTCCGGCCTGATTTTATTGGGCGCCGGCATCACCAAGGATCATCCCGAACACAATCGCTGGCGCCAAGAATATCTTGCCGAATACGAACGCTGTTTCGATTGCGACACTGTATTGTTCGACGGCATCAACCCACTGATTCTCACTCTTAACGAACGCGGCCTGCAATGGGGCATCATCACCAACAAACCGAAAACCTTTACCGACAGGCTGGTACCGAAACTCGGTTTTGCCATACCGCCGGCCACCGTCGTTTCCGGCGACACGTGCCGCGAAGCCAAGCCCAGCACCCTGCCCATGTTGTACGCCTGCCAAGCAATCGGTGTCGCTCCCGAAAACTGTCTCTACGTCGGCGATGCCGAGCGCGACATGCTGGCTGCCAAAAATGCCGGCATGACCGCCGTTTTGGCCAACTGGGGCTATATCGCCGATACCGATGCCCCCGAACAATGGTTACAGGATTATGCCATCGACACCCCGCTCGACTTATTAACACGCTTATAAATATAGCAACTTAAATTCAGAATAAGACAAAACGCCGAGCCAAAGACAGTACAGATAGCACGCAACCGATTTTGTTGCCGCTTTAGCGGCTGACAAAATCGTTCTCTTTGAGATAAGGCGAGGCAATGCTGTACTATTCTGAATTTCAGTCACCATAAAACCGCAAAGCCGCCTCATGAGCAAAACTACCCCCGATGCCTTTTCCCGCCTGATTAAAGCACTCTGCATCCTACCCAACGTCGGCCCCAAATCCGCCCAACGCATGGCCTACCAGTTGTTGCAACACGACCGCGACGGAGCCGCCGTTTTGGTCGAAGCACTGCAAAACGCCCTCAAACAAGTGGGCCACTGCAAACGCTGCAACACCTTCAGTGAGCACGAATTGTGCGCGATTTGCGCCGACGGACAACGCGACCCGCACCGCTTGATGATTGTCCACATGCCGGCTGATGTCGCCAGCATGGAAGCCGCCCATTGCCACGACGGCCTGTATTTCGTCTTGATGGGTCAAGTCAGCCCGGCGCAAGGCATGGATTTAAACCACATTGCATTGGATAAACTGATAAAGAGACTGCAAGAGAGCGAAGTCGAAGAAATCATCATTGCCACCAACTTCACCGCCGAGGGCGACGCCACCGCCTATATCCTCTCGGAATTGTTCGCCAAACTGCCTTATAAAGTCAGCCGCCTCTCGCGCGGCATGCCGCTCAACAGCGAGCTCGAATACATAGACGCCGGCACTCTCGCCCAAGCGGTATACGAGCGTCGGCAATTAAAAGACAGCAGCAATTGAACGATGCCTGTCTGAAAGCAAAAATCATCCCGCCGCAATCTTTACAGATCCCCGGCTTATAAGCTATATTTAAGCCGATTCGTTACACCTGATTACAAGGCGTAAGCACCGATTTCGATTTCCAGCGGAAAACACTAGTTTAGAGGAGAATTCTTTATGACTGCCAACGCAGCTGAACGCATCAAACACGAAGGCCTGCGCGCCAAAATCATGTCTGCCGAACAAGCAGCCGAATTTGTACAAAACGGCATGACCCTTGCCATCACAGGCTTTACCGGTGCCGGCTATCCCAAAGCCCTGCCCACCGCCATTGCCGAGCGTGCCAAAGCCGCACACGCGCGCGGCGAAGCGTTCGCCATCGGTATGATCACCGGCGCTTCTACCGCCCCCGAATGCGACGGCGTTCTGGCAGCCGCCAATTGTGTCAGCTTCCGCAATCCCTTCCAATCCGATCCCGGCATCCGCAACAGCATTAACGCCGGCAACATCGCCTACCAAGATATGCATTTGTCGCACGTTGAGCAACAAATGCGCCAAGGTTTCTACGGCAACTTCGATATCGCCATCGTCGAAGCCTCCGGCATCACCGCCGACGGTAAAATCATCCCTGCCATGGGCATCGGCCATGGTAACGAAGCGCTGAAAGCAGCTAAAAAAGTCATCATCGAAGTAAATGCCGCGCAAAATGAAAAACTGGAAGGCATGCACGACGTTGTATACGACATCGGCGTACCGCCGCACCGCCAGCCCATTCCGCTCACCGGCCCGTTCGACCGTATCGGATCACCCTATCTCGAATGTGATTTAGACAAGATCGTTGGCGTAGTACTCACCAACAGCGGCGACCGCAACAGCAAGTTCGCCGACCCCGACGACAACTCCAAACGCATCGCCGCGCAAATCATCGACTTCTTCTCGCATGAAGTGAAAGCCGGCCGCCTGCCGAAAAATCTGCTGCCGCTGCAATCGGGCGTGGGCAACGTAGCCAACGCCGTATTGGCCGGCCTGTTGGACGCGCCGTTCGACGATCTCACCGGCTACACCGAAGTGCTGCAAGACGGCATGCTCGATCTGATTATTGCCGGCAAAATGAAATCGGCCTCCGCCACCGCACTCTCGTTCAGCCCCGACGCGCTGCAACGCTTCAACGACAACATCGAGTTTCTGCGCGATAAAATCATCTTGCGCCCGATGGAATACACCAACAACCCCGAACTTATCCGCCGCTTGGGTGTTATCGGCATGAACGCCATGATCGAAGCCGATATCTACGGCAACGTAAACTCCACCCACGTGATGGGCACCAAAATGATGAACGGTATCGGAGGCTCCGGCGACTTCACCCGTAACGCCTTCTTCTCGTTCTTTGTATCGCCCTCGGTAGCCAAAGACGGCGCGATTTCCTGCATCGTGCCAATGGTTTCACACCACGACCACACCGAGCACGATGTGATGTTCATCGTAACCGAGCAAGGCATGGCCGATTTGCGCGGCAAATCACCGCGTCAACGTGCGAAACTTATCATTAACAACTGCGCCCATCCGGATTACCGCGACCAGTTGAACGATTATTTTAACCGCGCCGAAAAAGCCGGCGGCCTGCATACTCCGCACATTCTGAGCGAAGCGCTTTCATGGCACCAACGCTTTGTAGAAACCGGGGATATGCGTATCAAGTAAACGCTATTTGAATTTGAATCATCAAATAGAAACCTCCGCCGATTGCGCGGAGGTTTTTTATGGATAATGCCTGTCTGAAAAATATCTTGCAGATATTTAAATGAAAAATCAGCCCAATCTTTTGATTGGGCTGATTTTAAATTTGGTGCCGGCACCAAGAGTCGAACTCGGGACCTTCTGATTACAAGTCAGCTGCTCTACCAACTGAGCTATACCGGCTAAAGAAGTCGGAATTATAAACGCTTGGTGGAAAGTGTCAACCTCTCTAACGGAGCTTTCGGACAATTTTAAAATAATTGTTTGGATTTACATTATATTTTTATCGAAAATAATGGCCGGATGCTTTGCTATTATTTATCTTTTTTATCTATATTCGTCTTTCCAGCGCTCCAATAAGAAGGCAGCAAGGTTGTATTTTCCGGTTGTTGCAAAAACTCTTTCAGACAGGCCTCGTAATGGTTCAACCGACAGTGGTAATGATGCCAATTTAAACACTGGCCGGCAAAATAATGTGCCAATACTTCGGCCTGTTGTTCCATATTCAAGTCGGAAAATTCAGGCAAACCACCCTCTGCCGCTTGAGGGTAATCATAACAGCGTTTGCGGTAGTAGCCTCCGCGCAAGGCCAGCAGCAAGCCGCCGAGCCAGGTTCGGAATCCTTGTTGCGATTGCCAAACGTGGGTAAGCTCGTGTATCAGCCACACCTGAAAGTGCGGTTCTGCCTCAGTAAAATCTGCCGGACATAAATCACGGGGAAAATAAATATTGCCGTTGGGCGCAACGGCCACTTTCAGGCTCGGCAGCCAGGGAATGCCACGGTAGATTTTTACCTTTTGATAATCTATGCTTTCACCGAATATCTGCCGGGCACAAGCGATTTCTTTATCGGTAAGCCGCCGCCAATGCTTAGCCATTCTGCTTGCGCCTGTTCCAAGAAAAAACGGTATAGGCACGCCAAATCCACAACACGGCAAAATACGCAATCACTGCCAACACCAAGCCCAATATCGGTACGCCGATGAGCAATGGCTTTCCGGCACCCAACAACCATTCCCAAGCACGGCTGAGAAATCCTTCGCCTTGCCACTCCGGCAAGCTTAGTGTGGCAGCAGCATCGATGCCCATCAGCGCTGCACCGATTCGATAAGCCAGATAGTAAAGCGGCATATAGGTTATCGGGTTGGTATAAAGTGTGGAAAAAATGGCTATCGGCAAATTGGTTCGCAAAAAATAGGCAACCAGTAAGGCGCTGAGCATTTGCGTGGGCCCGGGCATCAAACCGCAAAACATTCCTACCGCCACCGATAAGGCTGCTTGCCGGCGGTTCACCGTCCAAAAATAAGGCCGATCAAACCAAGGTGCCAACGGTTTGGTCCAGCGTGATGCAAAAATCTGCTCTTGTTTAGGAAGTTTGTTGCGAAAGGAAATGCGTTTTCGGTTCATGGGGTTTTACAAAAATCTCAGGCATCGGGAAAGGGGAAGATAGTATTGCCGACAAGCAAATACAAGTAGAAGAGGTGTAAATATAATGAAATGTCCCGATCCTGTCTGCATATGGGTTCTTACCCGGGATATGCTGAATGCCTGTCTGAAAGACAAAACGGGAACGCTAATCGTCTTTCAGACAGGCAATGGTTATGGCAATCATCTCATCTATATAATGACTGGAATAATTTAATGATGCTTCATATCATGAGCACCCTGTTGTAATCCGCTACCCTGCATACTTTCTACTTTTACCTGCACCGTTTTCGGTTTGGCATGTTTGAATTTCAAGGTCAGCGGGAAACGGTCGCCGGCATTGAGCGGTTTTTTCAATCCCATCAGCATCACGTGGTAAGCACCGGGTTCCAACTTCACCAATTGCCCGGCCGACAGCGGAATACCGCCTTTAACTTCACGCATTTTCATCACATCGCCTTCGCGCACATGGGTATGGATTTCGACTTTATCGGCAACCGGGCTTGCACCGCCGATGAGTATATCGTTTTGAGCACTTTCATTTTTCAACAGCATAAAAGCACCGCCCATACTCATGCCCTGCAAAGTTGGCCGCGCCCACGGTTGTTCAACCATCATCTCGGCCGCCAATACATTCTGCGTCATGCCCAATGCCAGTAAAGTCCACAATATTTTTTTCATGATAGGATTCCTTGCTGTCGGTATACAGCCTGATAAGTTAAAAAACATTCAATCCGTATTCGCGCCACAACGCCATCAACCACAATATCGCCAACAGCATCAAAGCCACGGTTTGCGCAGCAGAGCAAACATCTTTGGCTCTTTTGGCCAATATATGTTTTTCCAACGAAGTATGATCTACCGCCGCCTCCACCCCAGTATTAAACAACTCGACTATCAAGGTAATAAACGAGGCCATAATCAACATCATGCGGGTAGCCGGCCCGAATGGAAACACGAAACACAAAACCAGCAACACACTGTTGAGATAAACCAATTGGCGGAAACCCTGCTCGGTCATCGCCGCTTTGAAACCATCGATAGAATAACCGCAAGCATTAATGATGCGCTGCAAGCCGGTTTTTCCCTTAATCTGTTCGGCATACGACAGCTCCCTATCCTCACGATTATCATTCATATTGTCATTCCGTCCTTAAAAAACGATTTCAAAACAGCAGCACCTAGCAAAAGAATTATTTTTCACAAGATAGCAAGCGGCAGTCCATACACTACCAACAATCGGCTGAATGCTAAACACTTCCCTTATCTAAAGCAAGCGCTATCGTCAGCAAACCAGAAATTACTTGTTATTTGAATGCCTGTCTGAAAAAATAACGGTTTCGTTCATTCTGTTTACAAAAGAGATACAACATGGTGCAAGAACAATTAAATACGCTCGTTTTACCCGATGCCGAGGGTAACTTCGGCAAACACGGCGGTAAAATCGGCCACCCCGAATTGGCCAAAGCATTGGCCGAAATCGAAACCGGCTTTCGCAACATTATTCAAGACGCCGATTTCATCAGCGAAATGAAACGCCTGCAAGCCACTTATGTCGGCCGCCCCAGCCCGATCTACCACGCCCGCACGCTGTCGCAGCGCGGCGCGCAGATTTATCTGAAACGCGAAGACTTGAATCACACCGGCGCGCATAAAATCAACCACTGCATCGGCGAAGTGCTGCTGGCGAAAAAACTGGGCAAGAAAAAAGTGATTGCCGAAACCGGCGCCGGCCAGCACGGTGTTGCCTTGGCCACCGCCGCCGCGCTGCTGGGTTTGGCATGCGAAATCCACATGGGCGTGGTCGATATCGCCAAAGAACACCCCAATGTTTCGCGCATGAAGATTTTGGGCGCGAAAATCGTACCGGTGTCGGCGGGCGCGGGCACGCTGAAAGAAGCGGTGGACAGCGCATTTGAATCGTATATGGGGCAGCTGGGCGACAGCATGTTCGCCATCGGCTCGGTGGTCGGCCCCGCGCCCTATCCCGAAATGGTGGCTTATTTCCAATCCATCGTCGGCCACGAAGCGCGCGAGCAGTTCCAGACGGCCTACGGCGGCCTGCCCGACGAAGTGATTGCCTGCGTCGGCGGCGGCTCGAATGCGCTGGGCTTGTTTAATGCCTTTATCGACGATAAAAACGTGGAACTAGTGGGCGTGGAACCCGCCGGCGAAGGCTTGGACAAACCCGGCCGCCACGCCGCAACCATGACCTTGGGCAAGTTCGGCAACATTCAGGGCTTCAACTGCTACTATCTGCAAGAAGCCGACGGCACACCTGCCGCCGTGCATTCCATCGCTTCGGGGCTGGACTATCCCGGAGTCGGCCCGCAGCACTGCCACCTGAAAGACAGCGGCCGCGCACGTTACGAAACCGCCACCGATGCCGAATGTTTGGACGCTTTCATGGCCTTGTCGCGCGAAGAAGGCATTATCCCCGCGCTGGAATCCTCGCACGCCGTGGCTTACGCACTTCGCCGCGCAGCCGAACTGGGCAACGGCAAGCGCCTACTGGTGAATCTATCCGGCCGAGGCGATAAAGACATTGATTTTGTATTGGGCAAAATCGAGATTTAAGCGCCGTTGGCGAATATGATGAAAAACCACTCGTGATAAAACCGGGTGGTTTTTGAATGATATGCCTGTCTGAAAATAATTTTTCAGACAGGCATATAGAGCAAATTTAATTACTTCGATACAAAGCCTCAAGCCGATACATCATCATTATCAAAACGCTGCTCACCGTTTTGCCAGTAACTCTGTTTTCCATTACAATCGCATCAATTTACTTTTTTTCACTTTTGTAAACTCAAGGATAAAACATGGCAAGTTTGGAAAACAAGGCAGCGGCGGAAGCAGACCTAGTCTACCGATTGGAAGACAAACCGCCCTTCTTTAATTCGCTGGTGAGTGCTATCACGCATTTGCTGGCGATTTTTGTTCCTATGGTCACGCCGGCGCTAATCGTCGGCAACGTGCTGCAACTTCCGGTCGAGATGACTGCTTACCTGGTCTCCATGTCTATGGTCGCTTCCGGTATCGGCACGTTTTTGCAGGTCAACCGTTTCGGCATCGTCGGCTCCGGGATGCTGTCGATACAGTCGGTGAACTTCTCATTTGTCGGTGTGATGATTTCGCTCGGATTGTCGATGAAAGAAGGTGGATTGGACGAACACACCATGATTTCCACCCTGCTTGGCGTTTCCTTTGCCGGTGCGTTTCTGGTTTGCGCTTCCGCTTGGGCGCTGCCTTATTTGAAACGGGTGATTACGCCTACCGTTAGCGGCGTGGTGGTACTGCTGATCGGCCTAAGCCTGATTGATGTCGGCATTACCGATTTCGGCGGCGGTTTCCATACTAAAAATACACCCGAATTCGGCTCCTTGCAAAATATTGGGCTCGCCTCGTTCGTGCTGATCATCGTGCTGCTGTTCAACTGTATGCGCAATCCATTTTTGCGTATGAGTGGTATTGCGGTCGGGCTGATTGCCGGTTATCTCGCCGCATTGGCCATGGGCATGGTGGATTTTACCCCTTTGCAAAATGCGCCGATGTTTACCATTCCCACCCCGTTCAAATACGGTTTTGCCTTTGACTGGGCGGCATTTTGGGTGGCCGGGGTGATTTATTTGCTGAGCGTATTCGAGGCAGTCGGCGATTTGACGGCTACGGCGATGGTCTCGGCTCAACCCTACGAAGGTGAAGAGTTTCAAAAACGTCTGCGCGGCGGTGTATTGGCCGATGGCTTGGTATCGGTGATTGCTACCGCCTTGGGTTCGCTGCCGCTGACCACTTTTGCGCAAAACAACGGTGTGATTCAAATGACCGGTGTCGCCTCGCGCCATGTGGGCAAATTTATTGCAGCGATTTTGGTGTTGTGCGGCCTGTTTCCTATTATTGGCCGCGCGTTTACCACCATTCCTCATCCGGTATTGGGCGGAGCGATGGTGCTGATGTTCGGCCTGATTGCAATTGCCGGCGTACGCATTATCATGACCCACGGCATCACCCGTCGCGAAGCGGTTATCGCCGCCAGCAGCGTGGGCATAGGCTTGGGTGTGGCTTTTGAGCCTGAAGTGTTCAAACTGTTACCCGAAGTGTTCCGCAATGCCATTGCCGCCGGCGGTATTACCGCGGTGGTGCTGAATTTGATTCTGCCGCACGATAAGCACGATAAAACGGTTTATCTGGCGGAGTAAGTGTGTTCGGATTCCATTACTTCGGTACAAAGCAGCAAACCGATTGGTGAATAAAATGCCTGTCTGAAAACTTTCAGACAGGCATTTCTCAATATATAGCGGATTTAATTAATTTTCGATACAAGGCAGCAAGCCGCAGACAGTACAAGTAGTACGGCAAGGCGCAGCAACGCCGTAGCGAAAGTTAAGTTAATCCGCTATAGAACACGGCTTGCTTCCGGATAACCGTGTTCCCGCTAACACAAGCGATACAATCAATCGGCAGTCGCCGCAGCTCCGCCAACCACACCGGCAACAAACAATGTGTGGTTAACCGACTCTTTGGTAATGGTACGCGGGCAGGAACGGCCGTCTTCTTTAAAGGCATGCAAGCGGCTGGGTTTCAAATAAAGCGTAATCATATCGCCTTCTTTATAACGGCTGTCACCGTGTTGGCGCACGGTAATCGGCTGTTCGCTCTCAGGTGTACGCACATACAGATAAGAGGCTTCGCCCAACTTCTCGATATATTCAATCGCTCCCTTCAGTAGGTTATCGGTTTGATCGGTTGCAATAATCACGTGTTCGGGTCGAATACCGATTTCCAACGGTGTATCGTCCGGCAGCCCGACTGCGTTAATGCGTGCGGTAAAGGTTTGTCCGCCGATATCCACTATCGCCTGTTCCGGGGTGGCGGAACGCAACTTGGCATGAATAAAGTTCATTTTCGGAGAACCGATAAAGCCGGCCACGAACTTGTTTATCGGAAAATGATACAGTTCGAGCGGTGCGCCCACCTGTGCAACCGAACCGTCACGCTCAACGGCCGGGCCTGAGTTCAGCAGGACAATCTTATCAGCCAAGGTCATCGCTTCCACTTGGTCGTGAGTAACGTAAATCATACTGGCACTCAGATTGCTGTGCAGTCTGGCGATTTCGATACGGGTTTGCACACGCAAGGCGGCATCCAGATTTGATAATGGTTCGTCAAACAAAAACACATCCGGGTTGCGCACAATCGCCCGACCGATGGCAACGCGTTGGCGCTGACCGCCTGAAAGCTCTTTAGGCAACCGGTCTAACAGATGATCCAATTGCAGGATTTTGGCCGCTTCTTGGATTTTCTGGTCTATGGTCTGTTTGTCGGTTTTCGCCAGCTTCAAACCGAAAGACAGATTCTCACGAACCGTCATATGCGGATACAAAGCGTAACTTTGGAATACCATAGATACGCCTCGTTCGGACGGTGCTTTCTCGTTCATACGCTTGCCGCCGATGGTCAGCTCGCCGCTGGTAATGCCTTCCAAACCGGCAATCATGCGCAGCAAGGTAGATTTACCGCAACCGGACGGGCCTACAAATACGCAAAACTCGCCTTCTTTAATATGCAGGTTTACATCTTTGATGGTATAGGGATTGTGACCGTATTGTTTGTAGACGTTCTTTAAAACGATCTCTGCCATAATACTCTCCTAAGGGATTCTTTCTTTTCAATAATGTATAAAGGGAACCGTGTTTTAATCGATCCAGGCAAACAAAGTGCCCCATGGCTGTAAAGAAAGAACTTCTTTATCCAGCAGCTTGCTATCCGCTGTTTGCGGCACATCGGCCAATTCTTTCGCTAACACATTAGCAGGCAAAGCATATTCCGCTGTCTGACCCGATAGATTCATCACACACAAAAGTGTTCTGCCGGACTTAACATCGCGGCGAATATAGGCCAATACCTGAGAATGTGCGGCCAGCAGCTCGAACGAACCTGACCACAATACGGCCAATTTCCTGCGTGCCTGCAACCAATCACGGTAATAATTCAACAGACTGCCTGAATCTGCATCTTGCTGATCGACCGCCAACGGCAAATGATTTTGCATCACCGGCAACCACGGCTCGGCATCGGAAAAACCGGCATTGGCAGCACCCGACTGCCACACCATAGGCGTGCGGCAACCGTCGCGCCCGCCTGCTTCCGGCCACATGCTGATGCCGTAAGGATCGCGCAATTGCTCGAAAGTGAGCACGCCTTCGGTCAAACCCAGTTCCTCGCCTTGATACAAGCAAGGACTGCCACGCAAGCTCAACTGCATCGACAAATAAGCGCGCAATGCCTGCGGATCTCCATTCCAACGGGAGGCCAAGCGGGGAGTATCATGGTTACCCAGCGACCAGCACGCCCAGCTGTCTTCCCCGCCTTGTGCAAACTTGTCCAACACTTCATGCAGATAAAGCGGTGATTTTTGTTCGCTGAGCAAGTCGAAGGTGTAAGCAGTATGCAGTTTGTCGCCGTCTGCGGTATAGGCTAACTGCAATTCATACGAATTTTCATCGCCCAATTCACCGACGGTGGTGATGCCTGGATATTCGTCCAACACGGCTCGCATTTCCTGCAACAATTGCAGGTTTTCCGGCTGCGACTTGTCATACAAATGCTTCTGCCAGCTATACGGATTGGTCGGCACCACGCCGCAATCGTTATCGGACGGACGGCCGCGTGCCGGATTGTCGCGCAATTGGGCATCGTGCATATAGAAATTCACCGTATCCAAACGGAAACCATCCACCCCGATATCGAGCCAGAATCGCAATACATCAAACAAGGCGGCGCGCACCTCACGGTTGTGCAGGTTCAAATCCGGCTGGCTGGTCAGGAAGTTATGCATGTAGTATTGCTCGCGGCGTGCATTCCACTGCCAAGCGCTACCGATAAAAATCGACAACCAGTTATTGGGTGGCGAGCCATCTTCTTTAGGGTCGCCCCATACATACCAATCGGCTTTCGGATTATCGCGGCTGGAACTGGATTCGACAAACCAAGGATGAATATCGGCGGTATGGCTCAACACTTGGTCGATAATCACACGCAAGCCCAGCTCATGCGCTTTGGCTACCAAATGTTTGAAGTCATCCAAAGTTCCGAACATCGGATCCACATCGCAATAATCGGAAACATCATAGCCGAAGTCTTTCATCGGCGAAGTGAAAAAGGGTGATAACCAAACGGCATCTACTCCCAAACCGGCAATGTAAGGTAATCTGTCGATGATGCCTTTCAGATCGCCGATACCGTCACCGTTACTGTCTTGATAGGAGCGCGGGTAAATCTGGTAAATCGTGGCACCGCGCCACCATTCCGGATTCGTTTGATTATCCGGATGTTGTAAAAAAGTTTTCATGATTTATCCTTTCACCGCACCACTGGTCAAGCCAGATACAATTTTTCTTTGCAAAATTAACACCATTACCACCAAAGGCAAGGTAACGATTACCGAAGCTGCCATCAGCTTACCCCAAGGCAGCTCTTGCGAGCTTGCACCGCCGCCAATCAAAGAGATCGCCACCGGTACGGTGCGTTCTGCATCATCATTCACAAAAGTGAGCGCAAACAGAAACTCGTTCCACGCCGCTACGAAAGCCAGCAAACCGGTCGATACCAAAGCCGGCCACATCAATGGCATGAATACATCTTTGATAATCTGCCAAGGCGTGCAGCCGTCCATGATGGCCGCCTCCTCGATTTCTTTCGGCAAATCTCGGATGAAGGTCGTCAACACCCATACCGTAAACGGCAACGTGAAAATCAAATACGGCAAGACCAAGCCCATGCTTTTATTGTACAAACCCATTGCCCGCATCATTTCGAACATACCGGCCAATACCGCAACTTGGGGAAACATGGAAACCGCCAATACCATGATCAGCAACAAGCCACGGCCGCGGAATTGAACTCTTCCCAAAGCATAGGCCGCCGTTACCCCTAGGAACAAAGAAGCGGCAACAACCGATATCGATACCAGCAGAGAATTCATGATGTTCAACCAAAAGGGCTGATCCTCATTGTCTAAAATAGAGCTGTAATTGGCAAAGCTCAAACCGGTATTGACCACTTGCGTAACGTCATACAACGCATTACCGGTAAGCAGGGATGACAAAATCGCATAGCCAAACGGGAATAAGGCAAAAAATACGATCAGCAGCACAAACAACCAAAAACAGAGACGCCAAAATAAAGATTTAGGCATAAATTTCTCCTATTAAGCTATAAGCAAACCGTTTCAGACAGGCATTACTTGTCGGCACCGGTTCGCGTCATTTTCATATAGATTAAAGTACAACCTGCGATAATCAGGAACAAAACCGTAGAAGCGGCTGATCCTTCACCGATATAACCATTTGCAATCAGTTTTTCGCGCACGAAACCCGACATACTGATGGTTTGTTCGTTGGTACCGGTCATGATATAAATCACATCGAACACACGCAGCGCATCCAGTAAACGGAAAATCACTGCGACGAACAGCGCCGGTTTGATTAAAGGCAAAGTAACTTTAAAGAAGACTTTAACGGGAGAAATACCGTCGACCTTGGCTGCTTCGTAGCAATCCTTTGGCAACATTTGCAATGCAGCCAGAATCAACAATGCCATAAAAGGCGTGGTTTTCCAGACGTCGGCAATCAATACCGACAGCATCGGATAATCGGTAGTAAAAGCGATACGCTCAAAACCGATGGTAGCCAGAAACAAATTGATGATGCCGAACTGTTGTTGCAGCATCCAATCCCACATTTTCGCCGATACGATGGTCGGAATCGCCCACGGTACCAACACCGCCGTACGCACCAATGCCCTGCCTTTAAATTCGGCATTCAACACCAATGCCACCGCCAAACCCAAGATGGTTTCCAAGGTAACCGACACAAAAGCGAAGAAAAATGTATTTCTTACTGCTTGCCACCATTCGGCACTAATCATCTCGGAACCGGTAAAAAATAAACCGTATTGGCCGATATAGTTGCTCAGCCCGACAAAATTGACATCCGGGCCGGACATCATATCGATTTTGGCATCAGTAAAACTCAGCCAAATGGTACGTGTTAACGGCCATACCGCAACCAAAGTCAGCACAATCAACATCGGCGCCAAAAAGAACCATGCGCTGCGCACCCGCTGCCGGTTTAATTCTGTCTGATTGGATTTCGACATAAATCCTCTCCTCCCAAAATTGGATACAAATAAGGCCAAATCCCACCTGAAAAAGTGCGGGATTTGACCCGTATAGTCTCAGATTACCATTTATCGCCGCGGCGGATTTTGGTTAAATCTTCTTCCAATTTTTTCGCTGCATCCGCACCGTTGGATTTACCGTTCAATACAGAAGAGGTTGCATTCCAGATAGCAGCAGATACTTCGTTGTATTTGTCGCCGGTAACGGTAGAAGGACGCGCAACCGCACTGGTAAACACATCATACAAATCGCCCATGAAAGGAGTGGCTTTCAAAACATCGGCATCTTTATACAGCTCCGGAATAGTCGGGTTATAAGAGCCTTCGATGGCACGCTGTTTCTGAATTTCCGGGCTGGTCAGGAACATCACCAGATCAGCGGCTTCTTTCGGATGTTTGGAATATTTGGAAACCGCCAACTGCCAACCACCCAGAGTCGCAGTAGATTTGCCGCCCTCACCGCCGGCAGGCAGAGGTGAAACGCCCACTTTATCCTTAACTTTGCTGTCATCTTTCTGCATCAGCGACCAAGCATACGGCCAGTTGCGCATGAATACGGCATTACCGTTTTGGAAAATACCGCGCGCTTCTTCTTCGCCGCCATTTAGCACGCTCTTCGGTGAAATGGTGCCTACCCATTTGGCCGCAGTATCAAATGCCGCCGCTGCTTGCGGATTGTTTACGGAAATTTTGCCGTCCGCTTCCACGAAGGAACCGCCGCCGAAACTGCTTACCCATTCCAGAGAGTCACAAGTCAAGCCTTCATAAGCCTTACCTTGGAAAACAAAGCCTTGCATATCTTTATTACCCGCAGCGCGCTCCGCATCTTGAATTTTTTGCGCGGTTTCAGCCATTTCTGCCCAAGTTTTCGGTACAGGAAGATTGTGTTTTTCCAACAAATCTTTACGGTAATACATCAGGCCGCCATCGGTAAACCAAGGCATGGCTATCAATTTGCCGTCAACGGTATTGTTGGCAATGATGGCGGGGAAATGCTTGGATTCTGCGCCGTTGCTGTATTGTTTCAAATCAACCAGATGGTTTTTCAAAATACCCGGCCAAACTACGTCAATCATTACTACGTCCAAATCCGAAGAACCGGCGCCGAACTGCTGGCGGAACAAGGCCAGAATATCGGTACTGGAATTGGGTGCGGTAAACAGTTTTACTTTATTGCCGGTTTTTTGAGCCCAAGCATCAGTTAATTTTTTACACATTTCATAGTCTTGGCCTACCGATCCGCAGGAAATCGTCAACTCTACATTGCCGCCTTTGCTGTCTGCCGGTGCATCCGCTTTAGCGGCATCGCCCTTGTTGCCGCCGCAAGCACCCAGTACCAATACGGCACCGACGGTCATTGTCCATTTGCCGATTTGTTTCCATTCTGCCAATTTAGCCATCATTTCTTCCTATTTCTTAAAAAAGTTTGCGAAGCGTTTAGAATATTTACTCTTAAGCATCGTTCAAATACTGTAAAAAATCCATGTTTCTTATCATATTAATGTTTATATGTTAAAAAACACAAAGATGTGAATATTTTTGTTCACATCCGGCGGCAAAATATAGCAAGTTTTAATAATTGTCAATCAGAAAAGACAAGTTGGATAACCGGCTTGATAGAAGGCATCGTCTAGAAAGCTATGTGTAAGCTTTATGCGGCGGCTCTTTACGGCAAATGCCTGTCTGAAAACTTAGGCGATACAAAAATTGCGATTCGCTTGTTTTCAGACAGGCATTCATCTGGTAAGCCTGTATCAGTTTGCCTGACGCGCTCAGGTTTTCGGCAAAGTCACGCCGGTTTGTCCCATGTATTTGCCATTACGGTCTTTATAAGAGGTTTCGCATATTTCGTCGCTTTCGAAAAACAATACCTGTGCGACACCTTCGCCGGCATAAATCTTGGCCGGCAGCGGCGTGGTATTGGAAAATTCCAAGGTTACATAGCCTTCCCATTCCGGCTCGAACGGGGTGACATTCACAATAATGCCGCAACGCGCGTAAGTGGATTTTCCCAAGCACACGGTTAACACATTGCGCGGGATGCGGAAATATTCCACTGTCCGTGCCAATGCGAAGGAATTGGGCGGAATAATGCAGCAGTCGTCTTCCACGGTAACAAAGTTTTTCGGATCAAAATTTTTCGGGTCGACGATGGTGCTGTTGATATTGGTGAAGATTTTGAATTCATTGGCACAGCGGATGTCATAACCATAGCTGGAAGTGCCGTAGGAAATGATTTTCTGCCCATTGATTTCCTTGACCTGATTAGGCTCGAAAGGCTCGATCATGCCGTGCTCTTCGCTCATGCGGCGTATCCATTTGTCAGACTTAATACTCATTGCTCATTTCCTGATTCAATATTTTTAAAGACGTATTTTCGGTTTACAAACCCAATATCCAAACTGTTTGCCATCCGGTTATCATCAAACGTCGTTTACAAGCACGGCGGTGACGAAATTAACTTAAACCGCAATATACCACACCGATACCGTATTTTCTCGTTCAAACCAATATTGGCATCAATCCTGCCAACCGCCCAGATAAGCCACCAACTCTTGCAACAGGGTGCTAAGCGCATCGGTCATCAGAATCTGCGAGGCGAAGGTGAGGCTGGCGGCATCATCACCGTGGCTTTCCGCTTCTTCCTGCAATACGTCCAGATACTGGATACGCTTAAGAGTGAAATCTTGGGTGAGCACAAAGGCAATCTGTTCGCGCCACACCAGCCCCAGCTGGGTGACGGTTTTGCCGTTTTTCACGTGCTGCACCACTTCATCGGCGGTTAAATCCTGTTTCGACACCTTAACCGTTGCCGCCACATCACCGCTGCCTTTGAGTTCGCAGTCGCTGTCGAGCTCGAAGCCGCCTTCGCAGGCACCGCGCAGCAACCAGTCGGTCATCAGGCTGGCGGGAGATTGCTTGGTATTGGGCAGGCCGGCTTCCAAGCCGCCGAGTGCCTCGCGCAGCTTGGTCAAGAGGTTGTCCGCTTTATTCGGTGATGCGCTGTTGACCAATAAAAAACCGTTGCGGGTATCGAATACCGCTTCGCAACGGCTGGAGCGGGTAAACGCGCGCGGCAGCAAATCATCGGTAATCTGCTCTTTCAATTCCTGCTTCTCTTTACGGCCGACATTGCGGCCTTCGTTTTCCTGAATTTCGGCAACGCGTTCGTCCAAAATATCGCGGATAACGCCGGCAGGCAGCACTTTTTCTTCCTTCTTCAATGCCACCCGCCAAGTGTAGTCGGCCGGGAATACGGTTTCGGGCGAAAACGAAACCGGTGCGGCAAAACCTTCGCTAAACCAATCTAACCCCATACACGGAGCAAATTCCGCTTCGCCAAGCTTGGCAGCGAGCGTTTCCAATTCGGGAAGCTTTTCTAAATTGAGGGGATAAAAACTGATTTGCTTAAACCACATAACAGATGCTTTCTTTAATCTTATGTTACAAAGCCGGCTATTATAGCAAAATGCCTGTCTGAAAGCTTTCAGACAGGCATTTTATCGGTGCGATCATGCTTAATCGGCCGGTTGTCCGGCTACATTTTCCAGCGCCAGCATACGCTGTTCGTCGGCCTTGACCGTATTGCCGGTTTCGTCAAACACCTTGGCCAAAGCCAAACGTGCCTGCATGCCAGGGCGTACGGCCAAGCTGGCTTCCAGATAACCCTGCGCCTTGCCCCACAACTGCTGGCTGTATGCCAGCTGGCCGAGGTAAAGCAGCAAATCGGCATCCTGCGGATTGGCTTTCAACCAGCCTTCGGCCATATCGATGGCTTTGCGCTGCTCGCGGCCGCCCAAGAAATTCACACTGTGCACGAATACCGCCAACAAACCGCTCTGCGGGTTTTGCGGATAATATTTGCCCACCCAGTCCACAGCATCGTTATACAAACCCAATGCCGCATATTTTTCTGCAATCGCCACACACAAACTGCTGCTTTTTTCTTTCTCCGGAATCCGTTTCAGACAGGCCTTCAAAGCGCTCGCATCGCCCGCCAAAGCCAACAGACGGCGGTATGACCAATCCTGATATTGCGCCGCTTCGTTTTCGTTAATGGCGCCGGCTTTCAGCAGTTTTTCGGTACGCTCCAAAGCTTCGGCCGCATCGCCGTGATCCAGCGCATAGCGCAATTGCAGTTTCACCAAGCGGGTGAGCGTGGGATTAATCTGGGTGGCTGCGGTAATATTCGTGCGCGCCGCTTCATAATCGCGACGGCTCAAGGCGCTTTCCGCCAACAACAGGTAGCGGGATAACTGCTGTTTCTGCGGCAAATGCTCGATTTCCTGCAAATAGCGGTCGCGCAACTCGATATCGTCCATCTGATCGGCCGCGTGTGCGCCCAACATCAAAGCCAGCGTACGGTTATCACCCGCTTCTTTATTGGCCAGCACTTTGGCTGCTTCCTCCTCGGTTTTCTGAAACCTACCTTCGAAAAAGGCCAAACCGGCGGCATTCAGATCAACCGTTGCTTTGCGGCCCTTGCGCGCAGTACCGAAACGCTGCATACGGCCCGGCACGTTCAATATACCGGCCAACAGCCCGAACAGCAGATACAGTACCGCCACCAAAACCAGCAAGCCGATGATAAAGGCAATCAGATTGATGCGTATCATGGTCTGTTCGGCCACAATATAAACATTACCGCTATAAATGCTGGCGGCAACTGCCAATCCGGCGGCAACGGCAAAAAGAATAATCGTCCAAATCAGGCCTTTCATGCTTGATCCCCTTTCACACCGGCGGCGGGTGCAGCGGGTTTAGCCGGCTGTTGGCTTTGCGGTGCTTTATCAGCCGGCTTGGCCGCAGAAGCGGGAGCGGCAGAAGCGGCGGCTTTTGCCGGCTCGGAAGCTTGGGTTGGCGGCGCAGAAGCAGCCGGCGCAGAAGCCGAAGCGGCAGGTGCGCTGGCAGCTGCCGGTGCGGAAGCGCTCTGCACCGGGCTGGCAGCAGAACCGACATCAATGCTGCCTACCCGTACGCTGTCTTGATAACTGCGCACGGCTGCGATACTGGCTTTCAGCGCATCATCGGAAATCGAGCGGATATCAAGCGCTTTCAGTTCGCCCAATTCTTTCAACCATGACTGCGTAGCCGGCGAATTCACATCGAAATATTGCTTCACCGCTGCTTCTGCATCGTTCAAATCGGCCTGATAAATTTCACCGTTGCGCTGCATCAGCGAAGTGCGCGCATCCAATAGGCGCAAACGCAGGTTTTCGCGAACGAAATAAGCCTGCTCCGGCGAAATCAGCATCGCGTCATTGCTGTTGATCTTGCGGACTTCCACCAAGCCTTTGAGGCTGTTTAAGGTTTTATCCCAAGCATTTTCCCACCAAGAAGCACCTGTTTGGGCTTGTGCTTCGGCAGCAGCAGCGGCTTTGCTCGGCTGAAGCGTACTGTCCACCGACAAGGGCAGGCTGGCTACCGCAGTCTCCAAACGGTTCAAGCGTAGCGACGCGCTCGATACGTCGACATAAGGGCGGTTTTTCAAAGCGGCCAAATCGCTGCTGACGGCTTGCTTAATCGGCAGCAATTCCGGCTGATCGAAACGGTTCAGGCGGCCTTCCACGCTTTGTAAAACATTAATCACTACCGGTACGTTACCCGACAGCATCAGCTGTTGTGCAGCGGTGTTCAATGTGGATTCGGTTTCGTCCACCACCCAATTCACCCTGCTTTTCAGCAACTCCTGATAAGCGCGTTGCGTATTGGCAATGGCCTCTGCATTCTGCTTGGCCGCTCCGCCAAGCTGGCCGATCGCCGCTTCGATCTGGCTTTGGCGGCGCAGTGTTTCTTGCAGCATACTGGCATTGTTACTCTCGCCCAAAGCCGCTTTATCCAGCTTGTTCTCGACATTGAGCTCTTGATTTTTTAAAACATTCTGCCCCTGTACAAACAAGAAACCGCTGGCGCCCAAGCCCAATAGCGCCAAAATCAAGGCGCCTGCCGCCAAGCCTTTGCCGCCGGATTGTTTGATCACCACCGGCGCAACTGTCGGGGCGGCGTTTTGTTCGTTTTTACTGGGCTCTGTCATGGGGGTTCCTGTCTGGTTGTTTTTAGAATAAGGGGCGGAATGCCGGGTTTCGGCTGAATCCGCAACTTCTGGCGTTTCGTGTTTTTGCGGTTGTCTGTCGGATTCTGACGGCCGATGCGCATTTCCGCCGCTGTCGACGGTAATGACATTCCGCTCCGTTTCTTCCGGCAGCGTATTTTTTTGCTGATTATCTTCGCTCATCGGTTTTGTGCTCCGTGTAACGATTTCAGAAAGTGTTCATCCAGCCGTTCGACCACCTCTACTTGAGTGGCACCGGCCTGATAAAGGGCCTCGGCGATTTTAGAGTGATGCACTAAGTATAACAAGGATTTTAAACTTTGCGCCAATTCGGGCGGCGCTTGCCCAAACAGCAAGCGCACGAGTTCGGCGGAAGTTACCCAAGCCGCAAGCGGCTTTGCGGCACGGTAGGCCGCCCAATCCAAAGCTTGCGGCTCGCGCCGGTAAACGGCGGCGCGTACCACCTGCCAACCACGTTCGGCCAATACAGCCGCCAATAAATTGCGCCCGCCTTCGCCGCTTACAATCAATAATCTGCCGGCAATTTGCTGCTGCCAGAATGGCAGGCGCAATACCGCTTCGCTGTCCTGCCCGTCTGCCGGCGCAATCACCTGCCGGCAACCGGCTTCGCGCAAAGCCTGTGCCGTCGCCCGGCCAACCGCAATATTGGGTTTGTTGCGGTAATCTTCGGCAGACAAGGCGGCTATGCCTGTCTGAACCGCACCGGGGCTTACCCAAAATACCGCATCTGCCCCGACGTATTGCGCCGGCAAGTCCGCCAGCGCCGCTGCCTGCGGTTCAATTTTTTGCGGGCTGAACCATAAGGGCCGCCAGCCGGCGGCACGGCAAACTTCCGTATCAGCCGTCTGCCGCCCTTGCGTGCGGACAATTAAGATTACCGGTGCGCCTTTTTCCTGTTCAGACAGGCATTTATCCTCAAATTTCATCTCGTACAAAGCATTTACTTTTATTCAGCTTTACTGCTTCTGTTCGGCCAGAATCGATTGAATCAAGGTTTTGGCACCGGCATCGGCTAGTTTTTCGGCCACTCTGCGGCCTAATTCTTCGGCATAAGCTATGGCCGCTTCTCCTTCTGCTTCCAACATTTCGCTGCCGTCCGGCCGGCCGACAAAACCGCGCAACCTCAACATACCGTTTTGTTCCGTGCAATAAGCCGCCAAAGGTACTTGGCAACTGCCGTCCAAGGCGCGCGACAAGGCACGTTCGGCACTCACGCAGGCATGGGTTTGCGGATGGTTGAGCGGGTTAAGCACTTCCAGCAAATCCAGGCGGTGGGCGGCGATTTCGATGCCCAAAGCGCCCTGCCCCGCAGCGGGCAAGCTCTCTTGTTCGCTTAAGGTATCGCGGATGCGGTCGTGCAAGCCCAGCCGCTCCAGCCCGGCTTTAGCCAGAATAATCGCATCGTACTCGCCATTATCCAGCTTGCCCAAACGGGTTTGCAGGTTGCCGCGCAAGGGTTTGACCACCAAATGCGGGAAACGTGCGCGCAACAGCGCTTCGCGGCGCAGGCTGGAAGTCCCGACCACCGCGCCTGCCGGCAAATCCTGCAAGCTCTCGTAACGGTTGGAAACAAAGGCATCAAACGGGCTGGCGCGTTCGCCAATCGCCGCCAGTGTAAAACCGTGCGGCAATTCCATCGGCACGTCTTTGATCGAATGTACCGCCAAATCGGCGCGTCCGTCTGCCAGCGCCTGCTCCAGTTCTTTAATAAACAGCCCTTTGCCGCCTATTTTCGACAAGGTAACGTTCAATATCTGGTCGCCGCGCGTAGTCATCCCCAAAATGCTGACTTCGCATTCGGGATACAGCGCTTCCAATTGGGCTTTGATGTGCCCGGCCTGCCATAAGGCCAATTTGCTTTCGCGGCTGGCGATAACCAGTTTTTTAGGTGTTGTCATAAAATCAAACCCGTTAGACATTAAATTGACAAGTAATACAAATCGGCCTGAGTGTAGCAGAAATGCCTGTCTGAAACATCTTTTCAGACAGGCATTGCTTCTATTTGGGCGGCTCGATCAATTTGTCGCGCAAAGGCTGATTCATTAAATCGGCCAATGTATAGCCGTCCAGATAATGAAGAAACTGCTGCAACGCACCGTTTAAAACACCGGCAAAACGGCAGCTTGGCGTTAGAATACAATTGCCGTTGCTTCCCATACATTCGACAATCGGAAAAGGCTCCAACTCGCGCACCACCTCTCCGATACAGATTTCTTCCGCCGGTTTTCCCAGCCGCAATCCGCCGCCCTTGCCGCGCACGCCTTCAAGAAAACCGGCTTTTACCAAAGCCGTAACGACTTTCATCAGATGGCTTTTGGAAATACCGTAAGCCTCGGCAATCGAGCTGATGTTGACTAATTTATCCTGATTGGCCGCGGCATAAATCAATACCCTCAGCGCATAATCAGTGTACTGGGTCAAATACATTGCGGTTACCCCTAATAAGTTTCATAATAGATGAAAGTTTAAATATACGATTTGCCGCCGTTTACCACGCTATTTATCGTTTACCCCGATGCGCACACAGCCTAACGGCAAATTCATACCCACACAAACTAAAACCGGCAAAGCGATTTTAAATCAAACGTTTTATCCGGTTAAGCATGGAAAGAAATATTTACTCTAGAAATTACTACTCCAGCCAAACCGGCGCCGCCGATTCAGGAATCCTTTATGAAACGCCACGCAACCCTCATCGAACTTTCCCACGACCACCATCATACACTGGCGATGGCCGCCCGTATTTTACGCGATCCGCAAGCCGACCACAGCATAGACATCCGCAACCACAGTCGCGATTTACTGGAACACTTTACCCGAGAAGAGCAACAATTCGCCCCGCTTTGGCAAAAACTGCCGGATCACAACCTGCGCCTGCGTTTTGAGCGCGACCATACCGCTTTGCGCGAACTGTTAAGCCAGCCGCAATATGGCGAACCGCAATGGCAAAACATGCTGGCGGAACGTTTGCGCGATCATGTGCGCTTTGAAGAGCGCGAATTGTTTGAAGCGCTGGCAAAGTATGCGCTTTAAATCCACCGGAAATTTGGCATGGCTGTTTGCCAACCGAAAGCTAAGCGCATTCCCTATCCGATTCGTATCCGAACCTTTCAAACCTTGTTGCTTATTTTATAAAATCCGTATCTCTTTTGTTTTTCAGACAGGCATTACGATCCGAATGCCTGTCTGAAAAAATGGAAAAGCCCTTAATCAAGAGAATCATCATGCTCAAACACCCTGTTTTCGCAATGGCGTTCCGCCCGCTTTATCTGCTGGCCGCCCTCTACGGCGCGGTTTCCATTTTAATGTGGAGCTTCGGCTGGTACAGTACCCTGCAATTGCCTGCTTATTTCTGGCATGCCCACGAAATGATTTGGGGCTATGCCGGCGCCATCGTCGTTGCCTTTCTGTTAACCGCCGTAGCCACTTGGACCGGCCAACCACCGGTACGCGGCGCCCGGCTGGCCGGCTTGGTCGGTTTGTGGCTGATTGCACGCATTGCCACCTTATTCCCGCAAGGCGCTGCCGTCAGCGGCATCGCCGGCACCGCCTTCTTCTGGCTGGCGGCTGCCCTGATGGCGGCACCGGTAATCAAAAGCCGCAACGGCAACAACTATATCGCCGTGGTTGCCTTAGCGGCCTTCGGTTTGTCGCACGCCGTATTCCATCTATATTTGACACAACCGCTGTTTGACGGCAGCGCACTGTTCAACGGCCTGCTCGCCGGCTTGTTTATGGTAAGCGGTTTTATCGGCCTGATCGGCACCCGCATCATTTCCTTTTTCACCTCCCGCCGCCTCAATACTGCGCAAGTTGCCAATCCGAAATGGACGGCATTCGCCGCTCTTTTGCTGCCGTTAACCGCCGCCTTATCGACCATGCTGCAACTGTTTCCCGCGTTGGCCGCCCTCTGCGCCGTGGCCGCCGGCCTGCTCGGCTTGGTACAAACCGTACGCTGGTTTGAAAAAGGCGTATTGCGCGAACCTTTATTATGGGTACTGTTTGCCGGCTATCTGTTTGCATCGCTGGGTTTGGCGGTATTGGGCGTATCGCAATGGATGAAATCCTACATCCTCACCAATATGGGCGTACACCTGATTGCCGTAGGCGGCATCGGCCTGTTAACGCTGGGCATGATGGTACGCACCGCACTTGGCCACACCGGCCGGCCGCTCTATCCCGTACCCAAACCGATGACTGCCGCATTCGTTTTGATGCTGGCTGCCGCCCTCTGCCGCGCCGCTTCCGCCGCCTTGGTAGCAGTCAACACTACCGCCTATCTGCACAGCATGCGCCTCTCCGCCGTATTGTTTGCCGCCGCCCTAGTGCTGTATATCTACCGCTATCTGCCTTGGCTCACACAACCGCGCATCGACGGCAAAGCAGGCTGAAACGTTTTTTACCGGTATATCTTGCTACTTGCCATACCAAGAGGTACCGCCAGAAAACGTTGCGACGGCATTTTTGGTTAAAATCCGCACCTGCCGTCGCAAGCATTTCTGACGAGATGCCCTAAAGGCCTGTCTGAATCCGGTTCAGACAGGCCTTTTTCCTTCCATCCTTCGTTCTATTTTTTCCATTCATCCGACTGTTTTAACATCTATCCCGCCGGCGTTATCGAAATGCAGGCGCCCGTACAACCATCCGCAAACACAACAGTCTTTTCAGACAGGCATTATCCGATTACACTTCCATTCTGCTTTTTGAATGACAACAGCAAAAAAGGATACACAACATGAGCGCTTTGCCCAAAATCAAAATCGGCATCGTCGGAGCCACCGGCTATACCGGCGTCGAACTCTTGCGCCTTCTGGCCGGCCACCCTCACGCCGAAGTCACCGCCATTACCAGCCGCGGCGAAGCCGGCATACACATCGCCGATTACTTTCCCAACCTGCGCCATGTTTACGACCTACATTTCCAAACCCCCGATGAAGCCGGGCTGGAAAATTGCGACGTCGTCTTCTTCGCCACCCCGCACGGCGTCGCCATGCAGGATGCCCCCGCACTATTGGAAAAAGGCGTACGCGTGATCGACCTCTCCGCCGATTACCGCCTGCAAGACGTACCCGTATGGGAGCATTGGTACAAACACACCCACAGCAGTACCGAAACCCTCAAAGAAGCGGTTTACGGCCTTTGCGAAATGAACCGCGACGCCATCGCACAAGCCCGCCTGATCGCCGTACCCGGCTGCTACCCCACCTGCGTCTCGCTCGCCCTGCTGCCTTTATTGAAAGCCGGCGTACTGCAAGAAGGCATGCCGCTGATTGCCGACTGCAAATCCGGCGTATCCGGTGCCGGCCGCAAAGCCAGCGTAGGCACCCTGTTTTGCGAAGCGGGCGACAACTTCAAAGCCTACGGTGTCGCCGGCCACCGCCATCTGCCCGAAATCAAGCAAACCATCAATCGGCTGCAAGCGGGTATAGCCGACGGCTTTGTGTTCGTTCCCCACCTCACCCCGATGATACGCGGCATGCACGCCACCACCTATGTGCACCTGAAAAACGGTACCGACCCGCTCGCACTGCTGAACAACTTCTACCGCGAGAGTCCTTTCGTCGACGTCATGCCTTACGGCAGCACTCCGGAAACCCGCAGCGTGCGCGGCGCCAACATCTGCCGCATCAGCGTGCAACAAGCACCGGAAAGCGATTTATGGATACTGATGAGTGTGCAAGACAATCTGGTGAAAGGCGCCGCCGGCCAAGCCATCCAAAACATGAACATCATGTACAACCTGTCCGAAACAGCCGGTTTACAAAATACCCCGCTGCTGCCCTAATCTGAAAAACAATGCCTGTCTGAAACGTTCAGACAGGCAAAGACCTTCGAAAAATTCTTTTCGGAACTTCAAATACTTACGCCATGCTCGGGCTTGGCCCGAGTATGACGAAAATTGATCAATTCAGGATTAAAACGGCTTTTTGCAAAGCCCTCAAAGCATTGTTTTTTCTACCAACAGCTCATCTTTATAGCGGATTAACTTAGAATAGCGGATTAACTTAGAGCGTATAGTCATAATGCTTACGAAGCGGTTTTTTGAGCTTGAATTGACAATCTAAGTGCAACAAATGCGAAGAGGTGCCCA
>NZ_JAUNHL010000071.1 GCF_030523955.1 Neisseria sp.
CTGCTGGTAAGGGGGGGGGGAGTAAAGTTTGGAATTCTTATTTTAATTCACTATAAAAGAAAACTTTTACACACGAATGGCAGTAAAAATGGGGTGGCCGTATTTTTCCAAACTGGCCCACGGGAGACTAAACATGTCAGGTTCTGATAAAAAATCTAATAAAAACAAATGGCTGGTTACCATTCTTATTTTAATGGCCGCCGGCGGCGTAATCTGGTGGGCATACCAGAAACCGGTGGACGATTCTGCCTCGAACGGCTCAGCCGGCAACCGCCGCAGCGAGAGTGTTACTGCAGTAGGCGTGGCGCCGGTGGTGGTGCAGCGTGCACCGATACAGGCACAGGCGATCGGTACGGTGAGCACCGCCGCTTCTTCCGTAGTGCGTGCGCAAGTGAGCGCGACATTGGAAAAAGTGTATTTCAAAGAAGGCGATTACGTGAAGAAAGGCCAGTTGTTGGCCGAATTGGACAGCCGTGCCGCCAAAGCGGCGCTGATGCAGGCGGAAGGACAGTTGTTGCGCGATACTGCACTCTTGGAAAACGCCAAACTCGATTTGCAGCGCTACCGAACCTTGCAGGCGCAAAATTCGATTGCCGCCCAGCAGGTCGATACCCAAGCTGCCCTGGTGCGCCAGTATACCGGTACGGTTAAGCTCGACCAAGGCAGCGTGGCGGCGGCCAAAGTTAACCTGTCGTATACCCGTATTACCGCGCCGATTAGTGGACGTATCGGCCTTTTGCAGGTGAATCCGGGTAATGTGGTGACTCCCTCCGATACCAACGGCTTGGTATCGATTACGCAGGATAACCCGATTAATGTGGTGTTTTCACTGCCGGAAGAGCGTTTGGCCAAGGTGGTGCAGGCGCGTAAAAATCAGGCGCAATTAAAGGCGGAGGCGTGGGATAGAAACAACAGCCGGAAACTGGCTGACGGCGTTTTGCTCGCCATCGACAACCAGATTAATACCGCTACCGGTACGCTCAATTTGAAAGCTTCGTTTGAAAACGGCGACCAGCTGCTGTTTCCCAATCAATTTGTGAATGTGAAGCTGGATTTGGGCGTAATCGATAACGCGGTATTGGTGCCGAGCGCCGCTCTTCAGACAGGCAAGGAGGGCAGTTTTGTTTATCTCGTGGAAGCCGGTAATACGGTGAAAGTGGTGCCGGTGAAAACCGGCGAGGTTTCCGGCCTCAATACCCAGATTCTGCAAGGTGTTACGCCGGGGCAAACGGTGGTGGTGGACGGCCTCGACAAGCTGCGCAACGGTGCCAAAATCCATCCGGTAGACCGCGCCAAACAAGCGGCTGCGGTGCCAAGCGGCAAGCCGGCTGCTGCTTCTGCTTCATCGCAACCCTGATGAAAAGGTGCCGGCGATGAATCCTTCCCGTCTGTTTATTTTGCGACCGGTGGCCACCGCATTGCTGATGCTGGCCATCGTACTGTGCGGCGTTCTCGGCTACCGCCTGCTGCCGGTATCGGCACTGCCGGCGGTCGACTATCCGACCATTCAAGTAGTTACCCTTTATCCGGGTGCCAGCCCGGATGTGATGTCTTCTTCGGTAACCGCACCGCTGGAGCGCCAGTTCGGCCAGATGGCGGGCTTGGAGCAAATGACCTCCCGATCTTCCGGCGGTTCGTCGGTGATTACCCTGCAATTTGATTTGGATTCGGCGTTGGATGTGGCCGAACAACAAGTGCAGGCAGCGATTAATGCCGCAGGCAGTCTGTTGCCTTCTGATTTGCCCAATCCGCCGGTGTATAACAAAGTGAATCCGGCCGATACGCCGGTCATCAGCATTGCGGTGTCTTCCCCCTCTATGCCGCTGACTCAATTGCAGGATTTGGCCGATACCCGTTTGGCCACCCGTATTTCGCAGGTTTCCGGCGTCGGGTTGGTCACCATCAGCGGCGGCCAGCGTCCGGCGGTGCGGGTGCAGGCCAATCCGCAAGCATTAGCGGCGATGGGGCTGACGTTGGCGGACATCCGAACCGCAGTGGCCAACAGCAATATCAACAGCGCCAAGGGCAGTTTCGACGGCCCGGCACGGGCGGCCACCATAGACGGTAATGACCAACTCAAATCGCCGGAAGAATACCGGCAGTTAATCTTAAAAGCCGAAAACGGCAGTGTGGTACGCTTGGGTGAAGTGGCCGACGTGGTGGAAGCGGCGGAAAACAGCCGCCTTGGTGCTTGGGCCAACGGGCGGCAGGCGATTATCCTCAATGTGCAGCGCCAACCGGGCGCCAATGTGATCGAGGTTACCGACAGCATCAAGCAATTACTGCCCGAGTTGGAAAACAGTTTGCCTGCCTCGGTCGACGTAGAAGTACTGGGCGACCGCACCCAAACCATTCGCGCTTCGGTTAACGATGTGCAGTTCGAGATGGTGCTGGCGGTGGGCTTGGTGGTGATGGTGGTTTTCCTGTTTTTGCGCAACTGGCGCGCGACTTTTATCCCTGCGGTAGCGGTACCGATTTCGCTGGTCGGCACCTTTGCCGTGATGTATCTGCTGGGTTTTTCATTGAATAACCTGAGCCTGATGGCGTTGACCATTGCCACCGGTTTTGTGGTGGACGATGCGATCGTGATGATTGAAAACATCGAGCGCTATCTGGAAGAGGGGGAAACGCCGATGCAGGCGGCGCTCAAGGGCGCCAAGCAAATCGGGTTTACCATTATCTCGCTCACGCTCTCGCTGATTGCCGTGTTGATTCCGTTGCTGTTTATGGGCGATGTCATCGGGCGCTTGTTCCGCGAATTTGCGATTACCTTGTCGGTGGCGATACTGATTTCGGCGGTGGTGTCGCTCACACTCACGCCGATGATGTGCTCGCGCCTGCTTAAACACCTGCCGCAGCAAGAACAAAGCCGTTTTTATCGGGTTTCAGGTGAGTTTTTCGACCAACTCTCCGATGCTTATGCACGCGTGCTTGCCTGGGTATTGAAACACCAGAGGGCTACACTGCTGGTTACACTGGCGACCATGGTGCTGACCGTGCTGCTGTATATCGCAGTGCCCAAAGGTTTTTTTCCTTTGCAGGATACCGGTGCTTTGCAAGTGGTTACCCAGGCGCCGCAAAGTGTTTCCTATCAGGCGATGGTGAAGATGCAGCAGCAATTGGCCGATAAGCTGATGGAAGATCCGGCGGTGGACAATATCGCTTCGTTTGTCGGCAGCGACGGGGTGAATCCCACGCTCAACAGCGGCAGGATGCAGATTACCCTCAAACCCAAAGCCGAACGCGGCAACATCAACGAAGTGATGGCGCGTATGCGGCAAACGGTAGCGGATTTACCGCAAATGCCCGAGATGTTTATCCAGCCGGTACAGGATTTGACGATAGAAACCGCCACCAGTCGCAATCCTTACCGTTTCACCTTGCAATCGCCGGATACGGCGGAGTTGTCGCAGTGGGTGTCTAAACTGGTTGCGGCGTTGAAGAAGTTGCCGCAGCTGAAAAACGTGAGCAGCGACTGGCAGGATGAAGGCTTGCAGGCTTATGTGAACGTAGACAGAACCACCGCGTCGCGATTGGGCGTCAGCATGTCGGATGTGAACAACGCGCTTTACGATGCCTTTGGCCAACGCTTGATTTCCACCATTTTCACCCAAACCAATCAATATAAAGTGGTGCTCGAAGCCGCCCCGCGCTTTCAGACAGGCATAGACGGTTTGGCCGGTATTTATGTGGCAACCGCTTCGGGAACGCCCGTGCCCTTGTCGGCCATTGCCACACTGGAAGAGCGCAAAACCTATCTGTCGATTAACCATTTGGGACAATTTCCGGTAAGCACGGTGTCGTTTGACTTGGCATCAGGCGTATCGCTCGAAGAAGCGGTGGATTTGGTTCGCCAGACGGAAGCGGAATTGAAGATGCCCGGCAGCATCCGTACCCAGTTCCAAGGTGCGGCGATGGCCTTCCAAGCCTCGCTCAGCAATACCCTGTGGTTGGTGCTGGCTGCGATAGTAACCATGTATATCGTGTTGGGCGTGCTGTATGAAAGCTATATCCATCCGGTTACCATCCTCTCGACATTGCCTTCGGCGGGCATCGGGGCTTTGCTGGCACTGATGCTGACCGGCAAAGATTTGAGCGTGATAGCCATCATCGGCATTATTCTCTTAATCGGCATCGTGAAAAAAAACGCCATCATGATGATTGATTTTGCGCTGGCGGCAGAGCGGGAACAGGGAATGGCGCCCGAGCAGGCTATTTTCGAAGCCTGCCGCTTGCGTTTGCGGCCGATTCTGATGACTACTTTCGCCGCATTGTTCGGTGCGGTACCGTTGGTATTGGGCAGCGGAATGGGTTCCGAATTGCGCCAACCCTTGGGGATCACCATGATAGGCGGCTTATTATTGAGCCAGGTTTTAACCCTGTTTACCACGCCGGTGATTTATTTGTGGTTCGACCGGTTGGCGGCGCGACGCAATAAAGGCAAGCGGCCGCAGGATACGGCGGGGGCGGTATCGTGAATATCTCTTCTCCCTTCATCAAACGCCACGTCGCTACCACGCTGCTGACGCTGGCGGTGTTGTTGTTGGGCGCGGCGGCCTTCCGCTTGTTACCGGTTGCGCCTTTGCCGCAAGTGGACTTCCCGACCATTTCGGTTTCCGCCCGCCAGCCCGGTGCCAGCCCGGAAACCATGGCCGCTACGGTCGCCACGCCGTTGGAGCGCACGCTCGGTCGGATAGCGGGGGTTACCGAAATTACCTCTTCCAGTTCGCTCGGTACCACGCGCATCACCCTGCAATTTGATTTGGGCAGGGACATCGACGGTGCGGCGCGCGAAGTGCAGGCGGCGATTAACGCTGCACGCAGTATGCTGCCTGCATTGCCGGCCAATCCGACCTACCGTAAAGTTAATCCTGCCGACTCGCCGATTATGATACTCGGCCTGACCAGCGATTCGATGAGCCGTGCACAGATGTATGATGCGGCCGACAGCATTATTTCCCAGAAACTGTTGCAGATTCCCGGCGTGGGAGACGTAGCCGTCGGCGGCGGTGCACAGCCGGGGATAAGGGTGGCGGTCAATCCCACTCAGCTTGCTCACTATAATCTGGATTTGGAAGACATACGCAGCACGCTCTCTTCAGCCAATAACAACAGCCCGAAAGGTTATGTCGAGCAACACGGGCAAGCGTACCAGATCCAAACCAACGACCAGCTCACCCAAGCGGCCGATTATCTGCCGCTGATTGTGAATTATCAAAACGGTGCGGCCATCCGGCTGGCCGATGTGGCCAAGGTGGAAGACAGCGTCAGCAACGTGCTCAATATGGGCATGCTCAATAACGAACCTGCCATTATGCTGGTGGTGTTCCGCCAGCCAGGTGCCAATATCATCGATACGGTAGACCGCATCCGCGAAGCCGTGCCGCGTTTGCAGCAGGAAATTCCGGCTGCCATCAATATGAAAGTGGTGATGGACAGAAGCCCGACCATCCGCGCATCGTTGCGCGAAGTGGAGCATGCGCTGCTTTTGTCGGTGTGTTTGGTGGTGATGGTGGTGTTCCTGTTTCTTCGCAATCTGCGTGCCACGATGATTCCGGCGGTTACCGTGCCCGTGTCGCTGGTCGGCACCTTTGCCGTGATGTACCTGCTGGATTTTTCGCTCAACAACATCAGCTTGATGGCGCTGACCATCGCTACTGGTTTTGTGGTCGATGATGCGGTGGTGGTGTTGGAGAACATCGCCCGCCATATCGAAGAGGGCAAGCCGCCGCTGGAAGCCGCTGTTATCGGTGCAAAAGAAGTGGCTTTTACCGTAGTGTCGATGAGCGTCTCGCTGGTGGTGGTGTTCACCCCGATTTTACTGATGGGCGGCATAGTCGGCCGCTTGCTGCATGAGTTTGCCGTTACTTTATCGGCAGCCATTTTGATTTCGCTGGTGGTTTCGCTCACCACCACGCCCATGTTGTGCGCGCGCTGGCTCAAGCCGTTAAGCGAACAAAAGTCGCCTTCTTATCTGGCGCGCTTGAGTGAAAAAGCGGTAAACACCATGCTCGATGGCTACCGCAAAAGCCTCGCTTGGGCCTTGGAACACAGCGGTCTGATGCTGCTGGTGTTGGGTGCTACCGTGGCCTTGAATGTGTGGCTGTTCAATATCGTACCCAAAGGTTTTTTCCCGCAACAAGATACCGGCGTATTGATGGGCAGCATACGCGCCGACCAGTCCACTTCGTTTCAGGCGATGAACGAGAAGCTCAAGCGGTTTATGAAAGTGGTGGGGGAAGATCCGGCGGTAGAAAACGTCATGGGTACCATAGGCAGCAGTTCCAGCAATTCCGGCAGCTTGTTTGTTGCGCTCAAACCCCTGTCTGAAAGGCAAGACAGCGCCGAACAGGTAATACGGCGTTTGCGCGGCAAATTGGCTGACGAGCCCGGTGCCAGCCTCTATTTGCAGGCTGCACAGGATATTCGCGTCGGCGGGCGAAGCAGCAGTGCGCAATACCAATATACCTTGCAAGGCGACAATTTGGAGCAGTTGCGCGAATGGGTGCCCAAAGTGTTGCAGATTTTGCAGCAAATACCGGGTATCACTCAGGTAAACAGTGATTTGGACGGTAAAGGGCTGACCACCGAATTGCAATTCAACCGCGATGCAATGGCCAGATTGGGCGTCACCCAAGCGGGCGTGAACGCAGTATTGAACGATGCGTTCAGCCAGCGCCAAGTCTCCCCCCTCTATCGGCCGCTCAACCAATACCGCGTGGTGATGGTGCTCGATTCGCAATACCTGCAAACGCCGGAAGGGCTCAATGCGGTGTATGTCAACAACAATCAGGGTGAAGCCGTACCTTTATCGGCTTTTGCCAGCTGGGTGCCCGCAGCCAAAGCACTTTCAGTAAACCACCAGAGCGGTTTTGCCGCCGCCACTTTATCGTTTAACCTGCAACCGGGCATCGCCTTGTCCGACATTACCGCCGATATCGAACGCGCCGTTAGCCAGATCGGCCTGCCCGGCACCATCATCGGCGGTTTTAAAGGCACCGCGCAAACCTTCCAGCAGTCGCTTTCCAGCCAGCCTTTTCTGATTGCGATGGCATTGCTGGCGGTGTATCTGGTGTTGGGTATGTTATACGAGAGTCTGATTCATCCGGTTACCATTTTATCTACGCTGCCCTCGGCCGGAGTCGGCGCCTTGCTCGCCCTGATGATGTTCGGCAGCCAGTTCGATGTTATTGCCCTAATCGGTATTTTGCTGCTAATCGGCATTGTGAAGAAAAACGCCATCATGATGGTGGATTTCGCGCTGGTAGCCGAGCGCGAACAGGGCTTAAGCCCGCGGCAAGCCATTTTCCAAGCTTGTTTGCTGCGGTTCCGCCCGATTATGATGACCACTTTGGCCGCACTCTTCGGCGCATTGCCGTTGGCGCTCGCACGCGGGGACGGTGCCGAATTGCGCACCCCATTGGGCATTTCGATTGCCGGTGGTTTGGTGTTAAGCCAATTGCTCACGCTTTATACCACGCCGGTCGTGTATCTGCTGTTGGACAAATGGCGGCATCATGCAAACGGGAAAGCAGGACAATTGCCGCAACAGCGGCAGGTTGAGCCGGAAGGGAAATGATCCGCTAGAGGTGGTTTAAATGTAATTGCCTATAAACTATAAAAATGAAAATGCCTGTCTGAAAAACTTTTCAGACAGGCATTTTTTTACCATCCATTAAGCAGTTTGCGAGGCAAATCGTTTGGCGGCTTCGTCCCAGTTCACCACGTGCCAGAAAGCTTTGATGTAATCGGGGCGGCGGTTTTGATATTTCAAATAATAAGCGTGTTCCCAAACATCAAGGCCGATTAACGGATAGCCTTGGCAACCGGCTACCGCTTCACCCATCAGCGGACTGTCTTGGTTGGCGGTGGAAACCACTTTGAGGCGGCCGCCGTCGAGTACCAGCCAAGCCCAGCCGGAGCCGAAGCGGCTGGCGGCGGCTTTTTCAAACTCCGCCTGAAAAGCTTCCACAGAGCCGAAATCACGCTCGATGGCCTGTTTCAATTCACCTTGCAGCCGGGTACCTTGTTTGAGGTTTTTCCAGAAAAAACTATGGTTGGCGTGGCCGCCGGCATGATTGCGCAAAACGGTTTGTTTGTCGGCCGGCAATTCGCTCAAACGGCCGATCAGTTCTTCCACGCCGAGCGCGGCAAAATCCGGCAAGCTTTCCAGCGCGGCATTGGCGTTGTCTACATAGGCACGGTGATGTTTGCTGTGGTGGATGGTCATGGTCATTTCATCGAAATACGGCTCCAGCGCATCATAAGCGTAGCCGAGTTCGGGCAGGGTATAGGCCATAGCAGGCTCCTTCCGGTAAGACTGTCAGATTGGTTCTTTATGATAATAATTATCAAAATTATCCGCAAGTCAAAAAAACCTCAGATTCCGTATGGTTTTTTGCCAACGAAAGGCTGGATGTGAAAGATATCTGCTTCATTGCGCTATCAATGGCGTTGTAATTTTTGCGGTAAAAAACAGGCGTTTTTGCTAAAAAAGCGGCGGAAAACCAGCCAAGCGGCCAAAATGCCCCCGAGTGCGGAGGCGGCGCACATAAAAAACATAATCACAATCTGGTAGCGAACCGCTTGTTCGGGATCTCCGCCGGCAAGTATTTGGCCGGTCATCATGCCGGGCAGGCTGACGATGCCGACCACGCTCATGCTGTTGATGGTGGGCAGCATGCCGGCGCCGACAGATTGGCGAGCGATGTCTTGAAAAGCTTCCCACGGCGTGGCGCCGAGCGAAAGCAACATTTCAATCTGGCCGCGCTGTTGCGCAATCATTTGCAAAAGCCGGTCAAAGGTGAGAGCGACCGTGCTTAAAGTATTGCCCAGAATCATCCCTAAAATCGGTATGACATATTGCGGATCGTACCAAGGTTTGATGTGTAATACGCCGTAAAAGCCGATGGCGGCCACTATCCAAGAGGTAGCCCACATCGTTAATAAGGCATCGCGCCGCAAGCCCCGATAGCCGTAGCGCCCGCGCCCGCCTGCGGTGAGACCGGCGGTGAGGGTCATCACCAGTGCAATCACGACAATCCAAAGAGGATGCTGGGCTTGGAAAACGTGCTTCAGAATCATGCCGATGGCTGTGAGCTGAATCACGGTGCGGACGGCCGCGATGCCGATGCGTCTGGCCAGCCCCAAGCGCAAACACAGTGAGATGGCCAAACTGATGCACACCAATACCGAGGCGATGCCTAAATCGGTCCAAGTTATTTTATCCATGTTACGCCTTTGTACTTAAAACGCCTTGATGCACTGTCCAGATTTGATCTGCGATGCGGGCTAGCTGATCGGGACTGTGCGAAATCCAAATATAAGCCCCTTCGTGCTCATCATTATCCCGACGCGTTTGCTGCCAGCCGCGTATCAGTGCTTCTACCGCCGCCGCCGCTTCGGGATCAAGCGCAGAGGTCGGCTCGTCCAGTAACAGCAGCCGGGGATTGAGCTGCAACACGCGCATCAGGCAGACCAGTTGTGCTTCGCCGCCGGAAAGATTGGCGCTGTCTGCATTCAGAAACGCGTGCTCGCGACCGATGGCCGAGAGCATTTTATCAATGGAGGCCATATCTTGGCGGCGGTTTTTATAAGCTTTCAGGGTGAACGGAATAGAGAGATTGTCGGCTACGCTGCCGGCAATCAGAGCCGGCTGTTGGCGCACATAGGCTACACGGGTGCGGTAAATTTGTGCTTCCGTTGCGCCGTTTACCGTTTTACCCTGCCAAAGCAACTGGCCTTTGTCGGGCCAATCGAGCAGGGCGAGGGTGCGTAATAAAACACTTTTTCCGCTTCCCGATGCACCTTGTACGCCGATACGGTCACCTGCGCAAACGGTAAGGTCGGCAGGGTGCAGCAAGATGCGGCCGTTATCGGTCAGGCGCGTGAGGCCGCGGCCGCAAAGTAGCGGTGAGGCAGGCATGGGCTTGTGTTCCTTTGTTTGAAGCGATAGAAAGACGGAAATGATGATGAGGGGATTATATCGCTAGGGGCGATGCATAGGCCTGTCTGAAAGCAAAGAATAGGCCGGAAAACTGATTTTTGTTGCGGGAAAAGTTTTCAGACAGGCATCTTGCTTGCTTCATTCTGAGCTTTATCAATTTTCGCTGTTTTCATTGTAAAGAAAACGATAAATTGATCGGTTTTCGGTCATAATACCCGCGTCCGCAGTGGCCGGTCCCAGCGGTGGCGCTGTAGCTTTGGTGTATTGCGGCGTAAATAATTTATAGAGGACTCAAATCATGGAGAATTGGACGCAAACTTTAAGCACGGGCACGCTGCTCGGCATTGCGGCGGGCGCCATCCTGCTGATTTTGATATTAATCATCAAATTCCGCGTGCACGCGTTGCTTACGCTGATGATTGCCAGCCTGCTTACCGCCATTGCCACCGGGCTGCCGATGGGCAGCATCGTGAACGATGTGCTGGTAAAAAACTTCGGCGGCACACTCGGCAGCGTGGCGCTATTGGTGGGCTTGGGCGCGATGCTCGGGCGCCTGGTGGAAACTTCCGGCGGCGCGCAATCGCTGGCCGATGCGCTGATCCGCACTTTCGGCGAAAAACGCGCGCCGTTCGCTTTGGGCGTGGCTTCGCTGATTTTCGGCTTCCCGATTTTCTTCGACGCCGGTTTGGTGGTGATGCTGCCGATTGTGTTTGCCACCGCCCGCCGCATGAAAGCCAATGTTTTGGCTTACGGCATGGCCTCTATCGGCGCGTTTTCGGTGATGCACGTTTTCCTGCCGCCGCACCCCGGCCCGATTGCGGCCTCTGAATTTTACGGCGCCAACATCGGCCATGTGCTGCTGCTCGGCCTGCCGCTGGCGGTGATTACCTGGTATTTCAGCGGTTATCTGCTCGGCCAAGTGCTCGACCGCAAATTCGCCGTGCCCGTGCCTGATATTTTGAGCGGCGGCAAACAAGACGACGACCCGCCGCAAGAGCCGGCCAAAGCCGGCACGGTTATCGGCATCATGCTGATTCCCATGCTGCTGATTTTCTTAAACACCGGTTTGGCCACGCTGATTGCCGAAAAAGTGGTGAGCGCCGATGAAGGCTGGGTGCAGACCCTGCGCATGATAGGCTCCACCCCCATTGCGCTGCTGATTTCGGTGTTGGTGGCCATGTTTGTGCTCGGCCGCAAACGCGGCGAGGAAGCTTCAGCTTTGGAAAAAACGGTAGACGGCGCATTAGGCCCCGTGTGTTCGGTGATTCTGATTACCGGTGCCGGCGGTATGTTCGGCGGCGTGTTGCGCGCTTCGGGCATCGGCCAGGCTTTGGCCGACAGCATGGGCCATTTGGGCATTCCCGTGCTGTTGGGCTGCTTTTTGGTGGCGCTGGCTTTGCGTATCGCACAAGGTTCGGCCACAGTTGCCTTAACCACCGCCGCCGCGCTGATGGCGCCTGCCGTAGCCGCCGCCGGATACAGCGACTGGCAGCTCGCCTGCATTGTTTTGGCCACCGCCGCCGGTTCCGTGGGCGTGAGCCATTTCAACGACTCCGGCTTCTGGCTGGTCGGCCGCCTGCTCGATATGGACGTGCCCACCACGCTGAAAACCTGGACGGTTAACCAAACCCTGATTGCCGCCATCGGCTTCGCACTTTCCGCCCTTGCGTTCAGCATCTTATAAGTAAAGTAAGTAAAGGAGCAATATCATGGATACCGTACATTTCGTGCTGATGGGCGTGTGCGGCTGCGGTAAAACCACCGCCGCCCTGACCCTGCAACAGTATTTCCAATGCCCTTATGCCGAGGGCGACGAGTTCCACACGCAGGAAACCCGCGACAAAATGGGTGCAGGCATTCCGCTCACCGACGAAGACCGCTACCCGTGGCTGCGCAACCTGCGCGATTGGATGACCGCGCAGGCGCGTGCGGGCAAGCCTTACAGCATCGTTACCTGCTCGGCGCTCAAACGCCAATACCGCGACATTCTGCGCGAAGCCGAGGGCAGGGTGGTGTTTATCCACCTCGCCCCGCCGTATGAAGTGAACCTCGCGCGCATGATGGCGCGCAAAGGGCACTATATGAAAGCGGATATGCTCGATTCGCAAATGGCGATTCTCGAAGAATTGGGCGCAGACGAAGCCGGCGTGCGCATCGATAACCCCGGCAGTGCCGAGGAAGTGGAAGCCGAAATGATGGAATGGGTAAAAGGGCAGGGCTTCATAAAATAAGCGTTCAGTCTAACAGCCGTACGGTGTCTTAGGGTCTGTCGACAATTAACGCAACGGCGGTGTTTTTGGTCAAAAAAACCCGTCTGCGGCGTTAGGTAGCGTAGCGGACTTGCGAAGCTAAAATGCTCGCAAGGTGTTCAACCTTGCTGTGCTTTTTGCCTTGCATACGCGGTTTTTGCCCTTGAATTGTCAAACCAAGCGCAACGTTTTTCGAAACAGCACCTCATAAGCAC
>NZ_JAUNHL010000072.1 GCF_030523955.1 Neisseria sp.
TGCTTTATGGGCACCTCTTCGCATTTGTTGCACTTAGATTGTCAATTCAAGAGGTAAAAACCGGGTACGCAAGGCAAAAAGCGCAGCAAGATTGAACACCTTGCGAGCATTTTTAACGCCGCAGACGGGGATTTTTGACCAAAAACACCGCCATTGCGTTGCGTCAACAGACCCTATGGTTTCTCGATAATTAACTCGGTACGCTATATATCACTGCAACACGTGGCTAAAGTTAAGTAAATCCACTATGGACTGCACTCCCAAACAATCTCGGCGACGTGCCGGTCTGAAAACTTTCTATCATTATTGACGAGCGGGAGTATAATTAAGTAGAAAGAATTCTATATTTTCTGCTGTTTCTCCAGCCATAATCCTCCAACTTGATTATTGACCATAAAAAACATCATGCCCACTTCACATTCTCCAAGTTGGTTAAGCGTTATTGCTCTAGCCTTTGCCGCCTTTATTTTCAACACCACCGAATATCTTCCGATTGCCTTGCTTACCGATATCGGCAAAAGTTTCCAGCTTTCTTCTACAGAGGCCGGCATTATGCTAACCGTATATGCTTGGGTTGTAGCGTTGATGTCACTACCGCTGATGCTACTCACCCGCAATATGGAGCGGCGCTCGTTGCTGATGTGGTTATTTGCATTGTTTATCGGCGGCCATCTGATCGCTTTTTCCGCTTGGAATTTCCCGGTGCTGTTGGCCAGCCGCGTGCTGATTGCCTTATCACATGCGGTGTTTTGGTCGATTACCGCCGCATTGGCGATGCGGCTGGCGCCTCCCGGTGCCGGTAACCGTGCACTGAGCCTGCTGAGTATCGGTACGGTTTCCGCCATGCTGCTGGGCATTCCGCTGGGGCGGGTTATCGGTAATTTTCTCGGCTGGCGTGTTTCCATGCTGTTAATCGGCGCCGCCGCTTTGGTCGTTTCGCTGATTTTGGCAAAAAATCTGCCCAAGCTGCCCAGCGTCAACAGCGGTTCTTTTTCCAGCATTCCGGTGCTGTTCAAACGCAAAAACCTGCTGCTGATGTTTGCTTTTACCGTCACCATCGTTACCGCACATTTTACTGCCTACACCTATATCGAGCCATTTGTATTACAAGTCGGTGGCTTTAGCGCAGAACAGGTAACACTACTGCTGATGTTTTACGGTTTGGCCGGTTTTATCGGTTCTTACCTGTTCGGCAAATGGTTCGACGGATATAGCAAAGGATTTTTCATCGGATTCTGTCTGTTGATGGTTGCATCTATGCTATTACTGTATCCACTGTTGGAATCCGTTTGGGCGGCTTACATCTTATGCCTGTTATGGGGTATTGCTTACAGCGCCATCGGTTTGGCCATGATTTCCCGCGTGCTGCATTTCGCTTCAGACGCCACTGATGTTGCCACCTCGATTTATTCGGGGCTCTACAATGTCGGCATCGGATCCGGCGCCCTACTGGGGCATTACGCCGGTGTATATCTCGGCCTGAAAAACCTCAGTTTTTTGGGAGCCGCCATGACTGCCATAGCAGCCCTCATCGCGTGGATACTGATCCGCCAGCCCGGATTTAACAATCGAGAAAACCAGCAGCAGGCTGTTCATTGAAACGTTTTGAATACAGAAAAGAATGCCTGTCTGAAAACAATCAAGCTTTCAGACAGGCATTTGATTTATGTGGCTAAACATCCATAACTGATTCACGCATTGCCGATACCAAGTAGCAAACCGGGTAGCACAACCCATATTTCTGCAAAGCCAGACCCGTTATATCTCCTTTTAAGCCGAATCTTTACGCTCCTCATTTTCAGCCGGCGTTTTCACCAAAGTCGAGCCATCCTCACCGCTGCCGCGATTCAATTCATCCACATAAGCCTGCGCTTCCGCTTCGTCAAACGGCCGTACGACACCGCTGTCGTTACGCGGGTCGAGATCTGCCATCACTTGGCTGGCAGCGGCCGGTACATTGACGTGCACGCTGCGTTGCTCCACCGGCACCCGTTTTTGTTTCCACGCCATCAAAGAAAGCAAACAGGCAAACAGTGCGAAGAACGCGTAAAAACCGTAGTTGCCGGCTTGGTCCATCACAAAGCCCAAACCCAACGGCGCCAGCAGGGAACCGATGCCGTAGCTAAACAACAAGCCGCGGCTGACTTCCACCGTACTCATGTCGTTGGGCAACTGGTCGTTCGCCCGCGCCACGCTCAGAGCGTACAAGGTAAACAAACCCAGCCCGAAAAAACCCGCCACCGCATAATGTACCCACACCTCTTCAAAGCCGACAAACATCAAAGCCAAGCCGGTTAACGCGCCGCAGAAAGATATCAGCGCCGAACCCAAAATCGCCGCGCGGCGGCCGAATTTATCGGAAAGTTTCGCTACGGGAAACTGCACCGCAAAACCACCTACCATGGCAATCATCAGAAAAAACGAAATCTGCTTGACATCATAGCCCTGTTTCAACAGAAATACCGATGACATCGTAAAAAATCCGTTAACCAACAAACCGCCGATAAAACTGCCCACCAGCGCCAGCGGCGTAATGGCAAACAAACGCGGCAAGCTGATACGCTGGCGCGGCGGCAAAGCCGGCGCATGCATACGGGTGAGGCCTACCGGCAACATCGCCGCCATCACCAAAATGGCCGCCAGGGTAAAAATATCGTTACTGGAAAACTTAAGCGTTAACAGCGCGATACCGCCGGTAAACGCAGTGTAGTACACCACATTATAAAACGCCAATACCCGCGCCCGCGCCGTGGCCGCACTTTGCTCGGCAAACCAACTCTCCACAATCATCAAGAGACTGTAATAACAAAAGCCCAGAATCACCCGCAAAACGCCCCATGCCCACAGATTGTCGGTCATCATATGGCCCAGCGCGGCCATCGCGAACACCGCGCCGAACACGCTGAAGCCACGGATATGCCCCACTCCCGACACCACGCGGTGCGCGGCAACCGCGCTCAAAACCGCACCGACAAAAAACGCCGCATTAAGCGCACCGATGGCGGTGTTGTTCACACCCATTTTAGTGAGTTCCACACCCGCCGAGTTCAGAAACAGGCCGAAACCGGCAAACAAGAAAAATACCGAAAAAAACAGCGAGTAAAACTTATTCGATTGTCCAGTCATCAACAACACCAACAGGAAAAATATAATAAATCCGCGCAACCGAGCGGTTGCGCGGGAAATCTGCCAAGTTGCCCGTTACTGCACGGGTAAGGGCAACAGCCGTCCGGTTTCATACCGAACAAGGCTTGAAATTATACATTGAAACCGAAGCACCACCCAAACAAATCACCCAAGAATGCCTGTCTGAACAAGCCTCTATCGTTATCATGCAACAATATAGCGGATTAACTTAACTTTCGCTACAGCGTTGCTGCGCCTTGCCTTACTACTTGTACTGTCTGCGGCTTGCTGCCTTGTATCGAAGTAATTAAATCCGCTATAGCCGAACCTCTTTCAAATAATGGCGACTTTGGTTCGCCAGAATTCAAAGAAAACGATTTTATCAGCCGAGCGGCAACAGAATCGTTTCCGTACTTCCGTAACTGCCTACGGCCTGCTGTCTTGTATCGAAAATGTGTTAACCTGCTATATCAAAATTATTCCATCGACTATATAAATTAACCCGCTTGCCCAAAAACAAATGCCTGTCTGAAAAACATAAAAGTTTTCAGACAGGCATTCTTGAAATACAGCGTTCAGTAACAACGCCGCTCAGACATAGTCGCGCGCTTCGCCTTTGCCATCGATATTATCGGCACAACGGGCGCAAATCGTTTCGTGGCCGGCAACCGAGCCGATATCGTCGGTATAATGCCAGCAACGTTCACACTTCTCTCCACCGCTCACCACTACCTCTGCCGACAAGACTTCGCCTTCGCTGACTTCAGCTTTCGACACTAACAAGGCAAAACGCAATTCTTCACCCAGCGCCTTCAGATAATCGGCGGTTTCAGCCGGCGCGGTAATGCGCACTTCCGCCTGCAAAGAAGAACCCAACGATTTATCGGCCCGCAAAGGCTCGATTGCGGCGGTAACCGCGTTACGCGCCTCGCGCACAGCCTGCCATTTGGCTACCAATGCTTCCTCACTCTCCGGACGCATCGGCGGGAAATCATGCAGGGTGTGGAACAACACGCTGTCTTCCTCGCCGCCGCCGATCAAATCCCACGCCTCTTCGGCGGTAAAGCACAAAATCGGCGATATCAGCAACACCAAGCTGCGGGTGATATGGTAAAGCGCGGTCTGCGCACTGCGCCGTGCATGGCTGTTTGCTTTGGTGGTATAGAGGCGGTCTTTCAGAATATCCAGATAGAACGCACCCAGATCCTCAGAACAGAAGTTCACAATATCCTGCACTGCAAAGTGGAAAGCATAGCGCGGGTAATAATCGCCGGCCAGTTTCTCCTGCAACCGGCGCGCCAACACCAGCGCATAGCGGTCGATTTCCACCATATCCGCCTGCGGCACGGCATCCTCCAGCGGATTGAAATCGCTCAGATTGGCCAGCAGGAAGCGCAAGGTATTGCGCAGACGGCGGTAACTCTCGGTCACTCGTTTCAGAATTTCTTTCGAGATCGCCAATTCGCCCGAATAATCGGTAGCTGCCGTCCACAAACGCAGAATATCGGCGCCGAATTCGTTGTACACCTCTTGCGGAGCCACCACGTTGCCGATGGATTTCGACATCTTGCGGCCGTTTTGGTCGACCACGAAACCGTGGGTCAGCAATTGTTTATAAGGCGCACGGCCCAGCGTCGCGCAACCGGTCAGCATAGAAGACTGGAACCAGCCGCGGTGCTGGTCGCTGCCTTCCAAATACAAATCCGCCGGCCAAGCCAATTCTTCGCGCTGCTTCAATACCGAAAAATGGGTGGAGCCGGAATCGAACCACACATCCATGGTGTCGCCGAGTTTATCGTATTGCTCGCAGTCTTCCGCGCTCAACAATTCGCTTTTATCCAAGGCAAACCAAGCTTCGATGCCTTTTTCTTCAATGCGTTGCGCCACTTTTTCCAGCAATTCTGCAGAATCGGGATGCAATTCGCCGGTTTCTTTGTGCACAAAGAAAGTCATCGGCGTGCCCCAAAAACGCTGGCGGCTAACCACCCAGTCCGGGCGGCCTTCAATCATCGCCTGCAAACGGGCACGACCCCAGGCCGGGAAAAATTCGGTATCATCCACCGCTTTTAAAGCATTGTTGCGCAAAGTCTTTCCGCTGACACCCGCTTTATCCATGCCGATAAACCATTGGCCGGTCGCGCGGTAAATCAGCGGCGTTTTGTGGCGCCAGCAATGCGCGTAACTGTGCTCGATTTTGTTGCTGGCCATCAATTTACGGTTTTCAGACAGCCATTCGATAATCACCGGATTGGCTTCCCACACCGTTAAACCGGCCACGCGCGGTACTTCGCTGATAAAGCGGCCTTCGGCGTTTACCGGATTGTAAAGCTCGATTCCGTATTTCAGACAGGCAAAGTAGTCTTCCAAACCATGCGCCGGCGCGCTGTGTACCAAACCGGTACCGGCATCGGTGGTTACATGATCGCCGTTCAGCATCAAAATATCGCGCTCGATAAAGGGATGGTTCAGATAAAGATTTTCCAATTTTGCGCCGGTGGTTTCCGCCAACACCTTTGTTTCGTCTTCGGCAAAACCGTAGCGCTTGATTGCCTCTTCAGCCAAATCTTTGGCCAACACCAGCTTACCTTTGGGTGTTTCGATTAATTGGTAAACCAAATCGGCACCCACCGCAATCGCCTGGCTGGCCGGCAAAGTCCACGGCGTGGTTGTCCAAATCACGCCGAAGGCATCGCCTGACAATTCAGACAGGCCAAACGCCTTGGCCAGCGCCGCATTGTCTTGAAACAGATAAGCCACATCGATGGCCGGCGATACTTTATCCCGATATTCCACCTCCGCCTCGGCCAGTGATGAGCCGCAATCCAAGCAAAACTGTACCGGCTTGGCCCCGCGATAAAGATAACCGGCCTTGTAGATTTCGCCCAGCGTACGCACCGTATCGGCTTCGGTTTTGAAATTCATCGTCAGATAGGGGTTGTCCCAATCACCCAGCACGCCCAAACGGATAAAGTCGCGTTTTTGCTTAGCAATCTGCTCGGCAGCGTATTCGCGGCACAATTCGCGAAAACGCGCCATCGGCATATCTTTGCCGTGCAATTTTTCCACCATCACCTCAATCGGCAAGCCGTGGCAATCCCAACCCGGCACATAAGGCGCATCGAAACCGGCCAGGGTTTTGCTGCGGATGATAATGTCTTTCAGAATTTTATTGACCGCATGACCGATATGGATATCGCCGTTGGCATAAGGCGGGCCGTCGTGCAGAATGAATTTCGGGCGCCCTTTGGTTTTTTCGCGCAGCTTTTGGTAACGCTTTTGCTCGTACCAGCTTTTCAGCCAGGCAGGCTCGCGCTTGGCCAGATCGCCGCGCATGGGAAACGGGGTGTCGAGAAGGTTGACGGTTTGTCGGTAGTCGGTCATATTCGGAACTCTTGTGAAGACGGAAACGTCTCGTTAAATAAGGATAATACGAGTCTAATTTTATAAGGCTTTTCAGCGTTTGTAAAAGAAACGGAAAAGCAGGTTTCAGCTTTGTGCCGACCAGCTTCTGGCCGCGTCCATATCCTGATGGATTTGCGCCTGCAACGCTTCCAGGCTGTCGAATTTTTGTTCGTCACGCAGTTTATGCAGAAAATGCACCCTGAGCCGCTCGCCGTAAATCTGCCCGTTAAAATCAAACAAATGAACTTCCAATTTTTGCGAACGGCTGTTGCTTACTGTCGGATTCAGACCGAAACTGGCCACACCGCGCCGGCGGCCGAATGCCCCCTCAGCCTCCACCACGAATATCCCGCTCAAAGCGTAGTGGTGCGGCGGCAAATGGATATTGGCGGTTGGGCTGCCCAATGTACGGCCCAGCTTGGCACCGTGTTTCACATGGCCGCTCAACGCATAAGGGTGTCCGAGCAAACCGGCTGCGTAAGCCAGCCTACCCTCGTTCAACGCCTTGCGTACCGCCGTGCTGGATGCCCGCTCGTTGGCCACCATCACGCTGGGGGTCGACTCGGTAACCATTTCCGCTTGCTGCCGCAACAGCGCAAAATCGCCCGCACGGCCCGCGCCGAAACGGAAATCGTCGCCCACCAACAGATAACGGGTATTCAAATGGCCGCGCAACAAATGGTCGATAAACGCTTGGGCCGTCATATCGGCAAAAGCTTGGTTGAAGCGCAATACCAATACCCCGTCCAAATAGCCGCTTTCGCGCAAAAAATCCAGTTTGTCGCGCATCGGGCTTAAACGGTAAGGCGGTTGTTTACCGGCTTTTCTCGCAAAAAATTCCGGCGGCTGCGGCTCGAACACAATCGCCAGCGCCGGCAAGCCGCGGCTGTCGGCCTCCTGCCGCAAACGCTGCAAGATATGACGGTGCCCCAAATGAACGCCGTCGAAATTGCCGATGGTAACCGCACTGCCTTGCGGCAAATCGGGTTTGCGGCTCAAGCCGAACCAAATATCCATTACTTGTCTGTTAAGAAAAAATAAACGCGTATTGTAAACCTTATGGGCCCGGCAATAAAGCATAGGCCTGTCTGAAAACCGGATGGCAGCATTTTATTATGGCTATTGGCAATGTAAAAACCAAAAATTAAAAATTTCAACTTATCGGTTTTCTTGTAAAATAGCGGATTAATTTTTTACCCAAATTTTGTTGACAATCTTACCTCTCATTAACACATGTAAAGCCTTTCCTTATGAGTTTCCGTTTCGACATTATCTACGAATACCGCGAAATGTTCGTCTATGGCGCACTGATGACGCTAGGCCTGACCGCCGCCTCTACCTTGGGCGGCACCGTGCTCGGTCTGTTCGGCGCATTGGCGCGTATCATCAAATTTGAAAAAGCCGGTATGCCGCTCAAAGTATTGGGCTGGGTAATACGGAACCTGTCGCTGCTTTATGTAACCGTATTCCGCGGTACCCCTTTGTTTGTACAAATATTTATTTGGTACTTTATCTGGGCGGTGGCGCTGATTAATCCGGTGGACGGCTGGTTGATCAGCGGAGACTTGGCGGTGGAATTACGCCGCAACTACGGCGCGATTATCGCCGGTACGCTGGCGCTTACCGTCAACGCCGGTGCCTACATCACCGAAATTTTCCGCGCCGGTATCCAATCTATCGACAAAGGCCAAATCGAAGCCGCCCGCTCGCTGGGCTTAACCTACCCGCAAGCCATGCGTTTTGTGATTCTGCCGCAGGCCATCCGCCGCATGCTGCCGCCTCTTGCCAATGAATTCATTACCCTCTTGAAAGACAGTTCGCTGCTGTCTGCCATTGCGGTAGCCGAATTGGCTTATGTACAGCGCACCATTTCCGGCCGCTATTCGATTTATGAGGAACCGCTCTACACCATCGCGCTGATTTATCTGGTGATGACCATAGGCCTGAGCTGGTTCTTTTCCTGGCTGGAAAAACGCTACAGCATCAGCCGCCGCTAATCGGTTTAAACAGCAAAACCGCCGGAATCATCCGGCGGTTTTTTTATGTTTGCCTCAATCTCCGATTCAGACAGGCATCTTCAGGGTAGGTAAAAATGAAAACCCAATGCCTGTCTGAAAAAATGTTTTCAGACAGGCATTGGATATTTTCTTTCCCCCTTCTATCCTGCATCATCTTCCAACGGCGCCACCGTTACCCGGGTCAGCCCGCGCGCCACGCCGCGCGAATAGCGGCGTGGGATATAGGCGCTGAGCTTGCCTTGTTGCACCGTGCTTTCATAGCTGCAAATCCAACGCTCGTTCTCCAGCAGGTTTTCCGAATAGTCCGGATTCAGCAAAGGCGAAATCCGGCTGAACAAATTCCAGCAGATACGGCTGCCTTCCGGCAGGTTCAAATCGGCGGCGATATGCGAATTGCCCTCGTCGCAGCCGACATGAAATCTGCCATAATCAAACTCGGTGTTGTCCGGAAAATCCGTCGCACCGTAAAAACCGAAAATCCGGTCATGCGCACACAGGCTTTGTTTGGCGTACGGCCAGATTTGTTCGCGCAGGAAAAACTGATCGGCAAAATGCTTGGATTGCAGCGGTTGTTTCAGATAGGCCTCTATCTTGCCGCGCATATCCGGCACCGCGCCGGCCACCGCTCCCCACAAACCGGCCAGTATCAGTTCGGTATGGGTGCTGCCGTCGCGCATCGTGTGAAACAGCTTGCCGCTCTCCAGCCATTGCCGTACTGCCGCCGCTTCACGCCAGGAAATCACAGAATCGGCATCGCGAAACACCACATAAGCCGCATCCGCATCATCCAGCGCCAGAAAACGCCACATCGTTCCCGGCCAGCTTTGCAAAGCCGCGTCTACTTTAACCACCTCGGCACCGTTATCCGCCAAGCGCCGGATAATACTGTCGGGAACGCTGTCGTCCACATAAAAGCGGCACAGCCAGCCCGGGTAAATCTTTTGGCTGATTTCGGTATTCATCACTGCCGGTTCGCAATAAGCGGAGCTGCCGCCGAACAGCGAAAACGCGATGATCTTCTTACCCTCCGGTTTCGCCGTTATCTGCGGCAATTTTGGCAATTCGCCCGCTCCGAAACGCTCGTCGCGCAACTGCAAAGCCTGCAAGCCGTAGCGCGCGCAGTTTTCCCAATCATGCTGCTCACCGTAAGCATGGGCCAGTGCATCGTAAGCATTGATGTGGCGCGGATCACGCTGCAACACCTGTTTGGCATAACGCACCGCTTCCTCCCACAAACCTGCTTTTACCGCCGCCGTAGCCGCGTCGCTAAGCGGCGCGGTGGATTTCGGCGCCAATTTATGCGCTTTTAAGGCTTCCAGCATTGCCTGCGGATAATTGCCTGCCTGGAAATTTTGGCGGAAAGCTGCGGAGATTTTATCCAATTGCAATTGTGTTTTCTGCTGCTGCGGGGTTAAACGCCGAGTTTGCATTCTGATTCCCTTTCTTCATCCTAAACGCTATACGCCCAGATATTGTTCGCGGCTGCCTAGCCAGCGGTTTAAATGCGCTTCCACCACATCCGGCCGCTCTTCAATCAATTTCGGTGCCCAATCACGCGCTTTTTCCAATAAAGCCATATCCTCTTCCAAATCGGCAAAACGCAACATCGGCACTCCGCTCTGGCGCGCGCCAAGAAATTCTCCCGGCCCGCGGATATTCAAATCCTGCCGCGCGATTTCAAAGCCGTCGGTGTGCTCGTAAATCACTTTCAGCCGCGCCTTGGCCAATTCGCTCAAGGGCTCGCTAAACAGCAGCACGCACGAGCTGACCGCCGCGCCGCGCCCAACCCGGCCGCGCAACTGATGCAATTGCGCCAAACCCATGCGCTCGGCATGTTCGATCACCATCAGGCTGGCATTGGGTACGTCCACGCCGACTTCAATCACTGTGGTCGCCACCAAAACATCCAGCTTGCCCGCCGAGAAATCCGCCATCACGTCCGCTTTTTCCGCCGCTTTCATGCGGCCGTGCAACAAACCTATGCTCAAATCCGGCAAACTTTGCTGCAACTGCAGCTGCGTATCGACCGCCGTTTGCAGTTGCAGGGCTTCGCTCTCCTCAATCAGCGGGCACACCCAATATACCTGCTGGCCTTTTTGGCAGGTATTCAGCACCAAACCTTCCACTTGAGCCCGACGCACACTGTTGACCAAACGGGTTTTCACCGCCGTGCGGTTCGGCGGCAATTCGTCAATCACCGAAACGTCCAAATCGGCAAAGAAACTCATCGCCAGCGTACGCGGAATCGGGGTAGCCGACATCATCAGCTGGTGCACGTCCTGCCCTTTGTTTTTCAAGGCCAAGCGCTGCGCCACGCCGAAACGGTGTTGCTCGTCCACAATCACCAGCCCCAAACGCGCAAACGCCACATCGTCTTGAAACAAAGCATGGGTACCGATTGCAATACGGGTTTCCCCCGCCGCCAAAGCAGCTTTCGCACCGTCTTTGGCTTTTTTGCGCAGACTACCGGAAAACCAGTCTACCTTTATGCCTAAAGGCTCGAACCATTGCGAAAATTTTAAGAAATGCTGCTCGGCCAGAATCTCGGTGGGTGCCATCACCGCCACCTGATAGCCTGCTTCTACCGCCGATAGTGCCGACAACGCCGCCACAATGGTTTTGCCGCTGCCCACATCGCCTTGCAGCAGCCGGTGCATCGGATGCGGCTGGCACATATCGGCTGCGATTTCCGCCAACACCCGTTGTTGCGCGCCTGTCAGGCGAAACGGCAAGGCCGCCAACAAGCGTTGCGACAAACTGCCGTCCCCCCGCAACACCGGCGCATGGCCTTCCAGCCGCTTTTGCCGCGCCAAACGCATCGAGAGCTGCTGCGCCAGCAATTCGTCGAATTTCAAACGCTGCCAAGCCGGCAAAGCGCCGTCCGACAAACGGTGTATCGTCATTTCCGGCGGCGGTGCGTGCAATAAATGCAGGCTTTCGGCCAAATGCGGCAGCTTCAGGCTTTGCAACATCGCATCCGGCAGGCTGTCGTGCAAGGGGACTTCCTGCAAGGCCGTCGCAATCGTCCGGCGCAGCACCGGCTGGGACAACCCGTTTACCGTGGGATAAACCGGCGTAAGGCTTTCGGCCAAACCGCCGCTTTCCGCATCGCGGATTTTCGGGTGTATCATTTCGCTGCCGAAAAAACCGTGCTTGATTTCGCCCAACGCACGGATCCGCCGCCCTTCTGCCATTTGTTTCTGATGACTGGGGTAAAAATGGATAAAACGCAAAAACAGCCTGCTGCCGGCGGCATCGCGTATCCGCACCACCAGCTGCCGCCTCGGTTTGAATTGCACTTCCTGAAACTCCACCTCGCCCTCCACTTGGCAGCTGACGCCCAAGGGCGCATCGGCAATCGGCGTGATATGGGTTTCATCCTCATAGCGGATAGGCAAATGCAACACCACTTCCCACGGCGTATTCAAGCCCAGCTTTTCCAGCTTTTTGGCCGTGGTGTCGGTGATTTTCAAGAGTTTTTGGGTAACGGGATTCATGGTCGGAAGCATACCATTATTTGAGCTTAGCCGGCGCAACGGCCGGTATTTCCCATCGTTTTTATAGCGGATTCACACATTTTCGATACAAGGCAGCAAGCCGCAGACAGTACAAGTAGTACGGCAAGGCGCAGCAACGCCGTAGCGAAAGTTAAGTTAATCCGCTAGTGCAACAAAATGCCTGTCTGAAAACTTTTACACCGCAAAAACCGCGCCGCTTATGTTTCAGACAGGCATTGATCTCGTTATGAGTGCATCAAGCGTTCAGATTCACCGAATGCTCGCGCGTTTCGTGGAACACAATATCCGGCCAGC
>NZ_JAUNHL010000073.1 GCF_030523955.1 Neisseria sp.
TGGGAGATTTTATGACTGCATTGCTACGGAGTTCTTATTTTAATTGACTATACTTCTCAATTGCGCATAAGCTTCGCAGGATTCGTCATCACCCTCGTCGCAGGCCTGTTGATAAAGTTTGCGGGCGCGGTTCAGGTCTTTTTTGATACCGTAACCTTCTCGGTACATTTCGGCCAGATTATGTATAGCCGTCGTATCGCCTGCGTTAGCAGCAATTCTCAGCCAATGCAAGGCCTGTTGGAAATTTTTTTCCGTACCCTCGCCATTTAAATACATATAGCCAATGTATGATGCGGCTTCGGTACAGTTGCAGTTATCCTGCTGTTTGGTTTTCGCAATCTTCAAAAATAACGGGAACGCCTTCTTAGGATCATAGCCGGGATTATCTTGATTAAAATAAAGCTCGGCCAAGCGGAATTCACCTTGATGGTTACCAAGGTCAGCACTTTTTTGATACCACTTGGCGGCTTCATCCCAGTTTACCGGGATATTGTGTTGGCCGTTTTGGTAAACATCGCCCAAGGTGAGCATGGCCGGTTGGTAATTTTCATTCGCAGACTTTTTCAGAAATTCTATCCCTTTGGCGATATCTTGTTTGACACCGTCACCTTCTTTATAGAGCCAGCCGAGAAAGTAGTTGGCGAGCGGATCGTTGGGTTCCAGTTTGACGGCATGTTCGTAATATACCCGAGCTTTCACATAATCCGTCGACAGCGGGCCGCAGTCGTCGAACAGATAGCCGATTTGGCTGTAGGCCTTGTAATAGCCTTGTTTTGCGGATTTTTCATACCACTCCAGTGCTTTTTCAGGGTCTTCCTCCAATTCTCCCATTGCTCTTTCATAAGCAAGCCCCAAACGGTATTGCGCCACGCGGTCGCCTTGCTCTGCTTGCTTCTGGACGGTTGCGACTTGCTCAGGAGTGTATTCGTCCGGTTCGGGCGGGTCGATTGCCCAGGCAGAGGCATTGAGTGAGAGAAAGAATGAGGCTAATAAGGTGTACAGCAATTTTTTCATCATTTATCCGATTCTTTGATCATATTTATTTAAACAATATGTTAGTTATTGATAATTATCGTTAGATTCTAAGAAAATATCAGTGAAATTATCTGTTGGCTGGACGAAAGAATGATTTTGCCGATAATAGGTTGAGAAAGATAACGGGTGGATGCCTGTCTGAAAAGTTTCAGACAGGCATATTCTTTAAATCGTGTGGCTAATTATTTTTCAGACAGGCATCATCTTGCATTACAATGGCTACCGGATTATCACGCTATTTTTTCACCAGAAGGAACGCAGAGCGATGACTTGGAATGCGACTGACAGCGCCGGTTTGTACGGTATCCGCCATTGGGGCGACGGTTATTTTTCGGTTTCGGACGAGGGCCATGTGATGGTGAGGCCGAATCCGGAGAGCGGGGTGTCGGTCGATTTGTACGCACTCATCGGCGAGTTGACCGAACGCGGGCAGGATTTGCCGATGCTGTTTCGCTTTCCTGATATTTTGCAAGACAGGGTGTACCGCTTATGCAAAGCGTTTAACCGTTCTATCCGCAAGCTGGACTATCAGGGGCGCTATACCGCGATTTACCCGATTAAGGTCAACCAGCAGGAAAGCGTGGTTAAAAACATCATCATGCCGAAGAACGATGAGGTATCTATCGGTTTGGAAGCAGGCTCGAAGCCGGAATTGATGATTGTGCTGGCTTTCGCACCCAAAGGTGGCACCATTGTCTGCAACGGCTATAAAGACCGCGAGTTTATCCGTCTTGCCTTGATGGGGCAGCGGTTAGGTCACGACGTGTTTGTCGTGATCGAAAAAGAGGCGGAAGTCGATTATGTGATTGAAGAATCGGCCAAACTCGGTATCGCCGCCAACATCGGTTTGCGCGTGCGCTTATCATCTTTGGCGGCCGGCAAGTGGGCGGATACCGGTGGCGAAAAAGGCAAATTCGGCTTGTCGGCCGCCCAATTGATTTCCGCAGCGGAAAAGCTCAAAGCGGCCGGTTTGGGCGGACAAGTTAAGCTGATGCATTTTCATATGGGTTCGCAGATTGCCAATATCAGTGATTATCGCGCCAGCTTTAAAGAAGCGGTGCGCTATTTTGCCGAATTGCGCTCGTTGGATTTGCCGATTGAATATGTTGATGTCGGCGGTGGATTGGGCGTAGATTATGACGGTACGCATTCGCGCAATGCCAGCTCGATGAATTACGACATCGGCGAATATTCGCATGTGATTGTCTCCATGCTGAAAGAATATTGTGATGAACATCAGATGCCGCATCCTCATGTATTCAGCGAATCCGGCCGCGCGATGACCGCGCATCATGCGGTATTGGTGATGAACGTTACCGATGTCGAACGCCTACCGGAAGAGGCGCCTGAGATTGAAGGCGTTGGCGAATTGTCGTTTGCTACGCAAAAACTGGTGACTCTGCTGGAGAAGGGTATTGACGCCGAGATGATTACCGAAACGTATTACCGTATCGGCCATTACCTGGCGGAAGTACACGAAAACTATATGGATGGCCGGGTAAACCTAGCGGAAAAGGCGCTGGCCGAACAGCTGCATGCGGTTTTATGCCGCCGTCTGAAACAAGGCTTGCGCACCAGTCATCGTGCGCAGCGACAGGTATATGATGATTTGACTGATAAGCTGGCCGATAAATATTTCTGTAATTTCAGTGTGTTCCAAAGTCTGCCCGATACTTGGGCCATCGGCCAAGTGTTGCCGATTATGCCCATCCACCGCTTGAACGAGAAGCCTAACCGCCGTGCGGTGTTGCAAGATTTGACTTGCGATTCCGACGGCAAAGTCGGCCAATATGTCGATCAGCAGAGCATAGAGTCGAGCATGCCGATTCACGAGCTAAAACCGGGCGAGCCGTATGTGCTCGGCGTGTTTCTGGTAGGTGCTTATCAAGAAATCCTCGGTGATATGCATAATTTGTTTGGTGATACCGATTCGGTTAACGTGCATGTTGGAGATGACGGCAGCATCCGTTACAGCGGAATGGAAGAGCACGACAATATCGAGGATATGCTGCGCTATGTACATTTGCAGCCTCAGGAAGTGATTAATAAGTTTGAGGAAAAAACCCGTTGGGCTAAATTAAGCGCCACCGAACGCAATTTGTATACCGCCGAATTCTTCCGCGCCTTAAAGCAAAGCAGCTATTTGAGTTTGGACGAAGAATAATGCCTGTCTGAAAAGGATGTCATTACTTTTAAAGAGTTTTATTGTTTGATAAAAGCCACATATTTTCAGCCGTTTGCTGCGATAAAATCAGCTTCTTTGAAAAACAGGCTTGAATTGCAATGGGATTTTATGGTATAAATCGCGTTTTACTATTTTCATTACAGAAGTTTGGAGTCCAATCATGGCACGAGTTTGTAAAGTGACCGGTAAGCGCCCGATGAGCGGCAACAACGTGTCACACGCCAATAATAAAACCAAACGTCGTTTTTTGCCTAACTTGCAAACACGCCGTTTTTGGGTAGAAAGTGAAAACCGCTGGGTTCGTCTGCGCGTATCTAACGCTGCATTGCGCACCATCGACAAAGTAGGCATCGATGTAGTATTGGCCGACTTGCGCGCACGCGGCGAAGCTTAATTTTAATTACAGATTAAGGATACGGAACCATGCGCGATAAAATCAAACTGGAGTCTTCTGCCGGTACTGGTCATTTCTATACCACTACCAAAAACAAACGTACTATGCCTGGTAAACTGGAAATCAAAAAATTTGATCCGGTTGCCCGTAAACACGTTATTTATAAAGAAACCAAACTGAAATAAGATTGGTTTTGAATAATACTAAAGCCGCCAAAAGATTGGCGGTTTTTTTGCGGAAGAACGCATGGATCTTACGGGGGTACCATGAATCTTACCGCTTAAGTGGTGGCAAACTAGTTTTCTTTCTTTGATTTGCTTTATATGACGCTTGACTTTTGTTAAAAAAAGCAATAAAGAAACCACAATAGAACTAAAAGTAACTCTCAATGTCTGACAGACTATCAGACATTAGAGTTTGATAGAGAAGCCGGAGTGATCCGGTCGGATAAATAAATTTTATACCGCCACTGTGATTTTATTATAAATGACAGACTCTTTAGGGCGGTTTATTGGAGTTAGAGTTATGATGAATAATCAGATAAATTTTATTAATCTTAAGGGGTTGGATTTGATGTGGGACAATGCAAGGGTAGTTGCGATAATTCCGGAAACAAAAAATGAAGAAGAATTGGAGCAACCGTTAATATGGGATGTTATCGGAGCACACGGTATGCCGGATGATTTGGGTTTCGGCGGCTTTTTCCCAGCCAATGTGCACTGAATACACTAGATTTATACTAAATAGTATTATAGTGAAGATTATATGATTACAGGCTGATTTAGCGTGTAATAAATGAAGAGTGTTTAGATATTGACGAAGCAGTCGCCATCTTGTGGCGGCTGTTTTAATTTTTACGGTATCGATTAGCCGGCGCTTACACTATAATGACAGCTTTAAGAAACTAACTGACGGAATAATATGACCGAACAAGAATTGCAGGATCTGGAACGTATGGTTGCAGTGGCGGTGAATGCCTTGGAAGACATCAAAGGTAAAGATATTTTGGTATTGGATACCAGTGACAAAACCCCGCTGTTTGCCCGTATGATTATCGCCAGCGGCGACAGTACACGCCAAGTAAAGGCACTGGCCAATAATGTGGCGGTGGATTTGAAAGCGGCCGGTTTTGAGCTGCTCAGCAGCGAAGGTGAAAATTCGGGTGAGTGGGCGCTGGTTGATGCCGGGGACTTGGTGGTGCACGTGATGCTGCCGGCTGTGCGTGATTTTTATGATATCGAGGCGCTGTGGGGCGGAGAGAAACCGAGCTTTCATGCCGGTGCGTCCAAGCCGTGGCATGCGGCCGACAGCCAATAATTAGAAAATCTACATGAAGAATATCATCATGATGTTAGCGTCGGCAGTTGTGCTAACTGCTTGTGTCGCTCCAGCCGAGAAACCGGTAGAGCCTACTGTTCAAGCCGCCAACCCGGCATCGCAGTATTGCGTAGAGCAAGGTGGCCGTTTGGAAATTAAAAAGGACGAACAGGGCGGCGAATACGGGGTGTGCCATCTGCCGGACGGACAAGTGGTGGAAGAATGGGCTTTGTTTCGTAGTAAGCAATAAACGGTATGCAATGCCTGTCTGAAAGTATGTGATGAATATTACCGTATTGGCGGTCGGTACCAAAATGCCGCGCTGGGTGGATGAGGCGGTGGCTGAATACGCCAAACGCTTTGGGCGCGATGTGCATTATGTGCTGAAAGAAATCAAGCCGGAAAAGCGAGGCGCAGGTGTGAACGCTGCACAGGGGATGCTGGCGGAAGAGAAGCGGATTGTCGCAGAAATTCCGGAGCAATCCTATCTAGTGGTGCTTGACGAGCGGGGCAAAGCGCCTACTTCTGTCGAGTTGGCCGCTTACTTGAAACAATGGCAGCAAAATGGCGAACACGTATGTTTTGTAATCGGCGGCGCCGACGGAATGACTGAGGCCTTGAAACAAAAAGCCCGCATGATGATGCGCCTTTCCAGCTTGACGCTGCCGCACGGTATGGTGCGGGTTTTGTTGACCGAGCAACTTTACCGCGCCGTATCGATTCTGCACAATCACCCGTATCACCGCGAATAATCCGAAAAAAAGCGTAATGCGGTATTGACGCGTGTTGAAAATATCTTTATAGTTTCGGTCTTCATTCCCCGATAGCTCAGTCGGTAGAGCGACGGACTGTTAATCCGCAGGTCCCTGGTTCGAGCCCAGGTCGGGGAGCCAAATTAAAAAAACCTGAATCGTTTGCCGATTCAGGTTTTTGCTTTTGTGCTTGTATTTGAGTTATCTTTTTAAGAGCGGTATTAAAGCGTATGGGCTTGTCGTTTTCAGACAGGCATGTGACTAATTTTCGGCTAAATATAAGCATTTATAATAATACATTGCAATCGGTCAGGCGGTTAAAAGGAACAAAAGTGCGAATCTTATTGGTTGAAGACGATAACATGATTGCCGAAGCGGTGGCGGGCAGCCTGCGCGACGGTTCTTATGCGGTGGATTGGGTAAACAATGGGAAGACTGCGGAGTCGGCTTTACTTGGGCAGGCCTATGATTTGGTGCTGCTGGATTTGGGTCTGCCGGGGCAGGATGGCTTACAGGTATTGCAACATTTGCGCGATAAGCGTAATGAAACGCCTGTGTTAATTGTGACTGCACGCGATGATTTGGCCAGCCGTGTGGGTGGTTTGGACGGTGGGGCGGATGATTATCTGGTGAAGCCTTTTGACATGGCAGAGTTGCACGCCCGCATCCGTGCGGTATTGCGCCGTCATAGCGGACAGAGTGCGCCTAAACCGAGCAATGGGGTGATTACGCTGGATCCGAAGACTTATCAGGTGATTATCCGTGGCCAACAAGATCCGGTATATCTGAGCCATAAAGAATTTGCGGTGTTGCAGGTGTTGATTGCCAGGCCGGGGGTAATCCATTCGCGCAGTGATTTGGAAGATAAGGTGTACGGCTGGGGCGAGGAAGTGGAGAGCAATGCCATTGATTTTTTGATTCATGCTTTGCGCAAGAAGATAGGCAAAGAGCATATCAAAAATATACGGGGTGCCGGTTGGTTGGTTTCCCGTAATGATGAAGCCGTGTCGTGATTATGCTGAGATTTCTAACTCAATCGATACAGGTTAAGTTGAGTGCCGCCTTTACGGCGGTGACATTGGTGGCAGCGATGGTGGCCGGTGGTGTGGCGTTTTACGATACTTATCAAGAAACCCACAAGCTACAGGATGATTTGTTGCGCCAGACCGCCGCTCATATCAATCCGACGGTACAACCGCGCCAGCTCAAAGACAGCGATAATGATGCGCGGATTTTCGTACAGACGCCGGTAACGCCCCGCGATAAACATTATTTGAATTTGCCGGACGGCTCGGGTAACGGTTTTTACACGCTGGAGCATGACGGGGACCCTTACCGCGTTTATGTGGATAACACGCCGCAGGGAAGGGTGGTGGTGTTGCAGGAAAACGAATACCGTGAAGAGATGGCGGTGCGCGCCGCTTGGAGTAGCGCCTTGCCGTTGTTGGTGTTGGTGCCGGTTATGCTGTTGCTGACGGTTTGGATTATCCGTCGGACCATGCAGCCGGTACAAAGCCTGTCTGAAAGCGTGGAAGCGAGGCAGGATAACGATTTGGCTCAGTTGGATACGCAACACATACCCAGTGAAATCTCTGGTTTTGTGGCGGCCATCAATCGTCTGCTGGCGCGAACCGATGCGGCAATGCGGCAACAACAGCGCTTTATCGCCGATGCCGCCCACGAAATGCGTACGCCGATGACGGCTTTGTCGGTGCAGGCCGACCGCTTGGCCGAACAGGATCTGCCGGCCGATGCGCGCGAAAAATTATACAAACTGCAACAGGGTATCCATCGTAATAAGAGATTGTTGGAACAGATGTTGTCTCTGGCGCGCGTACAGGCGCCGGAAGCGTTTTGCCAACAAACGGAAATCAGTATGCAGGCTTTATTTCGCCGTGTGTTGGAGGAATTGTTGCCGTTGGCCGAACAGAAAAATCAGGACATCGGTATGGTTTCGGAACAGGACGTGCGGTTTGTTGCGGATGAAACGGCGGTTTATACCTTGGTGAAAACGTTGGCTGACAATGCGGTACGTTATACGCCGCCGGGAAGCCGGATTGATTTGGCCGCCGATGAAACGGCAGGTTATATCCGCATCCGTGTGGAAGATAACGGCACCGGTATTTCGGCGTTAGAACGCGCTCGGGTGTGCGAACCGTTTTACCGCATTCTCGGTACCGAACAGGAAGGCACCGGCTTGGGTTTGTCCATTGCTTCCGGTATTGCTGCCCGATACGGCGGGCGGCTTGAGTTGGCGGACAGCCCGAATTTTGAGCACGGACTGTTGGTTAGCGTGTGGTTGGCCAAACTGTTGCCAAAAGGTAAGCAATAGATGCCAATGCCTGTCTGAAATAATTTTCAGACAGGCATTTTGTTTTAGTGGTTTAAATTTAAGCCACTATAAAAAGGCGATACGGTGTTATCCTGCCTTGCCGGATTGGCCATGCCTGTCTGAGAATGATCCGGTTGATACAGTAAACGGATATATTCGCAACCATTGTGCATGAACGGGTTCCGTTGTGCCGCAATTCGGGTAATAATGATGTCCTGAAAATAACAGTTAATACGGGCGGAACAAACGATGAAGCACACAATCGGTGCTCGATGGCACAGGTTAACTTATAAGATTTCACACAAAATCCAGCAAACCCGACGCCTGTCGCGCAAGACGGTGGCGCTGGGTTTCTTATTGGCCGGCGCCACGCTGGTGGCGGTTGTTTCCCTGATATTTGCCCATTTGGCCGATTATGCGCTGGAATTGAATGCGCAGCTGGTGGCCCGCCATCCTTGGTTTGCTTGGGTGGCGCTTCCGTTCGGTTTTATGCTGATTGTTTGGCTGACGCGCCGTTATGCGCCTTATACCGTCGGCAGCGGCATACCGCAGGTGCTCGCTTCGTTATCTTTGCCTTACGGGCCGAATAAAAGCCGCTTGATTAATTTGCCGCAAACCTTGTTGAAAATACCGCTCACCTTTCTGGGCATGCTGATTGGAGCGTCCATCGGGCGCGAAGGGCCGTCGGTACAGGTAGGGGCGGCGGTGATGAGCGCGTGGGGCAAGTGGTGCAAGAAACGCGACTTGGCTTTCCGCGGTTTGCAGGAAAATGATTTGATTGCCGCCGGTGCGGCAGGCGGTTTGGCCGCAGCGTTTAACGCACCGCTGGCCGGGGTGGTGTTTGCGATTGAAGAATTGGGTCGCGGCGTCTTGCTGCGTTGGGAGCGGCAAATTTTTATCGGTATTCTGGCTGCCGGTTTCGTGTTGGTGGCGCTGGAAGGCAACAACCCGTATTTCCGCGGTTTTACCGGCGTGCCGTTGCCGGACATGACTCTGTGGGTGTTGGGATGTGCTGCGGTTTGCGGTGTGGCCGGCGGCTTGTTCGCACGGTTTTTATATAAAGGTGTCGGTTGGCTGTTGCCGGCGCAGGTTAAAAAATGGGCGGCCAAACATCCGATTTTATTGGCGGGCGCACTTGGCCTGCTGCTGGCGGCCTTGGGTACGCTTTATCAGGGACATCTTTACGGTACCGGTTATATGCAGGCATCATCGGCGCTGCTGGGTTCGACCGATTTCCAACCCGGTGTGGCGCTGGCCAAATGGGTGGCGACCGTTTTATCCTATTGGGCGGGTATTCCCGGCGGTATATTCACTCCCAGCCTGACCATAGGGGCGATGATCGGCCAGCAGATTGCCGTATGGGGCGGTACGGTCGATTATTCCGGTGTAATCGTGCTGGTGTGCATGACCGCGTTTTTGGCCGCGGCCACCCAATCGCCGTTAACCGCCAGCGTGGTGGTGATGGAGATGACGGGCAGTCAAAACTTATTATTCTGGTTGCTGGTCGGCTCGATTATTGCTTCGCAAGTTTCACGCCAGTTCAGCCCCAAACCGTTTTATCACGCCGCCGGCGCACGTTTCCGCCAGCGTATTCAGGAAGAATCACATTCAGACAGGCCTGCTGCGGCAGCCGAACCTAACCACACGACCAAGGAGCAAGCATAATGGCTGTAAATCTCAAGGAAAAAAATGCTGATGAATTGCTGAGCATAGACGGTATTCAGGTATTTGTCGGCCAGGCTGGCGTAAAAAAGACCAACCATGACGACTTGACTTTAATGGTACTCGCTCCGGGCAACAGCGTGGGCGCAGTGTTCACCCAAAACCGTTTCTGTGCCGCACCGGTACATATCTGCAAAGCACACTTGTTTGACGAAGACGGGGTTCGCGCGTTGGTGGTCAATACCGGTAATGCCAACGCCGGTACCGGTGTGCAAGGGCGTAACGACGCATTGTCTATCTGCCGGGCAGTTGCCGAGCAAATCGATTGCGCCGTCAGCCAAGTATTGCCGTTTTCCACCGGCGTGATTCTGGAGCCATTGCCGGCCGATAAAATCGTAGCCGCGCTGCCGGATGTGAAACCGGTAACCTGGGCCGATGCCGCACGCGCCATCATGACCACCGATACCGTGCCCAAAGCGGCCAGCCGAGAAGGCAAAGTCGGCAGCAACCATACCGTGCGCGCTACCGGTATCGCCAAAGGCGCCGGCATGATTCATCCGAATATGGCGACCATGCTTGGTTTTATCGCTTGCGATGCCAAAGTGTCGCAACCGATTTTGCAACTGCTCACGCAGGAAGTGGCCGATATGTCGTTCAACAGCATTACTGTCGACGGCGATACCAGCACCAATGACAGCTTCGTCATTATCGCCACTGGCCGCAACGGGCAGAGCGAAATCGACAATATCGCCGATCCGCGCTATCAACAATTGAGAGATTTGCTCGGCAGCCTCGCTTTGGAGTTGGCGCAGTCCATCGTGCGTGACGGCGAAGGTGCGACTAAATTCATCACCATTCAGGTAGACAACGCGGCCAGTCGTGAAGATGCCCGGAAAATCGCGTATGCCATCGCTCATTCGCCCTTGGTAAAAACCGCTTTTTACGCCAGCGATCCCAATCTCGGCCGTTTGTTAGCGGCCATCGGCTACTCGGGTGTTGATGTCAATACCGATACGTTGCGGATGTGGTTGGGGGACGTATTGGTGGCGGAAGAGGGCGGCCGCGCAGTAAGTTATACCGAAGAAGCCGGCCAGCGCGTGATGAACGAGGCTGAAATTACCGTACGCATTGATTTACGCAGTGGCCGCGACAGTGCCACCGTATATACCTGCGATTTATCGAAAGAATATGTGGCGATTAATGCCGATTACCGTTCGTAAACAAAAGATTATAGTTAAACGGCAGGCATGGTGATTAAATGCGTACCATGCCTGTCTGAAAAACATAAAAGGAGAATACAGAATGGCTAAGCCTTTGAGTACCGATAATACCGTTTGCATTGTAGTCGATATCCAAGAACGCCTCACTCCCGTGTTAAACGGCCATCAATTATTCATCGAAAAGTCCTGCCAAATGCTGCAAGGTTTGCAGGCGCTAGAAATTCCCGTGCTGGCTGCCGAGCAGTATCCCAAAGGTTTGGGGCATACCGTTGCCGCCATCAAAGAACAATTGGGCGATGCCCCTATCTTTGAGAAAACCAAATTTTCCGCCTGGCAGCCAGAGGCGGAAGCGTTTGTCCGCCAGCACGGCGCGCAAAACATTATCCTGATCGGTGTCGAGGTACATGTTTGCATGCTGCAAACTGCAGCCGATTTACGCGCCCAAGGTTTCGGTGTATATGTTCCGGTTGAATGCACCACTTCGCGTACCACAGAGAACAAAGAAAACGGGTTGGCGCAAATGCAAAACCTCGGTGCAGTGGTCAGCAACATTGAGAGCCTGCTGTTTATGCTGCTGAAAGACGCCAAACACCCCGCGTTCAAAACCATTTCCAAGCTGATCCAATAGGAGCCGGATGATGGCGGACTACACCATTGCGAAGGCGGAACAGACCGATTTGGCTGCCATTGTTGAAATATATAACAGTACCATTTCCAGCCGCCAGTCTACCGCCGATTTGCAGCCGGTCAGCGTGGCCGATCGCCAAGCCTGGTTTGACAGCCACGGCGGGAATCGTCCGATCTATAAACTGAGCAATCACGCGGGAGAACTCCTCGCTTGGGGCAGCTTCAGCGACTATTACCCGAGAGAAGCCTACCGCATTAGCGCCGAAATCAGTATTTACGTGCGGCACGATATGCGAGGCGTCGGCGTCGGCAAAATTCTGTTGCGCTACATGATCGAACAAGCACCCTCGCTGCATATCCGCAACATCATCGCCGTCATTTTCGGCCACAACCACGCCAGTATCAGATTGTTCGAATCATACGGTTTCGAGCGCTGGGGGCGCTTACCTGGTGTTTGCGATTTAGAAGGAGAACTCGCAGATATCGTTATATTGGGCAAGCCGGTAAAAGATTAATGAATGCTGATTACAAAATGCCTGTCTGAAAATTTTCAGGCAGGCATTTTAATTGTTTGGTTTGCGGTTTGTG
>NZ_JAUNHL010000014.1:0-43140 GCF_030523955.1 Neisseria sp.
CGATTTCGGCCTGATACGGCGTGTAGGCGGTGTACCAGCCGGGGTTTTCCAGCACGTTGCGCAGAATCACGTTCGGCAGGCGGGTCGGATAATAGCCCAGCCCGATGTAGCTTTTGTTCACTTTATTGTGCGCGGCCAGCGCTTTGATTTTCGCCAGCGCGTCGGCTTCGGTGAGCGCCTCGGGCAGATTCAGCGCCTCGGGCATACGGATGCTTTGCGGCACGGTGTTGCCGATAAAGCCCGCCATATCTTTTTCGCCCAGCGCCGAGAGCAGCGCGGCTTCGTCGGCAAAATTAATATGGCGTGCTGCAAATTCGTTTCGATTGAATAAATCGTTGAAATTCATGTTTTCCTCTGTATTTCTGCAAAATGGCAGCGCATGAAAACGCGCTGCCCGAAAGCCGGAAATTTTACCCGATTTCCGAATAATTTTGAAGACAAGCAAAGCGGATTAATCTGATGGGAAAGAGAAAGTTTTCAGACAGGTATGGCCTGTCTGAAAACCATGTAGATATTTGATAAATAAAAGATAAGGATAAGATTGCCGATTGGACTTGGGATTGGTGTAAAACCGCTTCATATTAACCGCTCCGCCATACCCGGGCTTGACCCGAACATCTGGTTTTCGGCAACATTAAGATAGTCGGGCCAAGCCCGGGTATGACGTGCGTAACTCCCTCAAACAGATTGGCGATACATTCAAGCCAATTCCAACATCAATATTTCCGCCCCTTGCGGCGATACTTTTAAATAACCGCCGCTTCTGCCATACCAATCGGGCAGCACGTAGCGTTTCACCGTGCGGCCGTTGAAACCGTGTTCGTGCACCGCCGGCCGGTGGGTGTGGCCGTGGATAAGCGCCTCGGTTTGCGGGTGCTTGTTTAAGGCCGCTTGAACGCCTGATTCGGTTACGTCGGAAACGGGCGTATGTCCCATCGCCTGTTTTTTCTGTTTGCTGGCGGCGCGGATTTTGGCGGCGATTTTGCGGCGGCGGCTTTGCGGCAGGGCGAGCAGCAGTTTTTGCAGCCACGGATTGCGGATAATGCGGCGGAAACGTTGGTAGGGCACATCGTCGGTGCACATTTCGTCGCCGTGGCTGATCAAATAATGCGTGCCGTAAAGCTCGATTTCGCGGATGTCAGGCAAAAGCGTTATCCCAGCCCGTTCGGCATAATCTTGGCCGAGCAGAAAATCGCGGTTGCCGCAAATGAAATACACCGGCGCGGTGCGGCTGAATACTTTTAACGCGGCGGCGGCTTCAACGGCGATGTCGCTGAGAATATCGTCGCCCAACCATACCTCGAAAAAATCGCCGAGTATATACAAAGCATCAACCTTCCCTTGCCAGTTTTGCAAAGTTTGCAAAAACAGGCGGTTGAGTTTTGGCGTATCATCGGATAAATGCAAATCGGCGATAAAAACAGTTTGCGACATGGGCGAATCAGTCATTAAAAACGAGCCTGCATCATAACCCATTAAACGGCAGCATCCAACTTTTCAGACAGGCATAGATGCTTGGCAATATGCAACCGCCCTGCGGAAAACTTCAAACTATTGCTCCATACCGAATTTGGCAATCAGAACCGCACACAGCTGCACCGCCAGCAGCAGCCATACCACCCCCGGCCAACCTGCTTGCGTATAAGCCAGCCCGCAAAACCAAGCGCCGAGGGTTCCGCCGCCATAGTAGCCCATATAATAGAGGCCGGAAGCCAGCGAGCGCCCTTCCTGCACATTGGCGGCAATATAATTGATGGTCGCCGCCTGCGTGATAAACACGCCGGAAGACATCGCGGTGAGCGCCGCCACAATCACCGGCAACGGCGACCACAGCGTCGCCGCCACGCCCGCCATCGACAAGCCCACCGCCACCATCACCGCCCGCGTACTGCCGAACCGGCTGATCAGGCGCGCCGAAAGCGGAGTGATCACCATGCCGATCAAATAAACGCTGAAAATATTGGCCAGGCTGCCGCTGTCGAGCCGGTAAGGCGCTTCGGCCAGATGCAGATTGATATACGTAAAACAGCCTACCAGCGACCACAACACGCAGGCACCCAGCCCGCAAGCGGCCAGCAGGCGGCGGTTGCGCAGATGCGATTTGAGGGTACGCAAAGCGTTGCCCATATCCGGCTTGGCGACAAAATGCTGCGAAGCTGGCAATTGCTTGGCGACAAACAGCGCACAGGCCGCGCACAAAGCCGCCATCACGAAACACGCCGTGCGCCAGCCGGTGATTTCGCTCAAATGGCCGAGGATAAAGCGGCCGAGAAAACCGCCCAGCACCGTACCGGCCACATACAGCGACATCAGTTTGGTCATCACGCGGCCGCCGAACTCTTCACCGATATAGGCAATCAGCACCACCGTAATCCCCGGAATCGCCACCCCCTGCAAAAAACGGCAGATCAGCATCTGGCCGATGTCCGTTACGCCCGCCATCGTGGCAGTCGGCAGGCCGAGAAACAATAAAGAGCCGACAATCAAGCCCTTGCGCCCGATTGCGTCCGATAGCATACCGATAAAAGGCGACATCAAGGCCACGCCCAATACCGTCGCGCCCACCGCCAGCCCGGCCTCCACCTCGCTGGCCTGCAAATCGCGCATCAACAGGGGCAAAATCGCCTGCACGGAATACACTTGCAGGAAAGCGGCAAGGCCGGTAGCAAATACCGCTGCCTTGAGTAAAAAACGGATCGGTGTCATATTTTTCAGACAGGCATTTTTAAAAAGCGGAAAAGCCGCATTCTACTCCGAGTGCCTACATCCTACTACACTCCGTTGCCCGCCGCCGCGCCCACCCCGCGCTTGCCAGTGGAACACCCTGCCTGTTCATTCCCGGCGAATCGCGCCGATTCCCGCCGACAAGCTTGCCAAACACCCTTTTCCAAGCGTATCTTTATGCCTTTGCAAACCATTTAGTTTTTCATCAAGAGTAACCACATCATGAGCAGACCCGTTCCCGCCGTATTCGGCAGCGTATTCCATTCAGAAATGCCCGTATTGGCTTACGAAAACGGCGCATGGCAGCCGCTTCGCTGGCAATCGGCACACGACCTCACCCTCCCCGCCGGCGCTCATGCGCTGCATTACGGCAGCGAATGTTTCGAAGGCCTCAAAGCCTTCCGCCAGCAAAACGGCAACATCGTCCTGTTCCGCCCCACCGCCAATATCGCCCGCATGCAGCAAAGCGCCAAACTGTTGCACTTGCCGGTTCCCGAAACCGATGCCTATCTGAACGCCTTGGTCGAATTGGTCAAACGCGCGGCCGACGAAGTGCCCGACGCACCGGCGGCGCTTTATCTGCGCCCCACCCTGATCGGTACCGACCCGGTCATCGGTAAAGCCGGCACCCCCACCGAAACCGCCCTGCTCTACATCCTCGCCTCGCCGGTGGGCGATTATTTCAAAGTCGGCTCGCCGATGAAGATTTTGGTGGAAACCGAAAACATGCGCTGCGCCCCGCACATGGGTCGCGTAAAATGCGGCGGTAACTACGCCTCCGCCCTGCCTTGGGTGTTGAAAGCCAAAGAAGAATACGGCGCCAACCAAGTATTGTTCTGCCCCGGCGGCGACGTACAAGAAACCGGTGCCTCCAACTTCGCGCTGATTAACGGCAACGAAATCATCACCAAACCGCTGACCGACGAATTCCTGCACGGCGTTACCCGCGATTCGGTGCTCACCGTCGCCAAAGACTTGGGCTATCAGGTCAACGAACGCAATTTCACCGTAGCCGAAATGAAAGCCGCCGTCAAAAACGGCGCCGAAGCCATTCTTACCGGCACCGCCGCCGTGATTTCGCCGGTAACCTCGTTTGTGATCGACGGCCAAGAAATCGCCGTCCGAAGCACCGAGCGCGGCGAAGCCATCCGCAAAGCGGTAACCGATATCCAATACGGTATTGCCGAAGACAAACACGGCTGGTTGGTAAAGGTGTGTTGATTAAGGTTTTACGATTTGATATTGAAAAATGCCTGTCTGAAAAAATATTTTCAGACAGGCATTTTGTTACAGAGGCTTCCGTTCAAGATTAAAACGGCTTTTTCCAAAGCGCTTAAACAACTTTCTCGTTAACGCGTTTCCGTCCATTTTGGCTTCGCCGCCAACACCTTGGCATAAACCGGGCAGCTTTCCACATGCGCACCCGGCAAATAACCGGTGCTCATCAAAAACTCGTTCACAATCTCGCCGCCGACAAATTTAAAATGCCGTTTAAACAGTTTCACCCATTGCGCCAATTCCAGCGGATGCTGCGCATCGAGCCAGTTTTTAAACGAGCCGTACTCCTGCTGCAACAGCAAAATCTGCTGTGCGTTGTAAATGGCCGCATTCACTTTCAAACGGTTGCGAATAATGCCCGCATCGGCAAGCAAGCGTTCGCGGTCTGTTTCGCCGTAAGCGGCTACCGCAGCGATGTCGAAGCCCGAATAAGCCGCCCGAAACGCCGCCTGTTTCCTGAGAATCGTCGTCCAGCTCAAGCCGGCCTGATTGATTTCCAGCAAAAGCCGCCCGAACAATTCATTATCGCCTTCAATCGGAAAACCGTATTCATGCGCATGGTAATGCCTGTTTGGATTATCCGTATCCTCCGGCAAACCGTTGGCAAATTCGCAATAATTCATCCTATTTTCTCCGGGTTAAACCATTTCAAACGGCCGCCGAACACCTGCACCAGCAAAGAGAACATCACCACCAGCACACCCGCCCAATGCCAGCCGTTCATATATTCGTTTAAAAACAATTTGGCAACCAACAACGCAATCACCGGCACCAGCAACGAGAGCGGCGCGACCTTTCCCGATTCGTAACGCGACAACAGCGCTCCCCAACCGGCATAACCGAACAATCCGGCTACATAAGCCAAAAACGCCACTCCCGTTATGCCGAGCCAACTCATGCCGCTGATTTGCCGCCACACTCCCTCTGCGCCATAAAGCCACCACGATGCCGCGCTAAACGCCAGCAGCGAAGAAATATTGCCCCACACCACCAAAGACAAAGCGTTCACCTTGCCGATAAACTTCACCATGATATTGCCTGCCGCCCAAGCGGCCGCCGCGCCGAAAGAGGCGAACATCGCCGCCCAAGGCACCGCACCCTGATGTTGGCCGATACCGATCAACATCAGCCCCGCCGCCGCCAACATCATGGCCGCCACATGGTTGCGCCGTATCGGCTCGTGCAGCAGCAAGGCCGCCAGCAATACGGTAAAAAACACTTGGCTCTGATGCAGCAAGGCCGCCAAACCGGTAGGCATCCCCAAATGCAGCGAGATAAACAGCAAGCTAAACTGACCGAAACTGATCGCCAGCCCGTAAGATACCAGCCAATACCAAGCCACTTGCGGCCGCGGCAGAATAAAAACAGCGGGGAACATCAGCAATAAAAAACGCAGCATCCCCAATACCATAGGCGACACTTCGTTTAGAGACATCCGCATAAAAAGAAAAGTAACGCCCCACGCGATCAGCACAAAAGCGGCCAGCAAACTGTCTTTGGCGGTCATGAAAAAATCCGTATTGAAAAATAGCTTATCAGCCGAAGTATGCCTGTTTTTGCGCATGGGAAACAGCATGATTGAAATGCCTGTCTGAAAATATTTTTCAGACAGGCATGGATCAACCGGCGCATATTACCCTTAACACAAAGCAAATTCCACCGCTGCCAACGCATGAATTTCCGCGCTGTCAAATACCGGCAGCGGACACTCTTGCGGCTTGAGCAGCAAGCCGATTTCGGTACAGCCGAAAATCACCCCCTGCGCCCCCTGCCGTTTCAAATCGGCGATTGCATCCAAATAATACTGCTTGGCCGCCGCGCCAAAATGATTTCGGCACAACTCCTCAAAAATCACCCTGTGGATTTCCTCCTGCCACCGATCGTTTGGCACCAAGGTTTGCACACCGAAACTTTGCATACGCTCGCGGTAAAAACCGTCGCTCATGGTAAAGCGGGTACCCAGCAGCGCCACCTGCTGCAAACCCTGCTCCCGAATAGCATTTGCAGTGGCATCGACCACATGAATCAGCGGAATCTTGATGACCGCCTCAATCGCCGGCGCCACTTTGTGCATAGTATTGGTAGCCAATACAATCGCCTGCGCCCCCATCCGCTCCAGCTTCAGCGCACTCTGTGCCAACACCTCCCCCGCCTGCGCCCACTTACCTTCACGCTGCAACGCAGCGATGGTTTCAAAATTCACACTGTGCATCAACATATCCGCACTACTGTTTCCGCCCAAACGGCGGTTTACCTCGCGGTTGATCATTTGGTAATACGAAACGGTACTCTCCGGGCTCATCCCGCCGATAATACCGAGCGTTTTCATTGTATCCTTACCATTCGCAGCCGATTCGCCGCTATCTTTACCCTGTTCCATTTTCAACCATCCTCACCTGTTTAACTCAAAATAGCCACGCCGTTGATGCTTTTTATGCCCAAAGCTTTTGGTTTTCGCTGCAACGATTATTGCATAAATTTTGAATGCTCTAGACTAGCAGCTTTATATAAATTTACTTTAAAAGCCTCCAAAGTTTGTGACTCAGTTCATCAGAGTTTCGGTTCCATCGCCGTTCGCATTCCTTCAGGTGCAAATCAAAGTTTTTGATTACGCCGTTGAATTTGGTGAGCCTTAGTTTGGTAAAACTCCAGAAGCTTTCAATACCATTGATGTGCCTGGTACCATCTGCAAACTCATTTTGTCCGTGATTAACGCGCAAATGTTTAGAGTAGCCGACATCGACCAAACCGCTATAACCGCGCCAGCTATTAGAATAAATAACACTCTCTAGAGAGACCTTTCCCAATATAACAGCTTGAAGTGTTTGCTTTTTACAATCAGGAACGATTTCGGTATAAACCCTGCCGTCTCTTTCGAAAATACCAAAGACGGGTTGTTTAAGCGTTCCTCTGCCACGCTTTAACTTGCCATGGGAACCGCGCTGCCGTTTGGCACCAAAATAGCTTTCATCAACCTCTATGCTGCCGTATAACAGGTCTTTTTGCTCGCTTTGGTAGCGGTATATTTCGTGCCTGAAAATGCAATACCAGTGGTTGATGGTATTGCGGTTGAAGCCTGTCAGCAAAGCGGTTTTTGAGGCTTCTATATCGACACAAAAATACTTGATAATTTTTTTGAGCTGATAGTCACTTAACTTGGTGTTATATTTCATTTTTCTAGTCTAACAGAGCTATTCTGCTAGTCTAGTGCCTTGAATATTATGGATATTTAGATTTGGCTGGCGGGTAGCCGATGCAATATTTTGAACTTTTGGGATAAACTCAAACAGGGCGCTTAGTTAGCCCGTGAATTCAATGCAGTAGGCCTTGCAAATGCAAGGCCTTGTATATATGGTGGGTCCGGTGGGTTTCGAACCCACGACCAAGGGATTATGAGTCTAAAAAATTATTTATAAGTATTTGATTTTTAATAAATGTGAAGCCTGCAACTTCAGCCTAATACAGTATCTTTGTGTAAGATTCTGGCACAAATTAGACACACTCGAAAACGAAAACTTAATCCTGCCTCGACCTATTTGGTATGTTTAATTTTTCGTTTTTTTCATTTTTTGGGAGTAAAAAATGTCATCCTTGAACAAAGTTTTCCTTATAGGCAACTTGGGGAGAGCCCCTGAAATACGCTATATGCCCAACGGTGAAGCAGTGGCCAATTTATCGATTGCCACCAGCGAGAGCTGGAATGACCGCCAAAGCGGCCAGCGGGTAGAGCGTACCGAATGGCACAACATCACGATGTACCGCCGCCTTGCCGAAATTGCCGGCCAGTATCTGAAAAAAGGCAGCCAAGTTTATATCGAAGGTCGTATCCAGAGCCGAAAATATACTGATAAAGACGGTATTGAGCGCACGGCTTATGACATTATCGCCAGCGAAATGAAAATGTTGGGTTCCCGAAACGCTTCCGCCGGAGGTGCACCTTTTGATGATGGCAATACTTATCAATCTGCACAACCTGCGCAATCTTATACCGCCGAGCCGCCTGCCGCACCGCGGCGTCAAGCACCGGCTGCCGCACCCGCGGCTCCGGTAGATGAAATTGACGACGATATTCCGTTCTGAAATCCATATAAATTCTCTGTCTCTATGATGAGTTGAAATCAATAAGACCGCCTGAAAAATTCAAGCGGTCTTTTTCTGTTTAAAAGGATTTAATGTTGAAAACTAAAAATGTGTTGGGTTTCATTGCTGCCTTGGCATCAGGTATCTGTGTCTCTGCACCCTATCCACAGTATCAAAATTTAGTAGAAAAACATGCCGCTGCCCAAGGATTGGATCCAAACCTTGTGTGGGCTGTTATGGCTCGTGAAAGCGACGGTAATCGTTACGCTCGCTCTCATAAAAATGCCCAAGGTCTGTTGCAGGTCATTCCGGCGACCGCCGCCCGTATGGGAGTTAATCCCAAACACCTATACAACCCCGAGCACAACATCATTGCGGGCACTCGTTATTTGGCATTTTTGTCCAAGCGTTTCAATGGCAATCTCGATTACATTCTGGCCGGTTACAACGCCGGCGAAGGGGCGGTAGACAAATATAAAGGTATACCGCCGTATAAAGAAACTCAAAATTATGTGCGCTTTGTACGTAGTCGCTATGCTCAACTGAGTGGTAACCCTGCTTATGCTGCAAAGAGTGGCTTGGTTAAGGTGGCTACTTCACGTTCAAACAATAAAACCCCGCAAGCGGTTGCCCAAGCCGTCGCTTTAAAAGCATCAACCAACTCCCCACCGCCGAAACAATACGCAGCGTGGGATGTGTTCCAAGAATTTTAATTTGCTACCCAGCAATATCGTACCCGGCCTAGTGCCGGTTTTTTTATGTCTGCCGCCTTTGTGCGGCTTTTTGTTTTTCAAAAGGAAACAGTATGAATACATCAAATGTAATTTCTCAAAAAGCATCATGGGCTAAAAATGCTCTGATCGCAACAGCTCTTGCCGTAGCGAGCCAAGGGGCGATGGCCGCCGGTTTTGATGATGTCAGCAATATGGCGACAACCATCCGTACCGGCATTTATGTATTCTGCGGCGTCGTCGCATCAATTATTGTCCTCTGGCAGTGTATTGAGGGCGCTCAACACCGCAAGCAATGGGGTGATATTTTGATTACTTGTTTGTGGGTAGTCGGTGCTGCGGCCAGTATCGCGTTCGTGGGCTTCTTATGGACCAAAGGTGGCTCAATGACCTTCTAATAAAGGATGCCAAATGACCGAGAATATCGAAACAGAACAGCCAACCTTTAACGGTATGGCGCGGCAAGCAATGGTGATGGGTGTGCCTCTGCCCGCACTGGCTGTGTGTGGTTTTGTCGGTACGATGGCAGCTATGATGACTTTGCCGATCCTTGAAGGATCGGCATTGTTTTTCCTGGCCCTACCGATACCGTTCATTATGTTTTTCCGCACGATCTGTGCTAATGACGACCAAGCAATCCGTATTTATATGTATGAGTTTAAATGGTTTTTGAGAAAGAAAAACTCAAAAATGTTTGGTGGTACCAGCACCATACTTGCGACTAAATTTGGGAGACAGTTAAGTGATTATCAGCGATTTTTTGAGCAAGGCTCTAGAAAAACAACCGGCTCAATCAGATTTTCTACCGAAAATCTGCCAACACGTCACCAATAACATTGTCCGCTATAAAGACGGGTATCTTGCTTTTGTGATTCGCATGAGCGGTATCCCGTTTGACGGGGTGGATGATAAGCATTTATTTGCCCAATTTGTGTCACTCAGAACCCTGCTCGCCGGTATGGGGAAAACCTTGGGCAACCGGTTGGCTATCTGGGGGACTTTACAGCGCCAGAAAATCAATTTTGACCGCAAATATGAGTTTGATTCCGTTTTCTGCCAAAAATTTGCCGAAAAATATCTGAAACGCTTTCAAAACGAGGATTATTTTGAAAACGTGTATCACATTACGGTTTTGATTAAAACCGACAATATTGATGCTGGCATCAAAGAAGCGGAGGAGCAGATTCAGATCATGATGCGATCCCTCGATGCTTACGATCCGTATCTGTTGACCGCCTATCAAAACCAGAATGGTATTCCATTTTCCGAAGTCTATGAATTTTTCGGCAGCTTGATTAATGGGAAGAAAGAGCCGATTCCATTGTCTACCGTCGACGCTTATCAGATGATAGGCGGAGCAAACTTACACTTCGGTACCGATGTTAGCGAAGTTCGTTCTCAAGACGGCACCATTAAGTTTGCCCAGATGTTCGATCTGAAAGATTTTGGTTTGAGCAAACCCAAAATTTTCAGCGATGTTCTGACGCTGCCCTGCGAATTTACCCTGACTCAAAGCCTGATTTTTGTTAATCCGCATAAAATGAAGGAGAGCATCAAGAAGCAATTGAACAATCTCGAGTCTGCCGGAGACTTGGCTAAAGGCCAGATGGACGAATTACGCGACGGCTTAGGAAAGCTCGCCGCCGGTGAAATGATGTTCGGTGATTACCATTGTGCACTGGTGGTCTATGGCAAAACTGCCGAAGAAGCTTCGACTAACGGTGCCCGTGCGTATTCTACTTTTCTCAATGCGGGTGGTTATCGGTTTACTAAGGCCGGTTTATCAGCACCGGCTACCTTCTTCAGTCAGGTACCGGGCAGTAAAGAAAAACCACGGATGTTTCCGAAAACGACCACCAACTACGCCACGACGTTTGGTATTCACAATTATTCGCATGGTAAGAAAACGGGTAATCCCATCGGTGACGGCTCTGCTGTTATGCCGCTGCAAACAATCTCGAAGACCATCTATGACTTCAATTTCCACTTTTCCAACCCGAAAGAAGACAACTTAGGCGAAAAAATTGCCGGGAATACTTTGCTTTTAGGGGCAACAGGTACCGGTAAAACCACGACACAAACATCGCTCATGGCTTTTACCATGCGGTTCCAGCCAAACTTGTTTGTCATGGACTTGGATCGCGGCATGGAAATTTTCGTGCGTGCTATCGGCGGCAGTTATTTTTCACTTCAGGCGGGTGAGCCGACGGGACTTAATCCTTTTCAGTTGAACGATACGCCTTCCAACCGGGAGTTTCTTTACTCTTTGGTGGGGATGTGTGGAGAGGACGAAAACGGCAAGCTGACGGCAGCTGAAGAAAAGGAAATTCAGTTTGCGGTAGACAGCGTATTAAGTCTGGATTTTGAGCACCGCAATTTCAGCCACTTGCTGCAAAACATTCCGGTTATAAGCGACCCCAATTCTTTGCGGGTTCGTTTGTCAAAATGGTGCCGCAGCGAAGGGGGGCGTTTTGCTTGGTGTCTGGACAATCCGACTAATCGGTTTAACCCGGAAGACTTTACTCGCGTCGGCTTTGACTTGACTGATATTCTGAAAGACGGTTATCCGCCCACTGGTCCGGTGTTGGCCTATATGTTCCATCTGCGAAATATCATGATGCAAAATGTGGCGAAAAGCAGCGGTATTCTGGCAACGATTATCGAAGAGTTTTGGCACGCTGCCCGGTACAAGGTTACTCAGGACATTATGCTTAAAATCCTGAAAACCGACCGTAAGTTGGGTGGCTGGTTGATTCTGGTTTCACAGTCACCGGAAGATGCCATCAATTGCCCGATTTTTGCCGCCATCGTGCAGCAAACTCCGACCAAAATCTTTTTACCTAACCCTGACGCCGAGTTTGATGGCAGTTATGAACGGTGTGGTATTACCCGCAAGGAGTACGATGAAATGGTTAAACTGCCGAAAGAAAGCCGTACCTTCCTGATCAAACAGTCGAAGCAGTCTGCCTTTGCTTTGCTTGACCTTTATGGTTTTAAGGATGAAATGCCCTTTCTGTCCGGTTCGTCTGATAACGTAGAACTGCTTCATGAAGTGATGAACGAAGTCGGTAGTGAAAACGTCAATGATTGGTATCAGCCATTCATCGGCGCTGTACGGCAACGTGATGCGGCAAAAGTCCGTAGAACTTTCTAACGGAGGTATACAACACAGCAAACGTAAATGAATCAATCTGAAATTTGACCCGTGCACGGGTCTTTTTAATGGCCACCCTAGCGGGTGGCTTTTTTCGTTCCTTGCAAGGAGTTTTATATGAAATTGAAACCTCTCAAAAAAACCATAGTGGCCACTATGGTTTCTGTCGGGCTAGTGTTTGGATCAGTAACGCCGGCTTCCGCCAGTGGTATTCCCACATTTGATGGCGCGGCAGCGGCGAATGCAATTCAAAGCTTAATACAGATGAAAACGCAGATTGAAAACCAGATTAAGCAGCTGACCGAGCTTAAAAGCCAGGTTCAGGCGATGACTGGTTCCCGCAATATGGGCAATTTGTTGAAAGATGCAGTGAAGTCCCAGATTCCTTCTGAATGGAGCTCTTTATACGATAGTGTCAAAAACACCGACTACAAGTCCGTGCTCAACGGCAAGTCGTATAAGCCGGAAACCGCATTGCAACTGTTGGCCAATAATGAAGCAATGTCAAAAGCCGCATATGAAGAATTATCTGACCAGTTAGAAAAAATTGACCAATTGCGCGAAGAAATCAACAACACGCAAGACATTAAAGCGGCCACCGATTTGCAAAACCGCATTGCCACCGAGCAGGCCAAAATCAACAACACGCAGATTCAACTCGATATGATGGATCGGTTTTATGCCCAACAAGAAAAAATCGAGAAGAAGAAATATGCAATGCGTGAAGCCTGTATGGCGCGTCATATGTACGACCGTAAGTTTGAAGAATGCAATAACTAACCTCTTCCCGACCGACACCCGGCTTAATGCCGGGTGTTTTTGATAAAGGAAAGTATATGGGACAGACCTTTTTTTCTGATATTGCCAACATGATCATGAACGGGATGGGCACCAACCTGTTCAGCAAGGCGGGCAGTCTGATTGCCGGTGTCGCACCGCTGTTTCAGGTGTGCTTTTCCATTTATGTACTGTTGTTGGCTTTTGATTATTACAAGAAGGGTTTTGATGAAAGCGTTGTCGATATTGGTAAAAGCTTGATCGGATGGGTCATTATCATCGCCTGTGCTTTTAACGCTTCCCAGTATGACAAAATTGCTAATATTCTATGGGAGTTGCCCGACCGCCTGAGTGGTTTTATTTCATCGCAGGAGTATACAGCCAGTGCGTTAGATACAAATGCCAGTAACGTGATGAACACCTTAACCAAAATCCCGGAGTACGCTGCAAGTCTAGACTTTACTCAAGTATCAGATAAGTTGATGCTATATATTGGTTACTTTTTTGTTTTGGTATGTAGCTTTCTGTTTTTTGTAACAAGTTTTGCTTACTATGTTATAGCCAAGCTATCTTTGGCGATGGTGATTGTGATTGGTCCGATTTTTCTGGGTTCACTCTTGTTTCCCTCAACCCGGCAATGGGGCATGAACTGGATTGGTCAAGTTCTAAATTACTCGGTCACCATAATGTTTTTTACTATTCTGGGGTCTTTGCAGCAAGATTTCTTTACAACCCATCTGCAAAATGCTATCGTGGGTGAAATATCTTCCGTAGCACAAGTGCTTGGTCTGATTCCGCTTTTCTTCTTGTCCACCGTTTTCTTTATTTTGGTGGCATGGAATATCCCGTCAATTGCTTCCGCATTGACTGGCGGTGCTTCGGTAAACGGCTTCAGCCGAACATTAATGTCCGTTTATGCTTGGGGTAAGACTAAGAATTTACCTTCTTTCAATAGAAAAGGGGGTAACATCGGACAAAGCAAATAGTGGGGGTTCATTATGTTAGGTAAATTGGCTAAATATTCTTTCTTGCTATGCCTTCTGGGTTGCACGGTTCAATTTATTATCGCCCCCCCATTGAACATGAAGGTTATGCTTTTCACAGTCATCTGCCTATTCATCAGCATGATGTCCTTTCTGGGTTGGTTTTTGGGCGGCCCGATTACCGTTGTGGTGAAAGAAGACCACAGCAACCGTTGAGCTTTAGTAATTATCCACATATCATAAAACCCGTACTAATTGAGTACGGGCTTTTTTATTTGAAGGAGTTTTTTATGAAAATCCGTTTCCCCTTTGCTGTCCCGGCGCTAATCGCCGTTTCCGTCTTGACCGGCTGCGCCCAAATCAATGCCGGTCTGGAAGAATTAAATGGTGCCCTAGGCAAAGCCAATGCCGCCTTGTCCGGCTCAGGCCTTTCTAATGTCACCGGACAGTCCTATACCATCCCCGATAAAGTCACAGCCCAGTATGAAATACGTAACCTTAAGCTTACCCTCAATAAAGTATCGGATAGCCGTACCGATGTTAAGTTTGACGGACAGGCTTTCAATAAAACCAACAAACTTTTGAATGTCGCTATCGTTGTGCCGGTATATGACAAACAAAATTATTATGTAACTTCCGTTCGAGCTGAAGTGAATTTACCGCCTGGTGAGAAAAGCCGTGTTGATAAGATCGCCCCCTTTGCCCTTGAAGACGGCCATCACCTGAATACACAAAAAACCAAATTTACTGTTGCCACCTATTAAAACTACCTCAAACCCAAAACCGTACTAAGCGCCGATTGCCGGCGCTTTTTTTATTTCCGCACGAAAGGATCTGTGCCATGAAAAACTGGATCATTGCCACGGTCGCCGCCGTGATGTTGTGCGCCTGTGCCGGTAAAAACCCGCCCAAGCCGCACGGTAAACCTTTTCCCATTAACAGTAGTGTGAACGGGGGTGTTTAATGGCAGCACAATCTAACAAAACCCAAAAGGGCGGCAAACCCGAGCACCATAAAAAAGCCTTGGCCTTTATTGAAGGAGCCAAGGCTTTTGAGAAGTCTGAAATCGAAATGGTGCGCCGTAACAGCAAAATAGCTTGGCGCATTTCCGGAGTTTGTCTTTTATTGGTCGGCTTGATGGCCGGTGCCATCGCAGGGCTGACACCGTTGAAAGAAGTAAAACCGTTTGTGGTGCGTGTCGATAATAACACTGGGATGACCGATATTGTGACCACGGTTAAGAAGAAAGAAGAAAGCTATGGAGAGGTGCTTGATAAGTATTTCCTAGGCCAGTACATCCGTTATCGGGAAGGTTACGACTGGCAGACCATTCAGGACAGTTACGACGCTACCATGCTGCTGAGTTCTCCAGCGGTTCAGGGAGAGTTCTCTAAAATCTATCACAACAACCCCAACGCCCCGCACCTCAAGCTACGCGGTGAATACAAAGTGGTGGCCAAAATCAATGCCATCACCTTTATTGGTAAAACCGCTCAAATCCGTTTTGAAAAACAAATGATCCCGGTGACCGGCGACTTGGATAAAGTCATTCCGCCACAAAAAATGATTGCCACCATTGGTTTTGAATATACCGACAAGCCGTTTAGTGAGAAAGACCGTGCTGTTAATCCGCTGGGCTTTCAGGTGACCAGTTATCGAGTTGACCCGGAAAACACCCCATAAGGAAAGCGCATGAAACTGAAAAACAATCTTTTGTCCCTGTTGTGCTTGTCTGCTCTTCCTCTGACGGCACAAGCGGTCACCGTTCCGAAATGTGCCTCCCGTGATTGCTATATCCAACAGGCGGTTTACAACCCGAATGAGGTCATTCATATCCGAGGCAAAATTGGCAATGCTTCTTGGATCCAACTGGAACCCGACGAGCGTTTGGTTGGTGACTCTTCATTTTTGGGTTTGGGCGATAAAAAAGCTTGGAATTTGGGCATCAAGGGCAACAACATCGTATTTAAACCGACGGCCAAGCTGCCGGACACAAATCTGTTGATTCAGACCAATAAACGGTCATACGCATTTTCATTGTCACTTAAGCCGGTGAAAAACCAGAAACCCACCTACATTCTTCGTTTTATATATCCCGACTCAAAAGCCGCACAAAGCCGGGCGTTGGCTGATAAACAGGCAAAAGCACTGGATAAGCTGTATCGGGCGGGTAAGCTGAAAAATGCGGTGCACAATCAAAATTATTGGGCATTCGGCGATAAAGCACTGGCACCGACGGCGGCCTATGATAACGGCCGTTTCACCTATCTGAGCTTCGATAACGGCAAAGAGTTACCGATGGTATACAAGGTAATGGACGATGGTTCTGAGGCGCTGCTGAATACCCACATGGAAAACGATGTCATCGTGATTCATGAAACCGCCAAGAAATTTGTGTTGCGGCTGGGCAAGTCGGTGTTGGCTGTTGAGAACCGTGCCTTTAATGAGCAAGGGACGTTTAATCGAACCGGCACGGACAGCAATGACAACGTGCGGGTTAACCGATAAGAACGGAAAGGAATAATATGAATTTTCTTAAAAAAATCAATCCGCTGAAGAAGAAGCATGATAATCCTCATGTCGACGATAATCAAGGCGATGCGGTGTCTCCCGATGACTACGCCGATGGTGACACTCAATATAACGGCATTGAACATGACGGAGCCGAAATAGAAGGCGACCATACCGGTGAGCGATTCGATGAGCAGCGTGATTTGTCTGAAATCGTTCAAAACGAACGGGTGGAGCCGGGTATTCCGCAAGATTTGTCTGCCGGCACAAACAAAAATATGCGTAAAGTCGCGTTTTTGGGCGTCGCTATTGTCGCTGCCGGTGCTGCTGTGGCTGGATTGATTGCATTTACCAGCGGTGATCCTGAGCCGGCGGCAGATGCCCAACAGGCCCAACAGTCATCAGATGTTGCCGCTAACACACGCCCCAAAAACTTTAATCAAGATAAGGAAAAAATCTTAGCTGCCGAACGTGAAGAGGCTGCTGCATTGGCCGCATCGGCGGCTTCAGCAGCGGCAGCATCAGCACCTACTTCGGGGTCGGCTTCAGCGACGGCTACGCCCGCTGACACCGTAAACACGGCTGATACTTCTCAGGCAGCTGAAAAGACCAAAAGTCCTGCGGAATTAGTACGGGATCGCCGCTTGGAAGAAGGTATTTTTGTTGATGACGCTGCTGCCGGAGAAGTTACATTGTCACAGTCTGATTCAAGTGGTGGTAACGCGGGTGGCAGTAGTACTTCCGAGAGTCTGTTGGGTGGGGGTTCGGGTTCTGAGAAGTCCTCCGATAGCGGCTCTTCATTTGCTGCCAAGCTGACACCGTCCTCAACGGTGGCCGCCAACGCAGAACAGCGTGGTGATTTAAGTTATTTGTTGGCCAAAGGCACCAATATTCGTTGTGGTCTTGAAACCCGCATCGTCACCACCCAGCCGGGCTTTACTCGTTGCGTGGTGGTGAAAGATGTGTATTCGGCCAACGGCAAAGTCCTGTTGGTTGAACGCGGCAGTAAAGTGGTGGGCGAACAAACATCGGCGCTGTTGCAAGGCCAAGCCCGGGTATTTGTGTTGTGGAATGAATTGGAAACGCCTTCCGGTGTAAAGGTGTCACTTCGCAGTCCCGGCAGTGGTGCTTTGGGTGAGTCGGGTCATGGTGCCCATGTCCGCTATCATTTCTTGCAGCGTTTTGGCGGTGCAATTATGATTAGTTTGATAAACGATATCGGCAACGGACTGACCACCAGCAATGAAAGCAGCGGAGGCAGCAATAACAATATCACTTACGAGAACACGAGCGAGTCTGCGCAAGAAATGGCGACGGAAGCCTTGAAAAACAGCATCAATATTCCGCCGACAGGTGTGATTAATCAGGGTTCGCTGATTAATATCATGGTAGCGCGAGATGTGAATTTTGATAAGGTTTACGATATTGTGCCGAATCCGATGTATTAGTTTTCTTCAACTGAAAGCGCCCGCATCATGCGGGTGCTTTTTCTTTCAGGAACGTAAATGTTTACTCAAACAGGCATTCCAAGCGGTACGATCCGCCCCGATACTACCGTGCGAAATATGCTCGACCGATTGGGCATTTCGGAATTGTTGAATCAGCCGGGTGTTACCGAGGTATTGATTAATCGTCCCGGGGAGTTATTTTTGGAAACTTCAGCCGGATTCGAGCGTATTGAAGACGGTAAACTGACGCTGACAGCGCTGACCCAACTGGCTACTGCTTTGTGTATTTTTAACAGTAAGCACCTATCTCACGAGTCACCTATTCACTCGGTAACACTGCCTGATGGTGAGCGCGGTCATATTATGATGCCGCCCTCTTGTGAAGACAAAACACTGGTTTTCGCGTTTCGCAAACCTTCCAATACCCGCTTTAGTCTGGATGATTATCTGGGTTCTGGTCGTTTAAACCAATTTGCTGACGTTTCCACCTATGGCGTAGCGGAAAAGTGTCTGGAATCTGAAATTGAAATTGACGGGCGTTTTATGCGCGACGTTAGCGATAAGATGAAACTGCCCAATGATGTCAAGCTGGCTGATTGGCAATATCGAATGTTGAACGATAAAGCCAACAAAGACTTGAATGCGTTTTTTCAGGCGGCGATTGACCACCGCTTAAACATCTGTATGGTCGGTGGTACCGGCTCCGGTAAAACTACCTTTACCAAAGCCTTGGTGGATATGATTCCGGCATCTGAGCGGCTGATTACCATTGAAGATACGCATGAATTGAGTACCCCTAACCATCCGAATCATGCCCATTTGTTTTACAAAGAACACATCACCGCGAAAATGATTGTAGCCGCGTGTATGCGTCTGAAGCCCGACCGTATTCTGTTGACTGAGTTGCGCGGTGACGAGGCATGGGATTACTTGTCTGTGCTGAATACCGGCCACCCCGGCGGCCTGACATCCGTCCATGCTAACGATGCGCGTTCGGTGCATTACCGCATCGCCCAGTTGGCAAAAGAGTCGGCTACGGGACAAAACATGGATTACGACTATGTGTTGAACACCGTACGCTCTACCATCGATGTCATTTGCTTTTTTGAAAAAACGCGCCTGACTGAACTGTATTACGACCCGGTGGAAAAATTCTACGCCATGAGTGGTCGATCATGACTCGGCTGTTTTCGGCAGGGAAAGTAATCACTTTATTGCTTGCCGCCATTGGCGGCGTTTTCGGCTGGTTTCACAAAGATTCACCAAGTGAACGGGCATCGTTTCGCTGCGAAGTGGTCGGTGTGGCCGACGGCGACACTTTTTCCTGCCTGTACGGTAAGCAAGCTACGACAGTACGGCTATACGGCATCGATGCCCCCGAAAAGAAGCAGGCTTTCGGCAAGGAATCCAAGCAGTATTTATCCTCGCTGATTTTCCGTAAAACCGTCACCGTTTCGTCTTACGGTCACGACCGCTATGGCCGCACTCTTGGTCTGGTCTATGTTGACGGGCAAGCGGTCAATCATGACATGGTGGCTGCCGGTTACGCATGGGTATACCGGCAGTACAGCCATGATCCGTCACTTGTACGGGCGGAAGAAACGGCCAGAGCCGGCAAAGCCGGCTTGTGGTCGGATCCCCACCCGATCAATCCGGCTGATTTTCGCCACCGGTAGCCAGTCGTTGTCGCCTATATACAGATAAACAAAATATCATTTAAAGCTGTCCGGCATCAACCGAACGGCTTTACTTTTGCTAAAAATGGAAAGGATATAGCATGCCGTATATCAACAAAGTAGAGTTTATGGGCAATCTAGCCAAAGACCCTGAGTTGCGGTATATGCCTGACGGCTCGCCCACCACTAAAATCACGATTGCAGTGGTCGATAAGTGGACAGACAAAAGCAACGGTGAAATGAAAGAGCATATCGAATGGATACCGGTTTTACTTTATAAGCGCCAAGCAGAAGTAGTTTGTCAGTACATGAAAAAAGGTGACACGATTTTGGTTTACGGCAAACAACGTTCAAGGCGTTTTGTGGACGGTAACGGTATTGAACGCCAGATCACCGAGGTAATTGCCGCCGAAATGCAGATCATCCGCACCCGTGGTCAACAAGGTGAGCAGGCCGAGCAAAACCTTTCCAATGGCATCTACGGGATGATGTAAGCCTGTCTGAAATATAAAACGATAGCCCGCGATTGATTGCGGGCTTTTTCTGTTTGGGGGTGATATGAAAAAGTTTATGACAATAGCAATTATCATCTGTTTGGTGATGGTGGTTGCGACCATAGGTGGGATGTATATTGGCTCCCTGATATTTAAACAATGGATGGGATTGGCGTCCGAACCGTCCATTACTATGCTCTATACCTTTTGGCATTATTCTGAAGGGTTGCCCGCCAAAATGATGTTTCCGCTACAAGCCTCAACAACGGTTGCGGCTTTTTTCCCGGTAGCAGCTTTGGTGCTGTGTTTGGCAGCCATATTTGGCAAGCCGAAGCGTGAACTGCACGGTTCGGCACGCTTTGCTAATGGCAGCGAGATAAAGAAAGCGGGGCTGCTGCGAAAAGCGTTTGGCGAAAAAGATTCGCCAGATTTGTTAATTGGCAAATATAAGCGCAAATACCTGCGGTGGTCGGATAACGGTTTTGTGTATCTGGCGGCTCGCACCCGTGGTGGTAAGGGCGTCGGCTTTGTGATACCGAATTGTCTTCATTTCCGGCACAGCATGGTGGTAAATGACGTCAAAAAAGAAAACTTTCTGATTACCGCAGGCTTTCGGGCGGCCCACGGACAAAAAGTTTTTCTGTTTAACCCCAGCGGCACGATGCCGTATCACGATCGCGATAAGAGCGCACCGCTGATTAGTCACCGCTGGAATCCCTTTACCTATGTGCGACGCGAGCCTAAATTTACATACAAAGATGCTTTGTCCATAGCGGCTATTTTCTACCCATTACCGGCAGAGGATCGCGGCAGCGCGAAGTTCTTCCAGCAAGAGGCGCAAAAACTGTTTACTGGCTTACTGCTGTACTTGATTGAAACGGAGGGCGAGCGGGATTTAAACCTGCCTGAAAACCGAACCACGCTTGCCAACCTGTTCCGCCTGACCGCCCCGGCCAACGGCAAAACCCTGCAAGAATGGATCCGTGAGGAGATTGAGTTACGTGCACTTAATTCTGAATCCCAATTAAGCCGAAACTGCCAAACCTTGCTGCTGGGCTTTGCTAATGGCAACGGTAAAACCGGCGGCGATATTCTCTCCACCATGTCCGCACCGTTGGCGATTTTTTTGGATCCGGCAGTAGAGGCAGCGACTAGCGGCGATGACTTCTTTCTGGATAACGTCCGCCGCGAACTGACCACAATTTACTTGGGCATTTCGCCGGAGGAAATCAAAGTCTACGGCACGCTGCTGAACCTGTTCTTTTCCCAGCTGGCAGACGTCAACGTGAGGCAGGGATTACCACAGGATAACCACGAACTGAAATACCAATGTTTGTTGATGCTGGATGAATTCACCGCTTTGGGACGTATTCAGGCGATTGAGCAAGGGGTTGGCTTCTTGGCCGGTTACGGTATCCGACCGGCTATTGTGTTTCAAACACCGTCGCAGGTCGAAGGCGTGTATGGCAAAACGGGCAAGCAGAATTTCTTCTCAAACTTTGCCTGCCGCCTGATCTTCTCGCCGCGCGAGCAAGATGAAGCCGAGGAGTTGAGTAAGCTGATCGGTTACGAAACCTATAAGGCCAAATCCACCTCACGGTCACGTGGCAAAAGCAGTAGCAGCAGCAATAGCGTAAGTGACCAGAAGCGTGCGGTGATGAACCCCGACGAATTGAAAATCATGCCTGACAGCGACTGTGTCATCAGCATGACCGGTACCCGCCCGATTTACGCGAAGAAAATCATCTACTGGAACGACCCGGTTTTGAGCAAACGCGCGAATTGGCCGGTTCCCCAAATTCCCGAATTGGTCATTACGCCTCAATCCAAACCAAAGCCCCAAGCGTTAAAGCCGGAATATGTTTCACCCGAAGAGATGGCCTCCTTCCGCTGGCAGGATGCGGTTAATGCGGAAGAAATTGCCCGTGTGCTGCTGGGTGCACTGGTGCCGCCGGGCAGTAAGCCCGAGTACGTGGCGGAACTGGTGCCGGCGATTGCCAAAAATTGGGGTGAAGGTAGCCTGCCTGTGATTGCAGAAATCCTGAAAACCTCATCAGGTATCACCGTGCCCCCAGATGCCGCATGATAACGAAAACCAGACGACCACTCTAGGCCGTCATTTTTTTGGAGTAATTAAATGAGCAATTACGATGAAATCCAAAAAGCACTAACTTATATCGATCCGCACGACCGCGATGTTTGGGTCAACACCGGGTACTCGATTAAAAACGAGATGGGAGACAACGGCTTTGATATGTGGGACCAATGGTCGCAACAGGCCGATAACTACAATGCCCGCTCTGCCCGCAATGTGTGGAAAAGCATCAAAAACCCAACCCGTACAATCGGATCGTTGTTCCTCGATGCACGCACAAACGGATACCGCCCAGACAAGCCCTATACTCCTCCGCCACCGGAAGAGCAGGCTCGGATAAAGGCCGAGCGAGAAGCAGCACGATTGGCTGAAGAAAAGGCGCAGGCCGAACGATACGGGCGGGTAAAAAATACCGCACAGCGTATTTGGTCGACGGCGGCACCGGCTGATATGAATCATCCCTATCTGGCAGCCAAAGGCATCACCGACCCCGCCGCCGTCGCCGGATTGCGTCAGAACCATTATCAAGACGACCACAATCTGCTGGTACCGGTGGTTTATGATCGCGAAATCGTCAATATGCAGTCGATCAACCAAGACGGCGGTAAGCGCTTTTTATCCGGCGGCCAGGTACACGGCGGATTTGCCGTGGTCGGTGATGCCGGCAAAACCGATCAGGGTGTCGTGATAGCCGAAGGTTATGCCACCGCCGCCAGTATTCATCAGGCGATAGGCAAGCCGGTGATTGTGGCGTTTAACGCGGGCAACATGGTGGCGGTATCCGAACGCTTGGCCAAAAACCTGCCGCACGACGTGCCGGTTGCGTTTGCGGTCGACAACGACGCGACTCAAACGGGCATGAAAAAAGCATTGCAAGCCGCCTCCTATTTTGAAGGGCGCGCCCAAGTGATTGAGCCTGATTTCACCATGAAACAAATTCAGCAATTTCAGATGGAAAACGGTGTGGATGATAAAGGCCGCCCTAAGTTGCCGAGCGACTTTAACGATCTGCACCGGCTGGCCGGTATCGATGCCGTGCGTGAAAAAATGGAAGCAGCGTTTCACCGCCCGGAACCGGCATCCCGTCCTGAAGTCGCTGCGCCGTCGGTTGAGCCGGCTCCGGTGCCGTCGTCTGCCACCGCTGCTCCGGCACCGATGACCGAACAGGATTGGGCGCAAGTCATAGCCGAAGAAGCCCGGCTGTCCGGCACCGCCATCCCTGCCGCTAAAGTTGCTATGCCTCCAGCCGCCGCACCGGCGACACCTGCCATACAGGAAACCGAAATGAACAACCAAACCAAACCCGCAACGATGGTTGCCGATGAACCACCGAAAACCACCGACAACAGCATCGAATATGCCGGTCGCAGTCAAACGAAGACAGCTGAACCGTATCAAGCCGTCGACCCAGACCATCTTTACGGCAACGGCCGCGCCGCCGATTTCACCCCGGATCGTAAACGCTATGAAGCCGACTTCAAGCATTACGAAGTCTATGACCCGACCACCAACATCCAGTATCTGCGGCGCGATCCGAAACAGATTCAGGCCGATTTGGACAATGCCGGCGGTATCGGCGGTTATGACGGCATCACCCATGACGGCGAACGGGTTGCCTTCCGCAAAACCGAAGCCGGTTGGGAAGCACCGTTGCCGGGTAAGGCACCGGAGCCGCCCGCCCCGGAAAAAACGGCTGACCGTTCCGAAGCATCGGTCGGCGCAGACAAAAAAGCGGTAACCGACCTTAATTACCGTATCCCGCCCGAAAGCATCGCCAGCCGTTATGTGGTGGCCGACGGCAAGTATCTCTCTGCCGCCAACATGACCACTGTGTTGTTTGTGGATAGCGGCAAAAAAATCAGCACCGCCAAAACCGACACGCAAACCATCAACGATATGTTGGAAGTGGCCAAAGAAAAAGGTTGGGACAGCATCAAGCTTTCCGGCAGTAAGGAATTTAAGGCCATGATGTATGTGGCGGCGGAGAGCCAAGGCATCCGTACCAGCGGCTACCGGCCAACCCCGGAGGATTTGGCTTTGGTGGAACGCCTGCGCCAAGACCGGTCGCTGAACAGTATCGAGGCTACGCCGAATCGCTCCCCCAGCGTTGCTGCCGAGCCGGAAAAGGTTCCGCCCGCCCCTTACCCGGGCGACAAGCGACCACGAGCGCCTGACACTCCCGCTTCGGCTGTTGCGCCTGCGGCCGAAAAGGATATAGGCGAGCGTATCGTCGAACTGGGTAACGCCCCGTACCGTCACAACCCGGAAAACCAGCACAGCCCGTATATCGTGTTGGAGCGGGAAGGTAAGGAACGCACGGTTTGGGGGGTAGACCTGTCCGACGCAATGGAGCGCAGCGGCGCAAAAGTGGGCGACCGTATCCGGCTGCAATCGCTGGGCAAGCAGCCGGTGGAGTTGGAGGTGCCGCAACGTAATGAAGCGGGCGAAGTAACCGGGATGAAAAAAGAGCAAGTCTCCCGTAACCTGTTTAAGATGGAGGTTGTCGGACACGAACGCGACGAACGCCGCGAGCACGGTACCCAGCCGGATGTCGAGGCCATTTCCAAAGCCGATAAGATGATGGCGCAAAGCCGCGTGCCCACCAAGGCGGCCATCAACACTTCACCTCTTGCCGATACCCAAGCCGGCGTTCCGTTGCAGGCGATTGGTGACAAGGAGGTGCCCTCGGAAGTCTTGAATGATGCCAATCGGATGAAATCGGCTGCCTTGGATACCAACCTTGCCGCGTCCAAAGCAAACTATATGGACAAGGCGTCCAAGTTGTCCAAGCCTAATAAACAGCATCTGGAGTTTTATGAACGCAATGTTATGGATACCATTCGCGGGGTAAAAGGCGAAGCCCGTACTTTGGCACTGACCAACTATTACGAGCACACCGCCAAGATGATGTCCGGCACCAAGCTGACCCTGCCCAAACCGGCACAAATACCTACCCCGGCTGTCGGGCAGAATCAGAGCCTTCAGGCCGCACGTTCGCCTTCTGTCACTCATGAGCGCGAACAGACGCCGGAAATAGAACGTTAACTTAATGCCTGTCTGAAAACTTTCAGACAGGCTTTTCTTTTTGGAGACAGCGATGGAAGACGATTTAACGCTGATGGACAGCGCGGAGCCGACCGACAATTTTTTGCTGCAAGACGAAGCATGGGTGTTGGCCACCTTGACACCCGAGCAACAGGATCAATATCTGGCGGCCACCGAGTCGTATGAAAAGATGCGTGCTTATCTGCTGGATCCGACGGCACCGCAGGAGGCCAAAGACCTGCTGGATTTAGCAGCTTGGAAATAACCAATACCCCGTATCCCCGGATACGGGGTATTTCTTTATGGGCAATAACATGGACAAAAAGAACACCTTTCAAGAGTTTGCCGAAGCGGTGGCCAACGAACTGATCGATCAGTTACGGCGCGGCGTCGCCCCGATGCAGCAGCCGTGGAATCCGGCAACCGGTAGTGACTGGCCTTACAACCATGTCACCGGCAACCGCTATTCGGGCGGCAATGCTTTATTGCTGATGATGCATAAAAAATACCAAGACCCGCGTTGGATGACGTACCGGCAGGCACAAAGCGTCGGTGCCCAGGTACGCAAGGGCGAAAGCGGTGTCTCCTTGGTCAAGCTGATTACCAACATCGAGCGAAACGCGCGCGACGAAAAAGGCAAGCCGATTCTGGACAGTAAGGGTGAGCCGGTGAAAGAACGGTTTCAGCTGGAAAACCCATATTTCAAACGATTCACCGTATTCAACGCCCAACAGATTGACGGGCTGCCTCCCTTGGAAAAGGCCCCGGTTTGGGAAGACCACGAGCGGGCGGAAAGGCTGTTAAGCCTCTCCGGTGCCGATATACGGCATGTTGCCGGTAACGATGCCTATTACCACTTTGTTCACGACCATATTGTGCTGCCCGAGAAGAAGCAGTTTCCGAGCGATGGTAATTACTACGCCGTCGCTTTGCACGAACTTGGTCACTGGACGGGGCATGAAAGCCGGTTAAACCGGGAAATGGTGGGTTTTAGGCAAGACCCTGCCAAATATGCCAAAGAAGAGCTTCGGGCGGAAATTGCCTCACTGATGCTTTCGCGGGAAATGGGGCTGCCGGTCGAGGTAGAACGCCATGCTCATTATGTCGGTTCTTACATCGAAATCCTGCAAAACGATCCGACCGAAATTTTACGGGCTGCCCGCGATGCGGAGCGCATCCAGCAATACGTTCTGGGTTTCGAGCGCAACATCGGGCCGGAACCGGAGCAGGCTGCCGAACCGGTCGCCACCCTTTCCCCGCTGGAAATCAAGCATGAGTTAGCCAAAGAGCGCTATTTGATGCAAACCCCGTTACTGACGGCGACCGAGCGTCAAGAGCGGATGGTGATGGAGTATATGATGGAAAAAACGATTGCCGGTTTGTCTCCGTCTGCCCAAATGCAGGCCAGAACCAACTTCTACGAAGCGCAAATCGCATCTTCCGTCAAACAGGCGGAACGCGATATCGATCAACCGCAGCTGGAGTTCGACCGGTGACATGCCGAATGACTGCTTGGAGTGATTATGGATAACCAAACAAAAAGCCAGCCGATCCGTGTGTTTGGGCTGACTGTTACCGAACTGGAAGCCCTGCGCGAACTCGCGCAGAAACGGTACGGCAAACCCAGTGTGTCGTTGTTGGCCAAAAAGCTGTTACAGGCGCAGCTGGAGACGCCGGCGGAACCTGAAGCGGCCAAACTGCCGCCACCGAAGTGCCGCCGCCGCATCACCGTGCGCCTACCCGACAAAGACCGTGCCTATCTCGAGGCCGCCGCGGAACAGCGACGCGGTACCATCAATGATGTTGCCCGTGACATTATCCAGTCACATATCTATCAACACCCGATGATGTCCACGTATGAGGCCGATATGTTGTATCAGTCCAATTACCAGCTATTGCTGATCGGCCGCAACATCAACCAAATCGCCCGCCGTTTAAACGCGGGCGAAAACGTTTCTTTAAGCAGCCAGCAGATTACCGATCTGAAAAATTTTATTGATAACCATATCGGCAAAGTCAACCATCTGCTGCAAATCCACCGCCGCCGTAAGCGTTGAGAACCGGAGCGTATATGAAAAAGATTGATGATTGGTTTTTGGGCTATAAAACCCGTTCGGTCAAGGGTAAACGGGACAGCGGTTTTTATTTGGGCGGTAATAGCCATAAATCATCCAAACCGCTGAAGCCCGGCAGCGGTTTGGCCAACCTTCGCGCCGCCGCCCTCAAACATCCCGAAGTGATGGTTAAAATCCCGAGGCGGTTGAGCAGTAACTCAAAAGGCATGCGCGGTGTGCGCAATCATTTGGACTATGTCTCGCGCAATGGAGAGGTTCCGCTGGAAAACCAATCCGGTGAAAAGCTGCTCGGCAAGCGGGCGGTGAAAGAGTTTACCAACGACTGGCAGAAGCTGGGTATCCCAGAGGAAAGCAAGCATAAAGAGGCGTTGAATATCGTGCTGTCGATGCCCGAAGGCACACCGCCGGACGCGGTGCTGAACGCCGCCCGCAGCTTTGCCGCCGAACAGTTCGCCGGGCACCAGTATGTATTCGGCCTGCACCACGACAGCCATGATCCGAATGAGCCGAAACACCCGCATGTCCACCTGTGCGTATTGATGCGCGACGAGTACGGACAACGGCTTAATCCGCGTAAAAACGACCTGTTCGAGTGGCGTGTCCGCTTTGCCGAAAAACTGCGTGAAGAAGGCGTATTGTGCGCGGCCACCAAGCGCCAGCATCGCGGCAAAACGCTGAAGCCTGAAAACAGTTTTGTGCGTTCCATCCGTTCAAGGGGCGATCTGCCGGATCGGTATAAGCAACAGGCGGAGGAACTGATAGATGCGCTGAAACATAACGACCGGCCAAAACATCCGTTTCTGCGCGAAGCCATGCAGACACGCGGGCTGGTATTGGAAGAGTACGGCAAGATTGCCAAAGAACTCTACAAGATGGGCAACAAAACCGAAGCCCGCATCATCAGTCAGTTGGCCAAAGAAGTTGCCGGTCAGGATTTCACGACCAAAGCGCAGAAGGAATATGATCAAGCCGTGCTACAAGGCACATCACCCGAGCAGTTGCGCGCAGCCTTATCGAATCAAGCCGACGGTATTGAAAAATCCCATGCGTTGATTAAGGGTTTAAGACAGGCCGGCTTCAAGTCGGAAGCGGAGCAATTGCAGACGATGTCGGCGCAGCTGGCCCGCCAGTCGTTCGTCGATATGGCCGGCAGTCAACAAAAAGGCATTCAAAAAGATATTCCCGCTCCATCCCGAGATATGAATCAGGGAAACGACTTAGACAGATAAAAAAGCCCTGTTTTTAGTAAACGGGCTTTTTACCGGAGAAACTGAAATGCTCAATACAGAAAAAGGCGGTTTGTTCACCGGTGATTGCCGCCTTATCCTACCCGAACTGTCCGCCCAAGGCATGAAAGTGCAAACCTGCATCACCTCGCCACCGTATTACGGTCTGCGCGATTACGGCTGTGCCGGGCAAATCGGCTTGGAGCCGACCGTGGCCGAATATGTCGATAACTTGGTACAGGTATTCCGCCTGGTGCGCGACGTATTGGCGGACGACGGCACCTTATGGCTCAACCTCGGCGACAGCTATGCGGGCAGCGGCAAAGGCCGCAATGCCGACGGCAGCCCGTTTGCCGGGCATCAGGATTCGTATCAGACCGCCACTCAATTGAAAGGCCGTCTGAAAACCACACCGCTTTCAGACGGCCTCAAAGCCAAAGACTTGATCGGTATCCCGTGGCGGGTGGCTTTGGCGTTACAGGCCGACGGCTGGTATCTGCGCCAAGACATCATTTGGCACAAAACCAACCCCATGCCCGAATCCGTAACCGACCGCTGCGTCCGTTCACACGAATATCTCTTCTTGTTATCCAAAAACAGCCGTTACTACTTCGATCACGAAGCCATCAGGGAGCCGTCGGACAGTTACCACCGCCCCGGTGCCGGCAGGCAGCACGACTTCTGCCGCACCAGCGGCAAATACACTCAAAAACCCAATCCCGGCCAAAGCATGACCCAGCACCGCAGCAACCGCGAGCACACCCCCGCGCGTCCGCAGCGGAACAAACGCAGCGTATGGCAGGTTTCTACCGTTGCCGCCCGCCACGACCATTTGGCGGCTTTCCCGCCGAAACTGATCGAGCCTTGTATTTTGGCCGGTTCACGCGCGGATGATTTGGTGCTCGACCCGTTTTCAGGGAGCGGCACGGTGGCGGAAACGGCCAACCGCTTGGGGCGGCGGTGGGTAGGTATTGAGTTAAACCCCGCCTTTACTGCCTTGCATGAACAACGGACGGCACAGCAGGCAATCGGTTTTTAATATTGGAAAATTTTTTATGGCCAACAGCAATATCGAATGGACGGAACAGACATGGAACCCCGTAACCGGCTGCACCAAAATTTCGCCCGGATGCAAAAACTGCTACGCCGAAACAATGGCAAAACGGCTTCAGTCAATGGGAGCGGCAGGTTATGAAAACGGTTTTGCCCTTACCCTGATGGAAGGCCGTCTGAAAGAACCCGCCGACAGAAAAAAGCCGGCAGTTTATTTTGTGAACTCCATGTCCGATACGTTTCACGAAGACGTGCCGTTTACCTACATCGACCGCATTTTTGAAACTATCCGGCAAACACCGCAGCACACCTATCAGATTCTGACCAAACGGGCGGAGCGGATGGCCGAATACTTCCACTCCCGTTCCGTACCGGAAAACGTATGGCTCGGTGTATCGGTGGAAGACCGCCGCTACGGGCTGCTGCGAATAGATGTGCTGCGGCATATCCCCGCCACCGTCCGTTTCATCTCCGCCGAACCGCTGCTGGAAGATTTGGGCAAGCTCAATCTGACGGGAATCGATTGGGTTATCGTAGGCGGGGAATCCGGCTCCAAAGCAAGACAGATGAAGGCCGTGTGGGTGGAAAACATTCTGCGGCAATGCGAGGCCGCCAGAACCGCATTCTTCTTCAAACAATGGGGCAGCTGGGGAGCGGACGGCATCAAACGCAGCAAACGTGCCAACGGTTTCCTCCTCAACGGAAGTGTCCGGCAGGAATTTCCCATGCCTTTACGCAGGAAGTCAAAATGACCAAACAATACACATTAGACTTTAGATACAAACAAATCGGCGACCTGTTCGCCGCCGATGGCCGCGCCGATACGCGCCAACTGGAAGCCCGAGCCGGCTGAAATAGCCTGTGCCGCTTAGGTCGGATACCTACAAATATGGAAAGGAAAAAAATGACAGGTAAAACAGATAACAAATCAGAAAGCAGGCGGAAACTGCCTGATTCTGCGCTGTGGCTGCTCATCGTCTTAAATGCTTTGTTATTTCTGCTGTTCCTGGTAATTGCCGCCTACACCTTTTACGCCGCTATTTTTTCGGACAGGGCGGTTGATTCCCCCGCCTTTCAATCCGGATTGTTGGCTAATTTAATGATTGCATTGGTCGTATTTGGGTTTCCCGTTGCGCTGCTGAATGCCGTAGCAGAGCGGTGGCAGTACGGCCGTCTGAAGTTATCCACCATATTGCCTTTGGCAGCCAGTTCTCTGCTTTTGGTTGCTTATATCTGCTTGAGAATCGCCAATTAAGTTAATTTCATTTATTGCCCCGCCGCAGCACATAAACCTGTGCTGCGGCGGGGCTTTTATTTGCCTGCTCGAAGTGTAACAAACCGTTCTCCCTTTTTTTTTGCGGGACGTCTTTTAGATTTCGATATTGAAGCCGCTGCTGCATATGCCCAAGTTCGCGCGAAAGCACGGACAGCCGGTTATGCGGTTGCCGCTGCTGACGGCTATATCGCCGCCATTGCCCGGGTATATGATTTTGCAGCCGCAACGCACGATACGGATGCCACCGGACATTTAGTCATCAATCCCTTTCAAGAATAAAATACAAGCCGTCCGAAAGACGATTTTCAGACGGCCAGTCCTACAACTATGGTATATAATTAAGTACCAGTAAAACTTCGCAACAGGAGAACAGGTTATGTGCACCTTGATGCAAAAAGATGCGCTGATTGAACGAGTCGCTTCCGTGCAGGCTTTGATTGCCCGTAAAACCCCGCGCACCGGAAAACGTACCGCAGACCAAGACAGAATCGTTTCTCTGCGCCGTTTCCTTTATGCTTCGGCTCCCGAGAGCATTGACTTTAAAGCAGTGGCGGATGAGTGTAATGCTCTTCACCAAAAATATGCGGCACTGCCAAAACTAGAGGCGACGGCATAAATGATTCCCGCACGGGAAGCCGCCTCATTTGAACTGATTTGGGACGACCTGATTTCTGAAAGTCAGGTTCGCCCCTCTTCTTTGCCTAAGGGTTTCGTATTGGGCGGGCAGCCCGGCGCAGGAAAATCCAACCTTGTCCGTCAAATCAATGCGGAGCTTGGTGGTAATCTGTTAGTGGTAAACGGCGATGAGTTCCGTCGCTATCACCCTGAATTTGAGGAAATTCAAGCAAAATATGGGAAAGATGCTCCCAAGTATACCGCCTCATTTTCTGGAGAAATGACAGAGCGTGTAATTGCCAAAGCGTTGTCTGAAGGCTACAACATCAGTGTCGAAGGTACTTTCCGCACCACCGAAGTACCGATGAAAACTCTAGACCAGATGCGGAGTCACGGATATACAACAGCGGTATACATCCAAACCACCCCGGCTGAAGTTAGCTGGCAGAGTACTATTGAGCGCTACGAAGAAATGAAGGCTCTAGGGGAAATGCCTCGCTATACGGATAAGGCTCACCACGATTTAGTCGTGGATCTGCTACCGAAAAATGCCGATACCGTATATTTATCTGGCAAGGCCGACCATTTCCGAGTCTACAACCGTGACGGCTTAGTTTTTGACGACCGCATCCATGTTGGACAAATGCCAAGCACCGCCATCGATTACGAGCTGCATCGCAACACCCGGCAGCTTAATGACATTCAAACGGACTTAAGGGCTAATGCCCATTTGCTATCCGTTACTCAGAAACTGGTAATAAAGGCCGGTGAAGAAGTGATTAAAGAACTATCCCCCGCCGATCAAATACAGGCGAGAATTAATCTATATGGCAGCCAGTTGGCTCAAATAAAAGACAAAGAGATAAGTCAACCTTATGACTCTCCTGATATAGAGCGGTGACTGTGGGATAATATTTTTACACATGACTGTCGGCATTCCTCCCGATGGTCATTTTATTTTTCCCATTGGACAATTAGGATGGATAATTTACAGTTGGTCAGTTTAAGTCCGATTTTTCTTTAATTATCCACAATTGATTGAGTGAATATTGTTGGTTAATTAGAATATACCCAAAATAACCAGCGGGCACTTATGTCTCCCGCATTTCCGGCACTGACTATTGAGGCAAGCCATGAAAGCAGCGAGAATCTACCAACGTGTCAGTACAGAAGAAAAAACCTTGAGCGGCAGAATGCCTTGGTTGAGAAAGCCAAGGCCGAAGGCTACTTATTGATTGCAGGTGTCTATAAAGAAAAGGCTTCTGGTACCCGCGCCGACCGTCCTTTGCTGAACCAACTGATTTCTGATCTACAACAGGGCGATGTAATTGTCGCTGAATATATCGATAGGATCACACGCTTACCATTGCCTAGAGCGGAAAAACTGGTACGCCGAATCAAAGAAAAAGTGCTTTTCTAGTTATTCCGAGCATCATCGATCTTGGCCTCATTGATAGTTCTTTATATTTTTTAGGCTTACCGCCCCGCATCAAACGTAGGGATACCTACATTCCTTGTCTTTTTTCTTATCTATTTCCACGCCGAGCGCTTCCAGTTCTTGCTTATGGAAAGCTATTTTATTTTCTTTTTTCTCTTTTTGTAATGTTCTCTGCTTTGTCTTACTAAGTTTGCCAAGAGGGCTGATAACATCTATCCCTTCATTAAACTCTACATAGCGATATTAAGGTAAAAAAACAAATCTGGCCAAACATAAAATCATTATAGAGCTGAGACAAAACGGCTACTCTATTTTCCAAACAGCCGAGTTGACCAAATGCAGTACAGATATGGTCAAAAGCGCCATGCGACAATATAAACAGGAACAAGCTGATGATAAGGAACGCCAAATTCAGCGTCCTAAAATTTATACTCTTCTCACCTCACAATCTGTTAAGACAGATTTTTCTTTCTCAAGCCAATCACTCAGCCACACTTTTATTAATTATCCATTTGTTTTTTATGAAATTAGTAGAATTATTAAGAGGTAAAATTTTAGTTTGATTGTCTCATTATTTTAATATAAAATTAAAATAATTATTGATTTTTCAATATAAATTATGCAGCATTATAGAACCCATACACAAATTGCAAACGACATAAGATGTGTCCTGAAGGAACGCAAGCTGACTTTACGGGAATGTGTTGATTTGTATAACCAAACCTATGCAGAGGATATTTCCAAGCAGAGGAAGAGAGCATTGAACAAAGATTTTGTCCAACGTATTCGGTCAGGAAAATGTAAAGTTGTCAGTTCCAGAGTAGTAGATTTGTGTGCTTTTTTGGGTGTGGAAACATATGAAAAGGCCGAATTAGGTACAACAGATAAGGTTTCTCGCGAACTAAAAAATATTGAAAACCTGATACACCAACATCCTTTTCTTGAGAACAGTATGGTGAAATTGCTTCAGGATGTCATCCGTTTAGCCAAACTTAATTTATCATCTGACAAGGCCATCTGAAATGCGTACTCCTTTACAGAATATTGTCGCCACCCAGCTGTCCTCCCTGTCAGGCTTTGGCTTTCAGGATTTCATCAAATTTTTAATGCGTATCCATTACGGCAATGACGCGGTACAGGAATTACGCAGCGTAAAGGATGAAGGCGCTGACTGTCTGATTTCTTCATGTCGTATCTGTATTGCCTGTTATGCGCCGGAAAAAAAAGTCTCTGCAAATATTATTATTCAAAAACTAAGGGGTGATTTTGATTCATACAAAACCAACTGGCAGGTGCTATATCCGACTTGGCATTTTTATACCAATTTAGAACCCTCTCCCGAACAAGTCAAGCTGGTTGCAACATGGGGTAGCAAACATAAACTGCATGGAAGCGAACATATTCTGTTTATGGTGGAAACCGACAGTACAGGTAGCCCCAGAAAATACCCCGACAGATATCGTATTTATCAAAAACTGAATATTGGTAAGGAATACCTGGGTAGGGACTTTCTGAATACGCTACTTAATGATTTGATTTCAGGAAATTATTTGACTGACAAAGTACGCTCGTTATCGGAAGCCCCTGAAATTATCCGCAAGTTGCGGGCAAACAGTACCGAGGCGGAGCACCGGGAATTTGAAGCACGAATTACTGCAACATACGAATTGCAAATTGAAGTGGAACAGGTATTACGTTCCTATGATACGTCATCAATCAATACAATAAAAAACATTATTGTTCAAGATTATTACAATATTGTACAGAATGATTCAACTGCCAGTGAATTTCAAAGAATGAAACGTCTTATCGAGAAGTACGAATGGAAATATAACGGCGAGTTGAAAGATGATATGTTGTCCGCTTACATTGCGGCATTGGTTTGGTATGTTTTTTCACAATGTCATATTGGCAATAAGCCATAAAGGAGAGCAAAGATGGCTTTACTGCATCCGGAGAGTGATTTGAGTTTATCCGTTGTCGTTATGGGTGCATCCATTTTAGAGGAGCTATCTAAGAAAAACAGCATCATGATTGATGATTTACTGACTGTTTTTTTAAAGAAGGATAAACGGCGTACTTTGGTCAATTTTTATGCAACTTTAGAGTTCTTATACACGGTCGACACAATCGAACATGAACATTATCATATTCGAATGCGCCAACAAAAAATGCAACCCGATATGTTTGATTAAACAGGATTGAATAATGCTTAAGAAACTTTGGTCTCCCACAAATTTATTATTGGAAGACATTCAATTTCATCCCGGTTTGAATCTGATTATTGGGCAGTATAGTGAAAAACGCAGTACGCAAAACCAACAGTCACACGGGCAGAATGGAATTGGCAAGTCTAGTATTGTCAGATTAATTGACTATTTATTACTGTCGTATGAAGCAGGCAAATTATTTGGGCGTAAAAAGTATGATTTTTTGCGTGAACAAAAACATGAAATATGCTTGTTGCTTGAAGTTAAAGACGGCCTGTTACAAATACGCCGTAATTTTCATGAACCCAAGAGAATATATCTGAAGCAAGCAGATCAACCTGAATTGGCTTGGGACATTGAAGAGGCAAAGAAAGTTTTTTCCGATATTTTCTTTCCTAGATCCCAAGAACGCAATTACCCAAATGGTAACTACCGAAATTTAATGAGTTTCTTCATTAAAGATGACTTGGATAATGCCAAGCGAGACACCCCTACAAACTATGTGCAGCATGGGGGGATAAATAAAAGTCAGCTTATCTTGCTAAACTTGTATTTATTAGGACTGCCATGTAGTTTTTTGAATGATCTATTAAACGTTTGGGATATGATAGGTAAGCTGCAAGATGATATTAAAATTTTGACCAACTACTTAATCAGGCCTTCAGGAAAATCCATAGGGCAACTACGATCGGAGTTGGCTGTGAAGGAAAAGAACCTGATAGGTCTGCATATATCATTGCAGGAGTTTAAACTAAACGAATCATTCAAAAATATTTCCGAAGCAATTGCAGAAATAGAACAGGAACTGACTTCCCTCAGACGACAAGAACGGCAAATTGCCCATCAACTAGAAAAGTTGCATAGTTTTACCCAAACCGATTCGACAGAAATTAATATTGAGGATATTCGAAAACAATACGAAGCGGTTGTTATGGATTTAGGAAGAATGGTCAGCAAATGCATTGAAGATGTATTATATTTTCGTGAATCTATTACGCAAGAACGTCTGAAATTTTACGGAAATCGTATCAATGAATTGTCGAGAGAACAGAAAAAATTACTGGATGATATCAATAATCTTGATACCAAACGTGCAGTATTGCTAAATACCCTAGATAATGACACGGATATGTCGTTAACTGAAGCATGGGGGCAGTATGCTTTAGCAAAGGCAGAAGCAGCAGATACCAGAGCCAAATTAGATAGCATTGAAAAGAATAATAATGAGCTATCCAAGCTACAGTACGAGGCAAATATTTGCCAAATGAATGCGCGAAATGCCATACAGGATTATTCAGATAAGGTAGAAGGTATCCGTACTCTTTTTAAAGAAATTGTAGAGGCCGCTTTCACGGAAATCAGTTATGAAGCAGATGGTGCGTATTTAGACATTGCCACTCCCGGCAGCTTGAAAAAAAACAGCGTACCGATCAAGATTGAAACCGGTTTTCCTCGTTCGGAAGCTTTGGGGCAAACTAAACTTGCGACGGTAGTTTATGATTTGACTGTTATGCTGAATGCGGTTAGAGAAAAAATTTCATTACCGGACTTCCTGATACATGACGGTGTATTCCACGGAGTAGAAATCAGAAAAAAAGTAAACCTGTTAAATTTCATTCAAACACAAGGTGAACAATACAATTTCCAATATATTGTTACATTCAATGAGGAAGAGATGAAGCTCAGTGATACGGATAAAATGCAAAATATTCGTTATCAATTTGATATAAAACAGCATACTGTCATCCATCTAAAAGACAGTCCGGATGAAATGTTGTTTGGTTTCAGTTTCGGATAACTCATCTACCAAAACAGCAGATAGTAAACTGTAAATTGCGCAGAGTTAAGATGACAACAATTTGTGCTGACTGCTAGATGCAGCAAGCGGCACAGTTTTTTCAACATCAGCCAGATAGCAGCCTTCTGACAAACATGCGTCCGTTGGATATTGAAGAGAAAAATGGATGTAATTGGCGCCTTGACTGCGAGGTGCTGTTAAAATCTTTTGTCTCAGGTACGACTTGCTGTACAAGAAAGATGGCAGCAGGGGCTTAGTTACAGATTTTTCAAATCTTACTGTATCGACGCGAATAAGTTTCATGCTTTTTATTTTATCCCTGATAACGGATAGTACGCATAAAAAATGATAAATTGAGATACGGACATAGCCTGTGGTCAGCCGCTGTCTCAGATTCCGCGATCAATTAATATACTAATCGCTATTAGTATAAGTCATCTGGTTAATCGTAGTTTGTTGTTTTGTCTTCTCCAATAATCCGGTACTGTGTAAAAGTTGTAGATTGTCCGTTTTAAATGTGCATCGATAAATAAGTTTATTTGCTATATTTGGCTTCCGCCAGTTTTTGGATAGCATCAGCGTCCACCGAGCCGCTTGCACCATTTCCAAATTATTACGTAGGGGTTTAGGAAGCAAAATTCATTTTAAAGGGCCTACCCGCAACATTTTCAATAATAGTACTTATACAGATCATCATGTCGGTGATTGAAGCGAAACTCGGTTTCTTTTAAATACAGGTAAAAGATATGCTTCGGCATCCCATTAAATTGTACTAAGCGATGCTTGGCCAAATCCAAACAGATTCGGATATTGCCAAAATCGTCGTCGGTAGCATTCAGGAAATGCTATTTAAAATAGCTCTTCAGATGGCGAACGACGACTACCACCAACGCTGTGCGCGACATAAGGAGGGCATCAAGCTTGCCCAAACTGAAGGCCGTTACAAAGGCCGCTCTCCCGATCAGAAATAGCATGACCTGATTGTTCGACTATGCGCCCACCACTTGTCAAACTCGTCATACGAAAACATAGATCAAAAAATCAGCCAGATAGCCATTCTAGGATAGTCTCCAAGTTAAAAGCTCTAGCCTAACAACGTGATTCTGCTAGTCTAGAGCTCCAAAGATTATAATCTTTCCTATTATTCTAACTAAATACTACTGGCTGCCAACAATGGATTAGTGGAGGGATTATTGTTCACTACAGCAATTCCTCCGGAACTTTGATTGCCAAATGCTGCCATGGCATTAATCATAGCATTTGTAGCTTGCGCAGTAGCGGCAACGCTTTCAGGTAATGTTGTAAGCTTTCCGGCAATTGCTGCTACATTCAAAGTACTACTGCCTGTAGGCTGAATACCGCCTAAAGCATAGTTATCACCTAGGAAGTGCTTCAGAACCCTAACTTGTTGATTAGCATCCCCATTGACCAAGATGATTAAGTCATCTTGGCTGCGATGATAGCTCAGCTGACTTGCCTGAATTTGATTGAAGAAGAGAATATCTCCGCCGCCACCCGTTTCGATAACATCTATGCCATGATCGACATAATACAGATAGCTATCTTTACCGACGCCACCTGACAAATAGTCGTTACCATCTTCACCATATAAAGTATCATTACCATCACCGCCGATAAGTATATCATTGCCAGAGCCTGAACCTTTACCATTTCCTCCTGACAAATAGTCGTTACCATCGCCACCATCTAAACGATCGTCACCAGCAAATCCCCATAGTCTGTCATCTCCTGCTAATCCATAGATTAAATCTTTACCAGCCGAGCCGACTAAGTTGGTATCTGCCAATGCTGTTCCGTCAGTTACGCGATCATATTGTCCGCCAGTTTCTTGAGCTTTAATTCGAGCTGCAATTTCTGTTGCTGTAATGGTACTGCCTCCATTAGGTTGCACACCAGTGATGGCTTTCTCTCCACCTAGAAAATGCCCTTTAACACGCACGGATTGGTTAACATCCTGATCAATCAAGACCAGCAAGTCATTACCATCTTTTTGGAAGCTCACGCGACTGGCCGCAGCATCGTTAGTGAACAGAATATCTCTACCACCACCGGTTTGATCAATAGTATCTTGACCACTACCAATATAGTAGTAATACTGATCATCGCCAGCACCACCATCTAGCGTATCGTTGCCGGCTTTACCTGCCAAACGATCGTTGTCTAATCCGCCAAATAAATAATCATTGCCATCTCCACCATCTAAGTAGTCATTACCATCACCACCCTCTAAACGGTCTTCTCCGGCAAAGCCAAATAGGTTATCAGCACCAGCTAACCCGAGAATCAAATCTTTCCCGGCGGAGCCAACTAAATTAGTATCAGCCGCTGAAGTACCATTAACCGTTTTGTCATAGCTACCAGTACTCGGTGATGGCACCGTCGGTGTCGGATTATTGATGGGTGGAGTAGGAGTTGTCGTTGTTACTCCGACTTTCGTGGCAATTTGCGCAACCGTAATAGTGTTGCCACCATTGGGTTGTACACCTGCGATGGCCTTCTCTCCACCAAGGAAATGTCCTTTAACACGGACAGACTGGTTAAGATCATTATCGACCAGAACCAACAAGTCGTTACCATCTTTACGGAAGCTCACCCGTTCAGCTGGCACATCGTTGGTGAATAGAATATCTCTACCACCACCGGTTTGATCGATGATGTCCTGACCGCTACCGGCGTAATAATAGTATTGATCATCGCCAGCACCACCATCTAGAGTATCGTTGCCGGCTTTACCTGCCAAACGATCATTTCCAAGGCCTCCAAATAAATAATCATTACCGTCGCCACCATCCAGATAGTCATTGCCATCACCACCCTCTAAACGGTCGTCTCCGGCAAAGCCAAATAGATTATCATCACCAACTAACCCGAGAATCAAGTCTTTCCCAGAAGATCCTATTAGGTTGGTATCAGCAACAGCTGTCCCTTCAATTACGCGATCATATTGCCCACCAGTTTCTTGTGCTCTAATTTGAGCAGCAATATCTGCAGCAGTAATCGTATTGCCTCCATTGGGTTGTACACCGGCAATAGCTTTCTCGCCACCGAAGAAGTGTCCTTTAACACGGATAGATTGGTTAATATCATTATCAATTACGACTAACAAATCATTACCTTCTTTGCGGAAGCTCACCCGTTCGGTTGCTACATTGTTGGTGAATAGAATATCTCTACCGCCTCCGGTTTGGTCGATAATGTCCTGACCGCTACCGGCATAGTAATAGTATTGGTCATCGCCGGCACCTCCGTCCAAAATATCATTCCCTATGCCACCATCCAGACGATCATTTCCCGCACCACCCAATAAACGGTCGTTACCGTTGCCCGCACCGATATAGTCAGATCCGGCACCACCATCAATGGTTTCAGATGAATCACGATAACCAAACAAGTTGTCAGCGGCATCAGTCCCATAATAGGTTATTTTACTTTCTATTTGTGCAGAGGTCAGTTTAGTCCCATCGGCAAATTCAACCAGATTTATTTTGAAATGATTATTCGGCTCCTGAAAATAGTTATGCACATTGATACTATCCACACCATTACGATGTTGTAGAATCAAGTCGAGATCACGGCGTACATAGCTAATATCATCGACAGCAATACCATTACCAAAACGGATGATGTCATATGAATCTGCAACATTACTGTAGGCCTGGCCTTGCTTGCGTTCATAAAGATCATCACGTCCGAATCCTGCTTCAAACACATAAATTTCATTGCTGAACGAACCATATAGGATATCATTGCCTTCACCACCCTCTAATGTATGGGTGAGGATATTCTCTTTTTCTTCAGCAATTTGCTGTTCAGTCTTGTTGTTAGTGAAGATACGGACACCATCGCCGGCATCCAAAACATCGTCACCAGATCCACCAGCTAATAGAGGCGTATCAGTAAGGCTTTGGACATCCTTGATAAACAACTTGTCATTACCCTCCCCACCATACAATTCACCTGAGCCACTTAGAGTATCATCACCATTTTGCCCATAGAGTAATCCATGCCCGTCTAAGACATCATTACCATCCCCGCCATCCAGTAACCCTATACCTGATAGCGTATCATTTCCTGCTTCACCATAAATCTCATTAGTAGCATCATTCAAAGCTGTACCATTAACTGTATCGTTGCCTGCTCCAGCTCTGATTACATCTACCAACGAAACTCCTTGAATTACATCATCCATGCTGGTACCTTGAACAGCAGCAATATTAATATTATTAATATCCCAGATGGTTCCGTCTGAAAACTCAATTCTATTGATATTACGACTCTCTCCTCTATACATAAAAAATTCGTTCTCTACTGTAATGGTATCCCCACTTCCCAGATGAGTAATTGTCATATCGTCGTTAACATTGCGAACAATGAAATCATCAGACGACTTAAAGTCCGTAAAACGTAAGGTATCAATTTCGGATACGTCATTAGACCAATTATCTTGAATAATGTCGTGCCCCCAATTTTTCTCAAAGACAAAAATATCATTACCATAACCACCATTTAAAATATCATTGCCCGTACCTCCATTTAAGATATCATTGCCATTGTCACCAATTAATACATCATCACCTAAGTATCCATGTAGTACATTATCTCTATCAGATATTCCTAATAACTTATCATTTTGATTAGTTCCTATTCCTATTTTTGATAATAAGAATTCAGTTGTCATCTGATGACTACTTTGCTCTCCAATTTTAATTATCTCTATTGAAAATCTCTTGTCTAAGAAAAAATTGTACAACGCAACTGAGGACTCTGTCGTCGGGTTTGATATAACCAAGTAATCAGATTCTTTTCTAAATACAAGGTCATCAATCGAAGCAATACCATTGAACCATAGAGTATCAACTCCTGTAATTTCTCTAGAAATATCATAATCATAAACCACATCATGGCCGTGCTTTAAATCAAAAATATAAACATCATTATTATTTTCAGATTTTGTAAAAGTTAATCCTGGAACAGCAACAGTAGGTTCTCCTACCAATTGATCGGCATATTTAAGTCTAAATAAATTCGATTTTTCAGAATGCTGTGTAACATCATGCCAATAAAGGCCCAAATATCCACCAATCAAGATATCATTACCAGCCCCCCCTTCTAACGTGTCATTTCCATTTCCACCTTGTATAATGTCATTTCCATCATCACCATATATATAATCATTTGTATCAAAACCACGAATTACATCATCTTTTTTGGTATGAGAGTCATTTAATATTTTCTGCAACACTTCCTGCAAACTAAAAATCTTATCATTTTTAAAGATAAATCTAATTGCATCTGATTTATCATTTATATTAGATAATACCGATTTCAGGCTGAGCTGACTCTCTGCGCCTAATTTCAAAATTAAATCATCATTTAAATCATCTCGCTTTTTAACAGTAAAAGTGTTGGAGCCATTAAAGGCTAAATACCATTTATCCTGCTTATCATAATATTTGAAAGGAGAATTAAAGTTATCCAGGTAATTCGAGTTGTTTAAAGAAATGGTATACAAAACCTCGTTGTCATATAAAATATTAGTATATTGATATACAATACGGGTAGTTAAAGCTTGGGTCGTATGAAAAGCTGATGCAAATAATATACTTAATTTGTTGCTTATTTTCCCATTAGGCTTACTTGTTATTACAACATTCCCATCAAATGTTGAATAATCGTCAGGCATCACAACTTCATCATCAAAGTCTTTTCTCTCAAATGCCAAATCATTCAAGTCTAGGTTAGGCAACTTTATTGTAAAGTCTTTAAGAAGCCTCTCTTGGCCATCAAACAAGATATTATCTTTTCCTGAAATTTCATCAGAAATTAAAACTGTATCATGGCTGGACACAATAAAAGTATCATCCCCCATGCCACCATCTAAAATATCTTTACCACTTCCACCGTCTAGATAATCATCACCAGCACCTCCATGAACAATATCATCACCATCCTTACCAAAGATGCTATCATTTCCAGCGCTACCAAATATTTCATCGTTTGCATCGGTACCATTCATTAACTGTACATATACATCGTTCGGCTTCAAAACGACTCCGTCAGCAAACTCCCAGTTGATAATAACTTGGCTATCATATTTAACCTCTGAACTAAACTGTCCTTGAATACGAATTTGTTCGTCGGTACCTTTTTTTATGATCAGCAAATCCAAACCATCACGTTTGAATTCCACCGCACTAGAGGGTGTATCACGGAAATACATATGATCTTCACCATCGCTTCCAGTGACAATATCCTGCCCCCAGTTGCCTGTGAACACAAATGTATCCACGCCTGACCCACCATCTAATTGATCATTACCGGCTCCACCATTAATAATGTCATTTCCTTTTTCGCCATTAATAATGTCATTATCAGCCCCACCGACAATCACATCATTGCCATCGGTACCATTCATTAACTGTACATATACAT
>NZ_JAUNHL010000014.1:43240-55901 GCF_030523955.1 Neisseria sp.
CCACCGACAATCACATCATTGCCATCGGTACCATTCATTAACTGTACATATACATTGTTCGGCTTCAAAACGACTCCGTCAGCAAACTCCCAGTTGATAATAACTTGGCTATCATATTTAACCTCTGAACTAAACTGTCCTTGAATACGAATTTGTTCGTCGGTACCTTTTTTTATGATCAGCAAATCCAAACCATCACGTTTGAATTCCACCGCACTAGAGGGTGTATCACGGAAATACATATGATCTTCACCATCGCTTCCAGTGACAATATCCTGCCCCCAGTTGCCTGTGAACACAAATGTATCCACGCCTGACCCACCATCTAATCGATCATTACCATCCCTACCATTAATAATGTCATCATCAGCTCCACCGACAATCACATCATTGCCATCGGTACCGTTCATTAACTGTAAATATACATCGTTCGGCTTCAAAACGACTCCGTCAGCAAACTCCCAGTTGATAATAACTTGGCTATCATATTTAACCTCTGAACTAAACTGTCCTTGAATACGAATTTGTTCGTCGGTACCTTTTTTTATGATCAGCAAATCCAAACCATCACGTTTGAATTCCACCGCACTAGAGGGTGTATCACGGAAATACATATGATCTTCACCATCGCTTCCAGTGACAATATCCTGCCCCCAGTTGCCTGTAAACACAAATGTATCCGCGCCTGATCCACCATCTAATCGATCATCACCAGCCCCACCGTTAATAATGTCATTCCCTAAATTGCCCATGACCGTATCACTTCCAGCAGTACCAGAAATGTCATCGTCATCCTCCGTTCCTTGGATGAGACCATCAACCATTGTTGAATGAACAAAGAATTGTTGAATTGCTTTGGCTTGATCTAATACCACCCCATCAGCAAAGTGGATTTTCTGTATTGAATTCGAAGCATTAAAAGATGAATCATTGAATTGGTCTTTAACATAAACGATATTTTGATAATTATTATCGTTAATATTACCCAAGATTAATAAGTCATTTCCTTCCCTGTAGAAGGTGGCCTTTGTAGAGGCAAGTGAAGTGAAGATAATAGAGTTTGTACCATCTTTATCTATAATAGTATCGACACCCCAGTTCTCATCAAAAACATATGTATCATCACCTTGCCATCCTAAAAGCTTATCATTCCCTTCTAGGCCGTTTAAAATATCATTACCTTCAAATGCCTCAATTTCATCATCTCTACTGGTTCCTAGAAGACTCTCTGCTGCACTTGAACCTTTCTTCTTAATTTTTTTAAGTGATACAAGGGTTTCTAAAGTTAAAGATTGTTTACCTGCTTCAGCGAAAATCACATTGCTTGCATCTAGCGATTTTTGAGCATCGTCTAAATAATAGCCAACGAGATAAATGGCATCACCTAGGGTATTATTTGTGACCAATAATCCATTTTCATACGTTGAAAATGTTAGTTCTTCAAGTGAATCTACAAAAATGATAGTCTTACCTTCTATGTCTTCAATAGTGGTGATGCCATCACCATTACTATAGACATACTCATCATCGCCTTCCTGACCATTCAGATAGTCTTTGCCTGTGCTGCCGGCAAGAGAATCATTACCAGCACCACCAAATATCATATCATCGCCACTGCCACCAAAAAGGCTATCCTGCCCCTCTCCACCATACAGGGCATCATTGCCATGATTGCCGTAAAGTGTGTCATCGCCCTCATCACCGGACAACGTATCGTTACCATAACCGCCATCCAGATAATCGTTACCGGCACCACCGTATAAAATGTCATCACCCACAATTTCAGCTGAGGCTTGACTTTCCTCGACGCCCAAATCCCCCCAAAGCAGATCATTACCGGCACCACCGATAAGTACATCATTGCCCATGCCACCAACCAGACTATCATCACCATTACCTCCGTTTAGATAGTCGTTGTGGATTTCTGTCGCACTCAGTTTTTTGTCGTACACATCAGTATTAGAAGAGAGATCTCCAATTAGGGTGTCATCTCCATCTTCACCGTAGAGCAAATCACTACCAGCACCGCCAAACAAGGTATCTTTACCTTCTCCGCCATATAGCATGTCATCATCCATGCCTCCATCCATATAGTCGTTACCTGTACCTCCGGCAAGGTAGTCCTGACCTTTAATATCCGGATCTTGATTATCTAGTGCTGCGGAATCATCGCCCCACAATTTATCATCACCATCGCCTCCGTACAGCCTGTCATTTTGGCCGCCACCGATGATTTCATCATCACCGGCGCCACCATACAGTTTGTCTATACCATGATCGACAGTTGGTGTGTCAGAGCCGTCTCCAGTAATATGATCATTACCTTCATCACCATATAAAGAATCTAAGCCGGCGCCGCCTCGAATGTGATCATTTTCGGTGCCGCCATGGATTTCATCGTTGCCATAACCGCCATCCAGATAGTCTTCTCCAGCACCGCCAGAAATAAAGTCATCTCCGGCTAGCTCTTTATGCCTAACCTTATCTGAGTCATCACCCCAAATATTATCGTTGCCGCTGCCGCCATAGAGCCAATCGCCTTTGCCGCCACCAACAATCTGGTCGTTACCAGCGCCACCATGGATTTCATCCCGACCGTGATAGGTCTCATGCAAGAAGTTTTTACCTTCAGTATAGGCTGAATCATAATTACGTTGGTCTCCATAAAGTTTGTCGTTGTCATCACCGCCGTCAATATAATCGCTGCCACCGTCTCCACTGATTGTATCCTGCCCTTCACCTCCATAAATGGTATCGCGTCTGTGCTCCTGTGCAGCCACCGTATTCAGGTAGCCCGGCTTGACGATACCATCCCCAAAGATATTATCATCACCTTGCCCACCTATAATCTGGTCCTCACCGCCACCACCGTATATCGTATCGTTTCCGCTGGCATAAACAATATCCCCGGCGGCATTCACATCCGCACCATCTCCGTCAATAAAATCGTTGGTATTACTCCCAAGTATGTAATCATCACCAACACCGCCTTGCAAGGTATCGCCCTGCGTACCTGCTTCATCAGCAAAAGTCTCTGAGCTACCGGAAAAAATTCGCACATCTTCTTTATTCTCAGTTTCCTCATCTATAAAGACGCCCCATTTGCTGCCTGCAAACACCAGTTCCTTGCCATCCACAGGCATTATCCATTGGTCGTCCGGGCTTACGCGCAGTCCTGTATTGAGCCGAGTATTGGCAATAATAAAATCATCACCTTCATCTCCTTTAATGATATCCGATCCACCCCCGCCCAACAGTAAATCGCGCCCTGCGCCACCTTCAATCAAATCATTGCCAGCGCCGCCATCCAGAGCATCGTTGCCCAAACGTCCCTCAATATGATCATTGTTTGCCGAACCGTAAATAATGTCGTCGAAGCCTGCTACCGTAATGCCATTGCTCAGACTGCCATCCGGTAAGCGCTGGGTGGACGACCATTTATAAGTGTTGTAGCCACTTTCCCCCGGCTTCACATGTAAATCAATTTCCACTCCAATCAGCTTGGCACGCTGGTCGCCCACATAATACTGATAAGACGAACCGGGTGCCGAAGATCCCATGTTTAATCCCAACATACCTGCCGACCAATTCTGTATCTGCACGCTAAAAGCTGAAGTGGTCGAGTGATGGTTCACCAATAAGGTTTGGCCAAACAGGCTGTAGCTGATGTAGTTCGCTTCATCATACCAACTGTTGTTGCCCAACAAGTGCTTGCCACCAGCCAGTTTCAGGCCGTTCCATTCCAAATACCCCGAACCGTCGGCATCCACAATCACATTCTGACTGCCGTTGGCAATTTGATAGGTATCCGCACCCTTGCCGCCGACCAATACATTATGCCCGCTGCTACCCGCCAGAATATCGTCGCCATCGCCACCCAGCAGCAAATCATCCTGATTGCCACCCCTCAACATATCATTGCCGCCCGAACCCAACATAAACTGGCTAAGCTGTTCGTTCACTGCCGACATGCTCACTGCCTGCTGGCCACCGGCCACATTCCATTGCTGGAAATGGCCGGAAGCTACCGTTTGCGGCTGCACACCGTTCGCTACCAATACATCCTGTAGCCAAGGTAGGGTATATTTGCTTGATAAGTTTTTAGAAACCAATCCACCATTACTGCGTGTATTAACGCCGCCGCCATAGTCTTCACCGGCCGCCAGAGTGTATTGCAGCACCTCGGGGGCTGAAGTAGCAAAAAACGGGCGGCCTTGGTATTGATAGCCATCCGCTTGGTAATAAAACCATTCCGCCAGCTGGGCGATAACCGCCTGCCGTGCCAAGCCATTTGCCGGCAGCACCGTCGCCAGCTGCTCAAACGCCCGCGCCATCGCATCCAGAATCGGTTGGGCCGTGATTACCCGCCCGGATCCTTCCGGGTCACCAAACTGGCGCTCGATGCCGCCCAGCTGCTGCTTCACCAAGCGCGCCCAGATATCTTCATTATCCGAATATTCCGGGCTCTCCACCGCATACAGTTCGGTATCGAACATAACTTCCAAGGAATCCGGCAACTCAGCTACACTTTGGCGAAATGATTCACTGCTAAGTAAACCGAGCAGCAACACCATTGAATGCAGATTAACGGCCTTTCCTGCCGAAGATTTTAATTTGTCATACATCTCACCAAACGACAGGTCTTTCAGTTCCTGCCATTCAATGTCATACAAAAAATCCCGCCCTACTGATATTTCGTATTCCTGATCCTTACCCGTAATAGCGCCAAAATTCGGAATCGGTAGATATATTTCTCGCAGAACTTGCAGCATCTCCCCTCCTACATGCCAAGCGGTAACATTCTGCTTACGGGTTTCATAGCTTGTTAGAAAAGGATCAACATAATCATCAAAAGCCTGATTTCGATAGTTGTTTAATTTTAAATAAATATGCAATACCATTATCGCCTCGTGACTCAATGCAGTTGCTTTAAACGGTGCATGATCAAATACGGTGGCTTTTTTATCAAAAAATACCGCCATCAGCGAGGCCAAGCCTCCACCCAAAGAGTGTCCGGTAAAACTTAGCTCGGCATCCGGATATTTGCTGATGGTTTCCAACACCAATTCTGCAGATCGTGTAATTTGTGCCGAACTCAAACCCAAGCCAGCCGGAACATTGGCAACGGCGAAATCTTTTATCAGTTGTTCGTTAGTGCCGGTAAACGCAATCACCACTTGATTGCCTTTTTTGTAGACCCCTGCCGAAAAACCGGTTTCCGGATCATCATCCTGCCAATGCACTTCGGTGATGTCTTGCGGCAGGGTTATTTTATTGATCCGCGTGCGATCATAAGTGCGGGCGGATAATTGGGCATATTCGTTTACGGTTAACATAAATTTTTCCTGTTTTTCAATAAAAGTGGTTCGATTCATTAACAGCCGATGCGGTATTCGGTATCGATAATTTGGAATTCAGGTGAGACTTTGCTGGATCTTGGATCACTTTCCCATTCCGGCTTGTCCATCAGATACAGTTTTTCCGGCATCTCTTTCAGCCGGATATACCATTCGATATTCGGGCGGCGTCTGTCCAGCCGCATATCAAAATCCACCTGCTGCCATGCGCCATTGATGACTTTATATTGGCGGTAGGGGAAAGTGCTGTTCCAGTCATGGCAATGCCGAGGAATCACCACCATATACCAGACCCCGTGCTCATCACGATCCAAAACCATCGGCTTCCAGCGATCCGACCACAGCGGCGGTTTGTTCAGACCTGCCGCATCGACCACTTCCACCTCATTCTTGGTCACTTCAAAATCACTGTCCGGCAGAAAACCACCATTGCCGGCGAGGCGCCGTTCAATCCAGATGACCTTGCCGTCACTCAGCTGCACCTGCTCCTGCCAGTGAAAAATTTTTGAGTCATCAATCCATAGCTTTTCCGTATCGCAAGCAGACAGGCACAGTATCCCCACCAGTAATAAGCCGTATTTTTTTAGTTTCAACATATAGAGTATTCTCCGGATTGGTTTTTCAGGTATCTTTTTTGATTCATTAACAGCCGATGCGGTATTCGGTATCGATAATTTGGAATCTAGGTGAGACTTTGCTGGATCTTGGATCACTTTCCCATTCCGGCTTGTCCATCAGATACAGTTTTTCCGGCATCTCTTTCAGCCGGATATACCATTCGATATTCGGGCGACGTCTGTCCAGCCGCATATCAAAATCCACCTGCTGCCATGTACCGTTGATCGCTTTATATTGGCGGTAGGGGAAAGTGCTGTTCCAGTCGTGGCAATGTATAGGAGCGACCACCATATACCAACGGCCTTGCTCTTCACGGTCCAACACCATCGGCGCCCATCTATCCGACCACAGCGGCGGTTTGTCCAAGCCCGCCGCATCCACCACTTCCACCTCATCTTTGGTGGTTTCAAAATCACTGTCCGGCAGAAAACCACCATTGCCGGCGAGGCGCCGTTCAATCCAGATGACCTTGCCGTCACTCAGCTGCACCTGCTCCTGCCAGTGAAAAATTTTTGAGTCATCAATCCATAGCTTTTCCGTATCGCAAGCAGACAGGCACAGTATCCCCACCAGTAATAAGCCGTATTTTTTTAGTTTCAACATATAGAGTATTCTCCGGATTGGTTTTTCAGGCAGATAATTGAGCATATTCGTTTACGGCCAACATAGTTTTTCTTGAATCTAAGTAAATAACTCATTTTTCAGGCAGACATTCAGCTTGCTATTCATGCCTGTCTGAAAAAAATGTATTCGTTTCAATCAGAATCTAGATATTCAACTTCAATACAATTTGCAAATATCTAAATCGCGTGATCAGTACAAACTTGAACATCACCTTTTATTTACAATGAATTTGCATATTTTTATAATTTACTCACTCATTTCTCTTCTATTCTTTAGAACAACTCTCCTAAAAAAAGAATATTTTTTGATTTTATTAAAATAAAAGTATTAATTATATGCAAAACAAATAATATACAAACAACATTTAAAATAATATCTTATATTAAACCCACGCAAATTTATCATTTCCATAAAAATCCCGCAATATATTTAATTAGAGTAAAAATATTTTATTTATTTTAAATAATTTACATATATGCTAATTGACAATCTGTCATAAGAAATATCTTACATCTTTGAATATGTTCGTTTCCAATAGTAGCGGAGAATCATAACAATAACTATATTATGTTGTTTTATATAGAAAAACAAAATGAGAAGGTTCTGCTTGTAAAAAGTCTTTTCCAGCAAATCCGCTTTGTGTTTTCATACAACATAATTTCACATATTTTAACAAATAAAATCAAAAAAAAATAATAACAGCAGATTGCTTCTGAATGGGTTTCAAGCAGTCATTTCGAGGCTCTAACAGATAACACTTTTTCAAATGCCTGTCTGAATCTTTCTACCCCAAACAAAACCCCGGGCGGAATGGCTTCCGCTCGGGGGTGTTCAATACAAGTTGATCGGGCTTTACGCCGCCGTTGCGCTCAGTAGGGTAGTGGTGCGGTTATCGGCCGGTACGATAGTCGAATCGCTTACCGCTTCGTTGCTGCCGAAAGCCGCCATTGCATTAAGCAAACCGTTGGTTTGTGCGGCTGTGTTGGCCGCTTCGGTGAGGGCGTAGACATCCGCGGCTTTCAGGATTTGGCCGTCGGCAAACTCCCAGTTCACGATACCCAAGGCATCATGGGCTGTTGCGCTGCCGAATTGGTTAATGATGCGAATCTGATCCGAAGTTCCTGTTTTGCCCATCAACAAATCAGCGCCTTCACGGCTAAAGCTGATTTGCGACAAAACAGTATCTTTGAAATACATATGGTCTTCACCGTTTACCGCCGCCACCGTATCCTGTCCCCATTCTTCTGAGAAGACATAAGTATCGGCACCGTCTCCGCCTTCCAGATAATCATTGCCCGCGCCGCCGTTGATCACGTCATTACCGCCGTAGCCGTAAATAACGTCGTTGCCGCCGTAGCCGTTCAAGTCTTCGCGATGGTCCGATCCGTGCAAGGCTTCTCCAATATCGGTACCGCTCAAGGTACTGTCTGGGCGCTGATAGCGGCCTGCGGCGACGATATTCAACAGCAAGGGGCTGACCGCCGTGCCGCCTTTACCGTCCGATACGCTGACATTCAATTGCATTTCGCTTATCGCGGCTGGGGTGCCGGTTAAGGTGAGGCTGTCCGGATCGAAGCGGAGCCAATCGGGCAGAGGGCTGCCGTCGGCCAGGGTTACGTTGTAAGCCAAGCGGTCGCCGTCGGCATCGATGAAACGGTTATCCGGCAGGGCATACCACCACTCTTCGCCCGCCGTGAGTTTTTGGGCGGCAAAGGAGCCGGCCACCAGCGGTGCTTGGTTGCTAAGCTGTGGCGTAGCGGGCTCATTCGGCACAACCGGAGTATCCGGCGTTTGCGGTTCTTGTGCGATAAAAGCGGCGGGCAGGTTCAAACCGAATTGGGCTTGGCTGAAATTCCGCACCACGATCTTGGCTGCGAATGTTTCTGCGGTCAGTTCCAGATCATTACCGGCCCGAGACAGTTGCAATCCGACGCCCGGTGCCTGCCAACGGTTGGCAACCGATCCTTCGCCGCCCACCGCAATCCACCCGTATTGTTCTAACGGGCTGCCGTCAATCACGATGCTGCCTTTGCCATCCGAATCGTGGATTACGTTTTCATCGGCCGCAATTTGCAAGTCTTTGCTGTCGAACCGATAGCTATCGTTGCCTTCGCCGCCGAATAAGTGATCCGAACCGGAGCCGCCAATCAAGGCATCGTTACCTTTGCCGCCATACAAACGGTCGTTGCCGCTGCCGCCGTTCAGATAGTCATTGCCGTAATTGGCAATGTCTTCACGGTTATCGTCGCCATAGAGGATGTCTTCTCCCGCGCCGCCATAGAGATAATCCGAACCGTCTTGTCCGATCATCAAGTCATCGCCTTCGCCGCCATACAGGAAATCCCCGCTACCGCCTACCGCCACCCGGTGATCGTTTTCGTTAAGTGGGACTTTGGTGGTTAAAGTATAATCCTCGGCTTCACGATTGATTTCCAGCGTCCAAAGGTCGTTATCCGGATGTGTCTTAGCGAACGAATACAGCCCCTTGGTTTGAGGGGCGATTTGGTCAGCCAATACCGTGTGTTCGACGGCTACGGCCGTTCCCGGAATATGGGTAACAGTCGGCTGCCATTGCCCCAATCCCAACCGGTTATATTGAATGTCAATATCGGGCGGTGTGCCTGATTCGCTAAGCGTACGGTTGCCAAAACGAATGCCGCCGTCGCCCAGAATAACATCATCTCCCGCACCGCCATAAACGGTATCGCTATCGGCGCCGCCCATCAGCAAATCGTGTTCCGTGCTGCCGAATATCGAATCATTGCCCAGTCCGCCCAAAGCCCAATCGCCGCGCTCATTGCGGCCGGCCGTATAGGTATGTTCGTTCTTTAAGCCGGTATGGATAATATCGTTACCGGCCATGCCGTTGATCAAATCCCGCCCACCGCCGCCGATAATAATATCGGTATCCAGCGCCATTTCTTCTTTGGGTTTATTGCTGCCGGCCGGGATAAACTGGCTGCCGTTAAGAATATCGTTACCGTCTCCGCCATCGATATAGTCGGCTAAATAGCTGCCGAAAACGCGGTCGTTGCCGCTGCCTAAAGAAGCATGGACTCCGCCGGATCCGTTCGCCATCAGCAAGTCGTCCAAATCACCGCCGCGTACCTGCGTATAGAGCGGAGCGGAAGCATAAATCAGGTTATAGCGGTTTAACACACCGGAAGCATAGCGAACGGCGGTTTGCGCACCTTGGGCGACAACATCCAATTCAATACCCAAAGCGGCTAGGCCGCCGGAGCCGTTTTCCCGGGCGCGCACAAAGAAGTCTTTGATGAGCGCAGTATCAGTGCCGTTGATATGGGCGACGATCAAATCCGAATCCGAACGACGGGCTATTAAAGAAGACGCATCACTGCCCTGCTCTTTTTGGGTACCGTACCAAACTCCGGAATCACTGCCGTCGCTAACGAACGCCGCAGCTTGCAGATTATTATTCGCAAAGATGATTTTGCCTTGCATATCCGCATCCGCCACCACATCTTCGCCGTTGATCAGATAAGTATCGCTACCGCTGCCGCCGTCCAGATAATCATTGCCTTCGCCGCCGTTCAGCGTGTCGTTTCCGGCGCCGGTAAAAAGCAAATCTTTCTTTGCACCGCCTACCGCCCCGTCTGCCGCATCACCGCCGAAAACGATTTTAGACACCCCGGTATGATCATTTCCCAACTGCATAAAAATATTTTCATCCAGAATAGCCGCATCTTCAAACTCTACACGACCGCCGTCTATCCCTTCGCGCAACATAAATGTTTGCAAAGCCACCCGCAGCTCTTCCAAAGTATGCGGATCCATACCGCTCACGCCATTGGGATCACCCAAAACCGTATATTGGGATAAATGCAGTTGGGTAAATAACGACCGGGCTTCCAGCCATTTGCTATCGCCGTATTCCTTCTTCTGAACCTGATAGCCGGCAATGCCAAAAGGAATCAAATTTTCCAATGCCGCAATGGCCGCCGGGCGCGTTGCCGAATCAGCCAGCAATTTCATCGTTTCCTGATGAGACGGCAAAACCACCATTCCCACGGTTTTGTTTTTAACCGACGCAACAATCTCCATGAGCAGGCTGTCATAGCCGTCTGCGGCATAAGAAGACAAATCCTCTACCGCCAGATGTTTGCTTTCCAATGCCGATTTCATCCAAGCCAATACTTGGGGCACCCCGTAAGTAGCCACCCAGCCATCGAAGGTTTCAAACGTTCCGATCATATCCGGATTGGATAGGCTGATATTTTGAAGGAGCTGATCAACAGCTTCATCATTAATATCCTTGGCAAACAACATAGGTTGCAACCAATCGTATCCGTTTTCCGCGATATAACCGGCAACACTCATCCCGCTGGCAAGGAAAGATACCATTTGTTCTGCTCTAGAAGGCAAAAACTGAGCCACCACGCCGATACTGCCACCGAGGGCAGTGAACATCATTGAAATGGCATCATCCGGCTTACCCTCATTCCAGAGTTCAAAGCTTCTATCTACCGCCAATACAGTTATTGCCCAATTAGTACCACCTTGGACAGAATCCACAACAGCTTGCCCCATTTCCCAGCGAAAGCTAACGATATCTAACCCAACATTAAAAAACAATAAACTATTAATTACTCTATCAGAATTAACAACTTTTTTCCATTCTGATCTAATGAAGCAAAATATCCTTCTTCTATTGAGTTTAAAAAATCTTCATCCTTGAGCACATATTGGATGATATCTTGAGCGGTATTGTCCGCATCTGTATATTTAGCGGCAACCGTATAAAATGACAAAACCATATTTCTTAGTGAGTTAATCGTATTAGCCATAAACTACCCCTTACATCATATTAGTTAAAAAAATTAAATTACCCAGCATCAACGGAGCCATACTACTATGTATAGAATACCCCATGAATCCAATTAAATTTTGAAAAAAAATATTTATTCCTTCAAGCTTCCTGTGCTTTACAATTAAATTCATCAACTCCATGTAAATTAAAAAAAAAGGAATATACCATAATGTTAAGTAAAAGTTACTCCATAGAATTTTTTTAAAGATGTTGTCTTTCGATGGATCAAAAGCACCTGTATAAAATGGGTTCAAATAAAAATTTAAAAATAAAACAGAAACATACAACAACACCCCCCCCAAATAGGTAGAGAAATACAATCTCTTATTTCCCCTAAATGATCTCATTAATAGTTTTAATTCATTTCCATCATGTTTATGCTTATGCATACCAGCCTCCAACATAGCCAACTCTCTATAATAATTAGATTTTATGATACAACCTCCTATTTAAATGATATCTTGAGCGATGTTATCCGTATTAGTGTACTTAGCGGCAACCGTATAAAACACCACAGCCATACTCTTTAGTGAATCAATTGTATTCACCATAAACTTTCCTTAATATAATATGTAAAAAAATTAAATTACCCAGCATCAATGGTGTCATACTATTCTGCATAGTACACCCTATAAATCCAATTAAATTTCGAAGAAACATATTTATTCTTTTAAGCTTCATGTTGTTTACAATCAAAGCCAATAACCTCACATAAACCAAATAGCAAGGAACATACCACACGGTTAAATAAAAATTACTCCAAATCCATTTTTCAAAAACCGTTTCTCCCCATACATCAAAGGCTGCTCTAAAAAATGGATTCCAATGAAAATTGAAAAATAGGAGTGAAACGTATAACAATACCCCACTAAAATGAGTAAGAAAGTACAATCTCTTATTTTCTAAAAATGATTCAAACAACAAATTTAATTCAGTTTTTTTTCTTTTAAACTGATACATATTTAGCACCCCAAAAACATAACTAACCCGCCATAATGATTAAATTTTATGATACAACCTCCTATTTAAGTGATATCTTGAGCGATGTTATCCTTATCAGTGTACTTAGCAGCAACCGTATAAAATGACAAAGCCATATTTTTTAGTGGGTTAATCGTATTGCCATAAACTACCCCTTACATCATACTATTTAAAAAAATTAAATTACCCAGCATCAACGGAGCCGTACAGCTATACATGGAAGACCATATAAATCCAATCAAATTTCGGAAAA
>NZ_JAUNHL010000074.1 GCF_030523955.1 Neisseria sp.
CCGTGGGAGATTTTATGACTGCATTGCTACGGAGTTCTTATTTTAATTGACTATAAATCTACTATAATTTTAGATACAAAGACAGTACACACCCACGGAACCGATTCTGTTACCGCTTTAGCGGCTTACAAAATCGTTCTCTTTGAACCAAGACACGACAGCGCCGTTACAAGGCCGCTTCCACCATCGCTTGGCGCAACGCATCCAAGCCCCAGCCTTCTTTCACCGAAATATTCACCGCTATCGGCGCTCCTTGCGCATTCCGCAGAATGCCCGCCTCCCGCGTGTGCGCCGGCAATAAATCGATTTTGTTGTACACCACAAGCTGCGGCACTTCGCCCGCGCCGATTTCTTGCAGCACTTCGTTCACATCGTCTATCTGCCGCTCAAACTCGGGATGAGCGGCATCCACCACATGCAGCAATACGTCGGCCAGCGCGGTTTCTTCCAAGGTGGCCGAAAACGCCGCCACCAAACCGTGCGGCAGATCGCGCACGAATCCGACCGTATCGGTGAGGATCACGCTGCATTCGGGCGACAGATACAGCCGGCGGGCAGTGGTGTCCAGCGTGGCGAACAACTGGTCTTTAGCCAATACGTCGGCTTTGGTTAATCGGTTGAACAGGCTGGATTTGCCGGTATTGGTATAACCGACCAGCGCGAACGTTTTCAATTGGCCGCCCATGCGGGCTTTGCGGCGGGTGGCGCGTTGCTTTTCCACATTGGCCAGCTGGCGCTTGAGCGCGGTAATTTTTTGGCTGATCAAACGGCGGTCGGTTTCCAACTGGGTTTCGCCCGGCCCCTTCAGGCCGATGCCACCTTTTTGGCTTTGCAAATGGCCGTAACCACGCACCAATCGGCCGGACAAATGGGTGAGCTGCGCCAATTCGACTTGCAGCTTGCCCTCCTGACTTTGCGCGCGCTGGGCGAAAATCGCCAGAATCAAGCCCACCCGGTCGAGTACGCGGCATTGCAGCGTTTTTTCCAGATTGCGCTCTTGAGTGGGTGTTAATTCGTGGTTGAACACCACCAGTTCGATTTCGTGCGCCCGCACCGCTAGGGCCAACTCCTCCGCCTTGCCGGTGCCGACAAACAGCGCCGAATGCGCCTTATCGCGTTTGGCGGTTTGAATGTCGACAAGCTCGCCGCCGGTAGCCGCCACCAATTCCGCCGCTTCGGCCAGCGCCGCTTGGAACGAGCGTTCGCGCGTTTCGTTGGCACCCGAATAATCGGCGGACAGCATCACACCCACCAGCATCACGCGTTCGGGTTTGCTTAAAGATTTGTCGGGTTGGCGTTTGCTCAAGATGGTTTCCTTTGGCAGCGGATTCGTGGTTTATTGACGGATAGCTATTGTAGAGGGCTGTAGCAGTAGGCGACAAGTATGCCTGTCTGAAAAAATTTTGCTGCGGGTTCTCATAACAAAACGGCTTTCAGACAGGCATCCGAAAGCCGTTTTAGCGTTTATCGTAATAAAAACTTAAGAGCGTGTTTCGCGCTCGGCGGCGGCGCGCACCTTGTCGGCGGCCTCTTCAATCACCTGCTGCTCGGAAGCCGCATCGGCAAGCGCTTCCGCTGCCGGTTGTTGCACCGCTTCGCCAACGGTTGCTGCTGCCGATTCTTTAGCCGCTTCCGCTGCCGGTGCGGCGGCGGCAGCCTGAATCGGCGCGCTATCGGGTTGGACAACTTGCGCCGCTTGGCTTTGGCTTGGTGCCGGTGTTTCGGGCGCGGCGGTTTCGCTTAGCGGCAAACGGGCGAGAATGGTGGAGCTGGCGGATACTTTGTCGCCAATCGCCACTTGCGGCACGGCGTCAACCGGCAGGTAAACGTCCACCCGCGAACCGAAGCGGATAAAGCCGTAGCGCTCGCCGCGGCGCAGTTTGTCGCCCGGGCGGCTGTAGCACAAAATACGGCGCGCCACCAAACCGGCTACTTGCACGAAGGTGATTTTGCGGCCGCTCTCGGTGGTCATCAACACGGCGTTGCGCTCGTTCTGCTCACTGGCTTTGTCCAGATCGGCGTTAAGGAATTTGCCGGGATAGTATTCCACGCGATCCAGCACACCGTCGGCAGGCGAACGCTGCGAGTGTACGTTGAACACGTTCATAAACACGCTGATTTTCAGCGCTTCGGTAAAACGGTAAGGATCGGTGGTGCGCTCGACCACCACGATGCGGCCGTCTGCCGGGCAAAGTATGGCATCGGCATCTTGCGGCACCGGGCGCGGCGGGTCGCGGAAAAACTGCAAGGCAAACAGGGTAAACAGCCAGAACGGCAAAGCCAGCCAGCCTGAGCAAGGGGTAAGTACCAGGCTGAGCAAGAGGCCGCCGATGATAAACGGCCAGCCTTCGCGGGCAATAATCGGATGGGGATAGCGATCCTTCATGATGTTCCTTTTGGCGGGGAAATTTCGGCAAAATGCGGCACTAACCATTCGTAATGCCGGGTTTTGTGCCGATTATAACCGAATATTCCGGGGCTTGCCGATTGCGCTTGAAAATGCCTGTCTGAAAACTTCGTGCCCAGCGCCTATCTTTCAGACAGGCAGAGACCTTTGCAAAATTCTTTTCGATAACTGAAAACACTTGCGTCATGCTCGGGCTTGACCCGATCATCTTTTTGTTTTGAAAGAAAAAGCAGATACTCGGGTCAAGCCCGAGTATGACGAGATATCAATAAAATCAGGATTAAAAAGTTTTTTGCAAAGGTCTCAGGCATGCTTCTTACTTCAAGAAACAGTTAAGCCACGGTGTTTAAAGCGGCATCCAAATCCGCCCAAATATCTTCCACGTCTTCCACGCCGATGGAAAAGCGCAGCAGACCGATTTTGATGCCGGCGGCGGTTTTGATGTCGTGCGGCACGCCGCTGTGCGATTGCGAATAGCAGTGGTTAACCAAGCTTTCCACGCCGCCCAAGCTGGAGGCCATCTGCACCATGTTCAGGTTTTTAATCACGCTGTTGGCGGCTTCTTTGCTGTCGTTTTTCAGCCAAACGGTAACCACGCCGCCGAAACCCTTCATTTGCCGCTTGGCCAGATCGTGATGCTCGTGCGAAGGCAGGCCGGGGTAGAACACTTTATCAACGGCCGGATGCGCTTCCAGGCGGCGGGCGATTTCCAGCGCGTTTTCGCAATGGCGCTGCATGCGCAGAGCCAGCGTTTTGATGCCGCGCAGCACCAGCGCGCAGTCCATCGGCCCGGCCACGCCGCCGGTGTTCATCATCATGGTGCGCATCGGGCGTGCCAATTCTTCGGTTTTCACCGCCACCACGCCCATCAGCACATCGGAATGGCCGCACAGGTATTTGGTGGCGGAATGGAACACGATGTCGCAGCCCATGTCGAGCGGATTTTGCAGATAGGGCGTGGCGAAGGTGTTGTCGATGCCCACCAGCGCGCCGGCGGCTTTGGCTTTGGCGGCCAGCGTTTCGATGTCGACGAGGCGCAGCAGCGGGTTGGACGGCGTTTCCAGCCACACCATTTTCACATTTGCGTGTTCAGCCAATGCTTTATCGAGATTGGCGGGGTTGGTTAAATCGGCAAACACCACGTTCACGCCCCACAGGGTATACACTTCGGTGAGCAAATCGTAGCTGCCGCCGTAAATGTCGCTCACCGCGATGATGGTGTCGCCGGGGCGCAGAAAAGCGCGGTACACGCAATCAATACCGGCCATACCGCTGCCGAAGGCGAAACCGGCTGCGCCGTGTTCCAGCGCGGCAATGGTGTCTTCCAGCACTTTGCGAGTGGGGTTACTCGCGCGGGCGTAGCGGTAAGGAATCTGTTCGCCGATTTCTTTCATTTTGAACATACTGTTCTGATAAATCGGCGGCATGATGGCGCGGTTGTGCTCTTCGGGGTCGTAGCTGCTGTGGATGGCTTCGGTGGCGAAACGGTATTTCATGGTGGCTCTCCTGTGGGAATCAGCCGATTTTAGGCGCTCCTGCAAATGCTGGCAACCAAGCGGGCTTTTGTTTGGCCAAACTGCCCCTATCTTGCCTGCCTGGCCGTGCCGATGCCGCGACCATAGCCATTCTCAATCCGGACCGCATTGCCCGATAGCGCAGTCCGCTATATACTGGCGCCTTCACACACCCAACCGCTTGAAACCTTTACATAATCTTTACAAAGGTTCGGCTTCCCAACAGAGGATTTACCCCGCATGAACGCCATCGCCGATGTGCAAAGCAGCAAAGATTTACGAAACATGCCGATTAACCAGGTCGGCATCAAAGATTTGCGTTTCCCCATCCGCTTGAAAACCGCCGCTGGTATCCAACACACCGTTGCCCGCCTGACCATGACCGTGCGCCTGCCGGCCGACCAAAAAGGCACCCATATGTCGCGCTTTGTCGCGCTGATGGAAACCCAGCACAGCGCGCTGGATTTCGACGAGTTGAACAACCTCACCCAGAAAATGCTGGAGCTTCTGGATTCCGATGCCGGCCGCATCTGCATCAGCTTTCCTTATTTCCGCCAGAAATCGGCGCCGGTTTCCGGCATCCAATCACTGCTGGATTATGACGTTACCCTGTGCGGCGAAGTGACCGACGGCGAATACCGCCATCACCTGAAAGTATTGGTACCGGTGACCAGCCTGTGCCCCTGCTCGAAAGAAATCTCGGATTACGGCGCGCACAACCAGCGCTCGCACGTAACCGTATCCCTAGTCTGCCATCAGAATGTCGCCCTCGACGACGTAATCGATTTGGTGGAGGAACAAGCCTCCTGCCAGCTCTACGGCCTGCTCAAACGCCCGGACGAAAAATACGTTACCGAACGCGCTTACGAAAACCCGAAATTCGTCGAAGACATGGTACGCGACGTCGCCGTCGCCCTGCGCCAAAACGAGCATATCGACAGCTTCGTGGTGGAGAGTGAAAATTTCGAGAGCATCCACAACCATTCGGCTTACGCCTATATCGCCTATCCTTAACGAAATGCCTGTCTGAAAACATTGCGCAGCCGAACGATGGCCGAACCAATTTTCAGACAGGCATTTAAACCATTGTTCCGCTTACCTTAATGGCCAATACCGTACCCCGTTCCTTCTTCTACCAAGCGCTGCTGTTTTTCACCGCGCTGCTTGCCCTGCTGCCCGCCGCTTATGCGGTAGACGCTTCCCAGCTGTTGCCGCCCGAGCAGGCGTTCGCACCGCAAGTATTGGCCGCAGAAGACGGCATCAACGTGCAATTTGCCGTGGCCGAGGGCTATTATCTCTACCAGTCGAAAATCACCGCCGCTACCGAACCGGCAGGCTTGTTGGGAGAAGCCGGTTACAGCCCGGGCGAAATCAAAGAAGACGAATTTTTCGGCCGGCAAACCGTTTACCACCGCGCCGCACAAGTCAACTGGCCCTACCGGCAAAAACCCGGTTCAGGCTACCGCCTAACCCTTACTTACCAAGGTTGCGCCGATGTCGGCGTGTGCTATCCGCCGGTACAAACCCATTTCGATATTCAAGGCAGCGGCCTCTATCAGCCGGAAAACCAAGCGCCTGCCAGCGGCAAAGAACGCTTCCTCGCCCCCGCACCCGCCGGCGGCGACAGTACGCCCGCCCCCGCAAGCAAACGCTTCACCCTCTCTTGGGATACCTTGGGCGCCAACTTGTTGGCGTTTTTTCTCGCCGGCTTAGGCCTAAGCTTTACCGCCTGCATGTATCCCTTGATTCCCATCGTTTCCAGCATCGTGGTCGGCGACAAACAAAGTACCAAAGGCCGCGCTTTCTTGCTGACCACCGTTTACAGCCAAGGATTGGCGCTCACCTACACTCTGGTCGGCGTCAGCGCCGGGCTTACCGGCTCCTTGCTGACGGTGTGGCTGCAACAGCCGTGGGTGGTACTTTCCGGCGCCGCATTGATGGTCGTATTCGCACTGGCCATGTTCGGCCTGTTCAACCTTCAGCTGCCCGCCGCCCTGCAAAGCTATTTCCAGCAGCAAAGCAGCCGCCTCTCCGGCGGACGCATCGCCTCCGTGTTCGGCATGGGCATGTTCTCCGCGCTGATTATCGGCCCCTGCGTCGCCCCTCCCTTGGCTGCGGCACTCGGCTACATCGCGCAAACCGGTGATGCCGCGCTCGGCGGCATTGCGCTCTACGCCTTGGCACTCGGCACCGGCCTGCCGCTGATCTTAATCGGCACCTTCGGCGCACATATCCTGCCCAAAGCCGGCCCGTGGATGACCGGCGTGCGCCACGCCTTCGGCTTTATCATGCTGGCCGCCGCCGTTTATCTGGCCACACCCTATTTGCCTTACGGCGTGGCCGCCGCCGCATACAGCCTGTTGTTGATTATTCCCGCCGGCCTCTTGATGGCCAAACTCGGCCGCCTGCCGCTGCGCTTGAAAACCGCCTCGCTGCTGCTGGCCGGCGCCCTGCTTACCGGCGGCCTGTGGTTCGGCTGGCAAAGTAACCGCGGCCAGAGCACCGCGCTGCATCACTTTTTAACCCTGTATCCTACGCAAGACACCGCACCCGCCCACCATACTTATACTTCGGTCAGCGAACTGAAAACCGCTATCGCCGCCGCGCTCAAAGCCGATCCGAGCACGCCGGTATTGCTCGACTTTTATGCCGACTGGTGCGTTTCCTGCAAAGAGATGAACGCCTATACCCTCAACCAAGCCGAAGTCACCGCCGCCGTGCCTATGCAGCGTTTTTTCACGATAGACGTCACCGCCAACAGCCCGGAACACCAAGCATTGCTGAAAGAATACGGCCTGTTCGGCCCGCCCGGTATTTTCGTGCTGAAGGCCGACGGCAGCCGCAGCGAAGCATTGCTCGGCTATGTGAAACCGCAGGCTTTTATCGAATGGTACCGGCAAGCGGCGAAATAAGATTGGCGGTTCAAAATGCCTGTCTGAAAACCTTTTGGCTTCGCTGAAACGCACAAGCTTATTTTCAGACAGGCATTTGTTTGTTGCCGGGCCATTCTACTTAACAACCGTTTCATCATGCTCGGGCTTGACCCGAGTATCTCTTTGTTCCAAAAGAAATACCAGATACTCGGCTCAAGCCCGAGTATGACGAGATATAGCAGATTAACTTAACTTTCGCTACGGCGTTGCTGCGCCTTAGCTCAAAGAGAACGATTTTGTAAGCCGCTAAAGCGGCAACAGAATCGGTTCCGTACTACTTGTACTGTCTGCGGCTTGCTGTCTTGTATCGAAGTAATTAAATCTGCTATACAAATACTGCAAAGACCTCTGATGCGGCGGAACATCCATCATACAAACCGCAAGAGAAATGCCTGTCTGAAAACCCTTTCAGACAGGCATTTTGCTAACCGGCAAAACACGCAACGATTTACTTGCGCGAGAGCAGTTCCTCGGCCAACGCCAAATAAGCCAGCGTTCCTTTCGCTTTGGCATCGTAGGCCAGCGCCGGCAGGCCGTGGCTGGGCGCTTCGGCCAGCCGCACATTGCGCGGAATGGTGGTGGCAAACAGCTGTTTGCCAAAATGCGCCTGCAATTGCTCGGTAACCTCCTGCGAAAGGCGGCTGCGGCTGTCGTACAAAGTACGCACGATGCCGACGATATCCAAGCGCGGATTGATGGCCTGGCGGATTTTGCGCACCGTCGCCACCAGATCGGAAATACCTTCCAGCGCATAGTATTCGCACACCATCGGCACCATCACGCCCTCGGCCGCAACCAAGCCGTTCAGGGTGAGCAAGGTCAGCGTGGGCGGGCAATCGATGAGCACATAGTCATAGTCGTTCAATACCGGCTCCAGCGCATTTTTCAGGCGCATTTCGCGGGCGATTTCCTGCACCAGTTCCACTTCGGCGCCGGCCAGCGTACGGTTGGCCGCCAATACGTCATAGCCGCCCGCCTCGCTGCGGACCACTGCATCTTTCACTTCGGCCTCGCCGAGCAACACCTGATAAACGCCGCTTTCTATACTGCTTTTATCCACGCCGCTGCCGGTGGTGGCGTTGCCCTGCGGATCCAGGTCAATCACCAATACCCGCTTGCTGTGATGCGCCAGCGAAGCGGCTAAGTTCACTACGGTGGTGGTTTTGCCGACGCCGCCTTTTTGGTTGGCCACGGCGATAATTTTTGCTGTCATCGCTCTGCCCCTCAGCCTTTTTTCGGACGCATAATCACCATATGGCGCTCGCCCTGCAACATCGGAATCTCGATTTTTTCCACTTTCTCCACCTCTACCGAAGCGGGAACGTGTTCCAGCTCTTCATAAGGGTAAACCCCCTTCATCGCCGCCCAATAGCCGTTTTCATTCAGCAAATGTTTGGTCAGCGAAATAAAATCGGCCAATTCGGCAAAGGCGCGGCTGGTTACCACGTCCACATCCTTATCGTGCATGGCTTCTACCCGGCCGCTGGCCACGGTAACGTTGCTCAGGCCCAATTCAATCACAACCTGCTGCAAAAAAGTGGTTTTTTTGGTGTTGGAATCCAATAGGGTAATCTGCAAATCCGGCCGGCAGATGGCAGTGGGAATACCGGGCATACCGCCGCCGGAACCTACGTCCATCAAGGTTTTCGCATCTTTGATGTAGGCAAGCAGGCTCAGGCTGTCGAGAATATGATGGCTGATCATTTTGCTCTCGTCGCGCAGAGCAGTGAGATTGTAGGTACTGTTCCATTTTTTCAACAGGGCAACATATTCCAGCAGCAATAATTGCTGCGCGGTGGTCAATTTCAGCCCCATCTGCTGCAAACCTGCCTGCAGTTGTTGTTTGCTGTCCATTTACTTCTTATCCTTAACGCATTTTCTGATTGGGCATAATCTTATCCGAAAACGCGTGTTTACGGGGATGAATTGTTCAATGTCCTGCGCTAAATTCTTATGGGAAACCAACTCCGTTTGCCCATATCTGTTGACCTGAGACCTTCCTATTTCCGAATTCATCCGCTTTGGCAAACGCATTCCAAAAAACGGCGACCGCCCAAGCTTGTTTGTGCTTGGCGGCCGCCGTTTTTATTACGGGCGTTAACTTATGCGGGAATGCGCAATTTCTGGCCGACGTAAATTTTATCGGGATGGCTCAACATAGGTTTGTTGGCCTCAAAGATCTTCATATACTGGTTGGCGTCGCCATAGTATTTTTTCGCAATACCCGACAAAGTATCGCCACTGACCACATCATGGTATCGGGCTTCAGTTTCAGCAGGGAAAGAGAGCCGGTTGTCTACATCGGATACGCCGGTAACGTTGCCGGCCGCCAATACGGCTTTTTCTGCCGCTTCCTGCGAGGGCGCGGTACCGGAAAGGGTTACAGTGCCTGTGGCGCCGTCGAAAGCAACGTTCAGGCCGCCCAAGCCCAAATTTTGGGTTTCGATGTATGTTTTAATCGCAATGGCGGCTTTGGCGTTGAGATCATCAACATTGGCGGCGGCCGCTGCTGCTACTTCTTCTTCGTTTTTACCAAAGAGTTTTTCACCGGCGTTTTTGATAAAGCTGAACAAACCCATAAAGCTTCCTTTCTTTTTATCTTTTAAATAAATGCGTTAGAACCAAACACAGAGAACGATTTAAAGCTACCCAACCTACTTAACGGTAGCAGCCGGCTCTGATTCATTTGTTCGCCACACTTCACAATACACCGCCGTACCGTTATCCCGTCGGCGGCAGGTTTCGCTGATTGCTAGCGCGACCATATTGGTAGGATTTTGATGGCTTGGCAAGACGAAACAGCTTGCCCTTACCCGTTTTAACATATCGTTTCACGTTTGAGGTTTGCATTTTCAGACAGGCATGGGGGTAAGTTTAGATATAGCGGATTCACACATTTTCGATACAAGGCAGCAAGCCGCAGACAGTACAAGTAGTACGGAACCGATTCTGTTGCCGCTTTAGCGGCTTACAAAATCGTTCTCTTTGAGCTAAGGCGCAGCAACGCCGTAGCGAAAATTAAGTTAATCCGCTATAGTGAAACAAAACCCGGCTTTCCCACTATGATTTTGGCGCTTTCACCGGCCAAGTAATACAAACCAAACACATCAAAATCAGCACAATGCCCAGCCAGCCCTGTGCCGGCAAGCGCTCGCCGACAATCAGTACCGCCAACACAGCGGCTACCACCGGCTCGAACAGCGTTAAAGTTACGGCATTGCTGGCAGGAATACGCGCCAAGCCATAGCCGAAGCAAAGATAGCCGGCAAACATCGGCACCAACGCCATATACAGGCCGACCGCCAAATTGCTACCCAAAGAGAGCAAAGGCGCACCGGTTAACAGCAATACCGGCAACAGCAACAACGCGCCGCTGCCGAAAGTCGCCCCCATCGCCGCCTTGGCCGCCACACCGCTCAACATCAAGCGGCGTGCCGTCCACGAATACAGCGCATAAGTCAGCCCCGCCAACAAGCCCAACAAAATACCGCCAACCACCGCTTCGCCGCCCATCGCGCCGTGGCTTTCAGCCGCCGCCAGTAAGCCCATTCCGGCCACACCCAACAGCGCACCGGCCAACCAGCGCAGGCTCAACGGTTGCCTATCAAAAACATATTCGATTAAGGCAGACAACAATGGCGCCGAGCCGATGGTCACCACGGTGCCGACGGTAATGCCCGCCAGCCGCATCGAGCCGTAAAACGCCAACGGATACACCGCTACCGCCACCGCTCCGATCAACAGCAACAACCAATTTCGGCGCAAACCCTGCCAATGCTTTGCCATCGAACGGATGGCCAGCAAGGCCTGCAACAAACCGCCGCCGCCCATTGCCGCCGCGCCGATGGCCATGGCCGGCACCTCAGGCGCAAACGCCGCCGCCGTACCGGTGGTACCCCATAATGCCGCCGCCATCAATACCGCCAGGCTGCCCAACCAACGCCTGCCTTGCACCGCCGTATTCATGATGCGGCACGCTGCGCTTCATCCAGCAAACGCTCCGCCATCACCGATGCCTGCTGCATACAAACACTGCTGCCTTCCAACCCGGAACGGGTAATCGCACCTTCCAACAAAAAAGCCAAATGGCGTGCCAATACATCTGCCGTATGCCTGTCTGAAACCATGGCTTGCAAATGGCCGTGTAAAATCTGCTCCACTTCTTCTTTGTGCATACGCACGATGTCTCGCCCCTCGGCGCCCGCCGGCAATTCCGCTGCGGCATTAAGCAAACCGCAGCCGCGGAATCCGTTTTCATAAGCCAATTCGGCATGATCCTGATAAGCGGCAAACACCGCCAGTACACCCTGCCGCGGCGTCTCCACCTTCTCCAGCCGGCGTGTGTACAAATCCAGCCATTCCTGATGACGAACCTGCAAGTAGGCCGCCACCAAATCGGCTTTCGAAGCGAAATGGTTGTACAAACTCTGTTTGGCCACACCCGCCCGCTTAGTGATGCTGTCGATGCCGGTAGCCGCAATACCTTGTTCGTAAAACAATACCGCAGCGGCCGCAAGCAAACGTTCGCGTACCGGTACAGAGGTGGACTCGTTCATTTGATTTTCCTTCTAATCAATTTAGAATGACCAGTCTACCTAATACCAGAAATGCCGTCAAACCTGAAAAAACGTATAGCGGATTTAATGAGTTTGATACAAGGCAGCAAGCCGCAGACAGTACACATGTACGAAACCGATTCTGTTGCCGCTTTAGCGGCTTACAAAATCGTTCTCTTCACTCTTTGGCGCAGCAGAGCCTTCGCGAAAGTTAAGTTAATCCGCTATACCGCCGCAACGTAGCCGACAGATCCTAGGGACTGTCGACAATTAACCGGCGAAGTGGTTTTTTGAGGCAAAAACCGCGTATGCAAGGCAAAAAGCACAGCAAGGT
>NZ_JAUNHL010000075.1 GCF_030523955.1 Neisseria sp.
TGGATATTTTTATCGTCCCAAACTCAAATCAAACCACAAATCGCAAACCAAACAAATGAGATGCCTGCCTGAAAATTTTCAGACAGGCATCTACATCTATCAAAGCAAAGTCGAATCAACCATCCAATTTCAAACTCGTTAAGTGTTGTTCCTCCATCATTCACCATAATACTTATCACTGCCAGACTATATTACAGCGGGTTTAATTGGTATGATATACGCCATTATTTTTTGTTGATGGCTGCTTTGATTATGTCTGTTTACACCAGCATTTCCGATGACGAGATGCGCGACTTTCTGGGCTTTTATGATGTGGGTGATTTTGTATCGCTACAGGGGATTGCCCAGGGGATTACCAACAGTAATTATTTTGTCACCACCACTGTCGGTCGCTTTGTGCTGACTATTTTTGAGGTTTTGCAGCAAGAAGAGCTGCCGTTTTTCTTATTATTGAAACAGCATTTAAGCAGCCAAGGAGTGGCCTGTCCTTCACCGATACAGCGGAAAGACGGCCGCTTCGACTCTACTCTGGCAGGAAAACCGGCCTGTATGGTTACGCGCTTGAGCGGTTCGGACACCAGTTGGCCGACAGAACAGCAATGTTTCAATACCGGTGCGATGTTGGCCAAAATGCATTTGGCCGGTCAAAACTTCCCCCTAAAAATGGATAATCCCCGTTATACGCAATGGTGGCATGAGGCATGCCTGCGTTTGACGCCGGTATTGGATGCAGATGATGCGGCTTTGCTGCAAAGCGAGATTGCTTTTTTAGATGCACATTTGAACGACAACTTGCCCGGCGGCATTATCCATGCTGATTTGTTTAAGGATAATGTATTGCTCGACGGCGAGCAGGTGGCAGGTTTTATTGATTTTTATTATGCCTGCAACGGCAATTTTATGTACGATTTGGCGATTGCGGTGAATGATTGGGCGCGCACTGCTGACAATCACCTAGATGAAACCTTGGCGGGGGCATTTTTGGCAGGTTACCAACAAATTCGCCCGTTAAGCGAGGCTGAGTTGGCTTACTATCCTGTGGCACAGCGTGCCGGTTGTATCCGCTTTTGGGTATCACGCTTGCTGGATTTTCATTTTCCGGTTGAGGGAGAAATGACTTTTATCAAAGATCCGAATGCATTCCGTGATTTATTACTTACTCTGCATGATAAATTTTAATTAACACGGACGAACCAATAAAACAGCTGTTATTTCTTTGAAATAACAGCTGTTTCGATATGCCTGTCTGAAAAGTCTAATGCCCGCCGCTGTTGCCACTACCGAATGGTGGTTTGGCGAACCAAACAATCACGATCATCGCTACAAACAAAATACCGCTGCCCCAGAAAATTTCATTAGACCCGATAATAAAACCTTGTTGGGAAATAGCACGCTCCAAGCTAGCCATCGCTTGTTGTTCACTGACACCTGTTTGCGTAAGAGCATGTACCGTTTGGCGCACATCGTGTGAGTACGGCGTAATATATTCGGTTAAACGGGTATGATGCAGAGCCTCGCGTTTTTCCCACAAAGTAGTGGCAACAGAAACGCCGACACCGCCCATGAACACCCGCAAAAAATTAGACAAACTGCTGGCGGCGGCGATTTGCGAACCTTTCATGTTCGACAAAACGATGGTGGTCAGCGGCATGAAGAACATCGCGACACCTAGCCCCTGCCAAAATTGCGGCCACACCACATTGCTGAAATCGGTGCCCGGATAAAAAAGGCTGCGCCAATAGAACGTTGCGGCAAATACCAAAAAGCTGGCGCTGACCAGATAGCGCATATCCAGCCGGTTACCAAAACGGCCGATGATGGGGGAAAGAATAATCGGCAAAATACCTACCGGTGCTGCCGCCAACCCCGCCCAAGTGGCGGTATAACCCATTTGCGACTGCAACACCAAAGGCAACAGGGTGAGTGTTCCCATAAACAACATAAAACCTGCTGAAGTGGTAATCACGCCAACGGTGAAGTTACGGTCTTTAAACAGAGATAGATCCACTATCGGATATTTTTCGCCCAACTCCCACACAATGAAATAAGCAAGACAAACCACCGCCACCACAGCCAGGACAATCACCTCTACGGAAGCGAACCAATCCAGCTCTTTACCGCGGTCAAGCATCATTTGCAATGCACCGACACCGATCACCATCAATACCAAACCGACATAATCCACCGGCGTACGCTCGGTAAGCGTTTCCCGATGGCGCAACTGCTTCCACACGATATAAGCCGCGATAATACCGATGGGGATATTGATAAAGAAAATCCACCCCCAATGCCAGTTATCCGAGATCCAGCCACCCAGTATCGGCCCCAATACCGGTGCCACCACCACCGTCATCGCCCATAAGGCCAACGCCAGAACCCTTTTTTCCGGCGGGTAAGAAGCCATCAATAAACTTTGCGACAACGGAATCAACGGCCCGGCCACCAAGCCTTGCAATACGCGGAACAACACCAGCGATTCTAGATTGGCTGCCATCCCGCAAAGCCATGATGCCAATACGAAACCGATGACCGCACACATGAAAATCCGCACTTCGCCGAAACGGCGCGCCATAAATCCGGTAAGCGGGATCGAGATGGCATTGGCAACGGCAAAAGAAGTAATCACCCATGTTCCCTGCGTCATTGCCGCACCCAAATCACCGGCAATCACCGGTACAGCGACATTGGCAATAGTGGAATCCAGCACTTCCATGAATACCGACAGACTCAACGCCAAAGTAACCAACACCAGGCGCATCCCCTGTAAAGGCGGGTGATTCATGTTTTATCCTTTTATTTTGAACGTTGTGCGTTAAAAGCTTGAAATAATTTCAGACAGGCATTTTAGTGACATATGCCTGTCTGAAAAAATCATGTGTCGTAAAACCAAGCAGGGTTCTCAACCGATGGATTTTACTTTGCATATTTCTCGAACACTTGATCAATCAAAGTGTTGACCGGTGTCCAATCCACAGTTTCCACCTCCGGCGAAGTAATATTTTTTTCCGCTGCCTCAGCCAATGATTTACCGCCGTCGTTATCAGTGCTTACCCGCACAGTCATCGATAAACCCACACGCAACGGATATTTCTGTAAAGTCTCACCATCCAAGCTGATGCGTACCGGCACCCGCTGCACCACTTTAATCCAGTTTCCGGTTGCATTTTGCGCCGGCAACAAAGAGAAGGCGCTGCCGGTTCCGGCCGACAAACCTTGTACCGTACCACGGTACACCACCCGCTTGCCGTATAAATCCGATTCCATGGTTACCGGCTGGCCGATACGCATTTTACGTAGTTGATTTTCTTTAAAATTGGCCTCAACCCAAACCTCGTGCAGCGGTACCACAGCCATTACCGGCATACCCGAATTAATTTGCTGGCCGACCTGTACATTGCGTTTGGCAATTTGCCCCCCCATCGGTGAGCGGATTTGGGTGCGTTGCAGATTCAACCAAGCATCTTTGATACGGCTGATAGCAGTTTGCACCGCCGGCTGCTGGCGCAGAGGAATATTATTGCCGATGGCCGCCTGTGCCGAAGTTTTAGCCGCTTCCGTTGCTTTGAGAGCAGCCTGTGCCTGCACTACGGCAGCGCGGGCATGGCTCAATTCTTCCCCCGAAATCGCATCGGTACCTGCCAGTGATTCGCGGCGTTTCAAATCGGTCATCGCACGTGCCAAATCAGCCTTACGCGCCACCACTTCCGCATCGCTTTGCATAGTAGCCGCAGCTTGCTGCTTGTTTTGACGAATAGCCTGAATCAACTCGTTTTGCGCACGTTCATAGGCAAGCTGATAGTCGCTGTCATCCAGCGTGACCAATACGTCGCCTTTTTTCACAATATCGGTATCATCCACCGAAACTTTGCGCACCGTACCGCCGATCTGCGGGGTAATCTGCACCACATGACCGGCTACATAAGCATCTTCGGTCGTCTCTTCAAATTGCCAGACCAGAAAGTAGGCCAAACCGAAAGCCAGTGCGATGGTGATGAGCAGCAAAGTCAACAGCGTAAGGTTACGCTTCCTACGCTTCCCGGCACCTACTGTCTTGGCCGCAGGCTGATTAGATGTCTGCACTGCGTTTTCTGGTTCACTCATTGTGTCTATCCCGTTTCCTTGGCTACATCTGCCATTTCAATACAGCCGTACCGGATTATGTTTCAACCACCGCCCGGCTTTATTTTTTCAGACAGGCCTGTTTTGCTTTAATCGATTACCTGTAAACGACCCCTTTCAAATGAGGCCTGTCTGAAAACTATCTATATCTATTATCAAAAAAACAGAATTTTACTCTATTTCTTCGTGATTATCAGCCGAAAAACCACCGCCTAGCTGGGCCTGCAAATGACTCCATGCAACGAGTGCGGCACTTTGCTGATTTGACAAAACGGCTTGCTGCTGCAACAGCTCATCGTTTTTCTGCAAATAAGCCATTTTGTTTTCCAAACCCGCACTCACCCGCCGCTGTACGGCTGAAGCATTTTTGCTTACCGTGGACAATACTTGCTGCTGTTGCGCCAACTGCTGCCGACTAATTTGGTAATCACTTACCGCATCAGCCGCCGCACGCATTGCATCCAACACGGTCTGATTGTATTGTGCCACCTGTTGATTGTATTCCGCATGACGGCCAGCCAGCTTAGACTGCAAGGCTCCCGAGGTAAAAATCGGCAAATGCAAAGCCGGCAAAATACCCAGCATACCGGATTGGTTGCTGATGAGATTAAAAGTATCGATATGCGATAATCCAGCCAACAGCCTCAACTCTATATTCGGATAAAACTCGGCTCTGGCGGATTTAATGGCGTAGGTTTTACTATCCAACAACTCGCGCTGCGCCGCGATATCCGGACGACTCCCCAGCAAATCCGCCTTCAGGGTGCCACTGCGTACCGCAGGCACCGATGCCATTTTCGACGGACTATCATTGTCTAACGCATTGGCCGGGCGACCGGTTAACACTGCCAGCGCATGGCGCACACGTGCAGCTTCCCGCTCCAGAGCCAACATCTGCCCTTCCATTTGTTGGCGTGCCTGTTGCACCGGATAAACGGCACTGGGCGCCAGCAATTGTGCTTTCACTCTTTGTTGCAATAATTTTTCCTGCGCCGAAGCATTGTCAATCCGCTGTTTGAGAATATCTTGCTGCGCCTTGAGATTCTGCCAAGCAAAATATTGTGCAGCTACCGCATGAGCCAGCATCAAACGTGTTTGCTCTGCCTCGTAACGAATGGCATTTTGCTGACCAATCACTGAAGCAATCTGCGCACGGTTTTTACCCCAGAAATCGAATGACCAACCAACCTGCAACGCAACATTGGCCACAGCCAATACACGGCTAGGATCGGCCTGCGGCACATAATCCTGCACATCCGGCTTACTGCTGCTCAGCATGCCGAAACCGACCGCATTAAGACCGGCCTGCGTTTTATTAGCCGCTCCCAACAAACCGATTTGCGCCTGCGCCTGCTCCAGCCGGCTGCGTGCCGCTTGCAAAGCCGGTGCCGTTTCCAGCGCCTGCCCGATATAGCGGTTCAGCTTTTGGTCTTTTAACCGCAACCACCAAGCTTTTTGCACATCCGCAGTTTTACCGTCCGGCAACGAATATGCCGTTGGATTACCCAACGGCACCTGTTGACCAAAATTAGCGCACGCACTTAACAATCCGGCAGCAGTTACGCTCAGTACGCACAAGATCTTCTTAGAATTCATATCCTGTTCTTTAGCAACATCCTAATCAGTCGTGAATATTGCATCATCCGCCCAAACGGGTCAACAACTTAGACAGTAAATGTTGCAACTGGGCAAATTCTTCTTCTTTGAAATCTTCCCACAAAGGCATACGGCCTTTTGCCATATGCGGCTCGACTTCTTTGATAAAGTTCTCACCTTTTTCGGTTAACTTCAACACAATCTGGCGACGGTCTTTCTCGTTGATGCTGCGCTCGATCCAACCGCGTTCCACCATTTCATCGGAAAGCCTAGTGGCGCTGGTACGTGTCAAATCCATCAAATCACTCAGCTGTGAGGGCAGAATTTCCTGATTGGGACTGACGTAAACCGCCAATACGGCAAACCATAAATTCTCGTTAATACCAAATTCTTTCAATAATTCGTTTTGCTGGCTGCTCAAACGATCTGAGGTAATACGCAATAAGCGGGTGGTGTGTGCTTGTTTCTCTGAAAACTCTGGCAAGCGCTCAGATAACAATTTCAGGGCATTGCCCAGTTCGGTTCTTGAAAAACTCATGATGTATTCTCGTTTTGTATCGGTATAATAAACTGCTACGAACATATAGCTCTGCAACAGGCACTTAGCCAATATTTAAGATGCAGCTAATGTTATTCAGTGAGGCAATACTAACGCCTGTATATTATCTTGACTAATATTCTAGGATATTCGGCAACGGTTTTTTTCCCAACGGTTTCACCGCCTTTATAGCCTGCCACTCATCGTATAGGCACGACCGCTCATCCTTGATTTACAAGCATTATGCGCCATTTTATTTTTATGCTTAGTGATTTTTATAAATATTATGCCGTTCTAAACGGTAAAATAGAAAAAAGAGCTTTTGCTCAAACACTAAAATCGCGACCTCACCCTACCGTTTATCCGAAATTTAAACTTACTTTCAGACAAACGGTATGCCTGTCTGAAAACTCATGCCATTAAAAATAGAAAAATAGTTTTACTTACATACAAATTACTGCTTTTGCTCTAAAATAGCGCCTTTTCCCTGTGGTTCGCAAACTCCCACATTAAAAAACTAAGGAATCCGAATGTCCCGTCAACTTGAAGAATTGGGCGGCATCACCCTTTTGGGCAGCCAAAAAACCCATTACCCCGATCAATATGCTCCCGGAATTTTAGAGGTTTTCGACAACAAACATCCCGGCAATGATTATTTCGTTAAATTCGTTTGTCCGGAATTCACCAGTCTTTGCCCGATTACCGGCCAGCCGGACTTTGCCACCATCCACATCCGCTACATTCCGGATCAGAAAATGGTGGAAAGCAAATCATTGAAACTGTATCTGTTCAGCTTCCGCAATCACGGCGACTTTCATGAAGACTGCATTAATATCATCATGAAAGACTTAACCGGACTGATGCAGCCCAAATACATTGAAGTATTCGGTGAATTCACCCCGCGCGGCGGCATTGCCATTCATCCGTTCGCCAATTACGGCCGGCCGGGTACGCCTTTCGAGCAATTGGCGCAAAAGCGTCTGTTTGAACACGATATGTTGTAAGGAGGGGAAATGTACGTTTTCTCTCCTGCGCAAAAGCGCAAAGCCTTGTTATGGCTGTCGGTTTTCCACATCGCCATCATTGCTGTCAGCAATTATCTGGTGCAGTTTCCTTTTACCGTTACCCTGCCTACCGGCTACGAAGTGCATTCCACTTGGGGCGCGCTGACCTTCCCGTTTATCTTTCTGGCCACCGATTTAACCGTACGCATTTTCGGCCAGCAGCTGGCGCGCCGTATTATTTTTTGGGTGATGCTGCCGGCACTCTTGCTCTCTTACACCCTCTCGGTGATATTTCGTGACGGCAGCTGGGCCGGCTGGTCGGAGCTGGCGGTATTCAATAGCTTTGTATTCCGTATCGCACTGGCCAGCTTTACCGCCTACGCCGTCGGCCAACTATTGGATATTTTCGTATTCAACCGGCTGCGCCGTTTGAAAAGCTGGTGGATCGCCCCCTCGGCCTCCACTTTTGCCGGCAATGCCGTAGATACTCTGTTGTTTTTCGCAGTGGCGTTTTATGCCAGCAGCGATGCCTTTATGGCTGCCAACTGGCCGCATATTGCCTTTGTCGATTACCTGTTCAAGCTAACCATCTGTACATTATTCTTCTTGCCGGCCTATGGTCTGCTTTTGAATATATTGACTAACAAGCTGACCACACTGAAGCAGCATGAGGTTGTGGCATCGGAAACTGTTACGCAGGCTCAGTAACGCTTTATTTAAATCCACCATGCCTGTCTGAAAAATTTGGCTTCGCAAAAACCGGCCATTATTTTCAGACAGGCATTTTATTGCTCACCCGAACCAGCCCGCTCATGTGAAGATTCCCACACCCCCTTTTCCAACGCAACCTGATTCCCCCATTGCGTAACGGCTTGTATAGTGAATTAAAATAAAATGTCCGGTATAGCGCGGACGTTTTCGTCCGCTTTTTATGTATGATTCTGGATATTTTGCGGACGGGGACGTTCGCGCTCCAATCTCGGAGTTTTATTTTAAATCCACTATAATACGGGAATCGTTGTGCGCCCGAAATCAGTAAGCGCATATTCTGTTTTCACAGGCGGTTTGGTACCGTATTGAGTGCGCGATACCAAGCCGTCACGCTCCAATTCTTTCAATTGCTTGCTCAACACCGCTTCGGTGGCCGCATTCAGACAGGCATGCAGTTCGCCGAAGCGTTTCACCCCATCTTGCAGGTGGTACAAAATCGTGGCCTTATATTTTCCGCCGATTAAATCCATCGCCAGACTGACGGTACAAGGGTAACGTTTGCCGTTTAGTTGCACAAAATCGGCTTGGCATTCTGTTCTCATAATTTTCAACCTATTCAAAAGGATAGTTATTTTCTGGTTGTATTACCATCGTTATACTCACTTTCTCCAACCCTTAATAGGAGAGTAAGTATGACACAACCTTTAATCGCGGTGGCAGGCGCCGCCAGTAAGCAAGGACGCAGCGTGGTGGATTCCCTATTGGCAGACGGCGGATTCCGAGTGCGTGCGTTAACCCGAAGCCCACAATCCGAGTTGGCCCAGTCATGGGTCAAACGGGGTGCGGAAGTGGTATCCTCCGATGATTTGGCTGCCGCATTCTACGGAGCACACGGTGTATTTTTAATGACGCCTCCTACGCCGCCGAACAACTCACAGGAATATGCAACCGGTTGTTTGATGGCAGATGCAGCAGTAGCCGCTGGGGTGCGACACATTGTATTCAGTACCTTGGAAAATGTGGACGAACGTACCAAAGGCGCGAAATTCGCGCCGCACTTTACCGACAAAGCCCGCATTGCCGATTACATTCGCCGCCTGCCCGTACAGAGCAGTTTCGTGATGATCGCTTTTTTCTTCACCAATCTGATGGAATACTACCTGCCGCGTTGGGAGAATGACAAACTGCTGATTCCGATTTATTTGCCCGAAGACTTCCGTGCTCCTTTCGCCGATCCGTTAAGCATCACCGGCCCTGCAGTATTGGACATTTTCAAACGGCCGCAAGACTACGACGGCGTAACCGTACCGTTGGTGGGCGATTGGATAAGCCCGCGCGAAATGGTGGAAACCTTTACCCGCTTAACAGGCATTCCCGCCGAGTACCGCAATGCTTATACCCGGGAAGGGTTGTTACACTATTTTCCCGAGTTTGCCGCTAACGAATTACTGGTGCAAGAGTTGTTGGGGATGGTGCAATATGCAGTGGAATACGGCTATTTCAGTCCGACCAACCGCCCGGAACACATTACCCCGGATGCTTTAAATTGGGAAGCCTTCCTGCGACGAACCGGATGGAAAGGAGAAAAAGCCGAATTTTAAGCTTCGTGATATCAAGTAGAGACTATCTTCCTCGGTTTCGGCTCACCAAATAATTCATCGGCTAAACTTTCAGTAACAAATGCCTGTCTGAAAACGAAGATGCGGTATTTCCGCAAAGCGAATTTTCAGACAGGCATTTGAGAAACAAAATATTTGATCCAACAAAAAACCCTGCTTTCAATCAGCAGGGTTTTCTTTAACAAACTCCAGACTCCATCCGGATTATTCGTCGGCACCGGTGTACGGGCGCACGCTTACAGTCTTACGGTTCAAAGGGCCTTTTACAGCAAATTCCACATAACCGTCTACTTTTGCAAACAGGGTGTGGTCTTTACCCATGCCCACGTTATTGCCGGCGTGGAATTTGGTACCGCGTTGGCGAACAATGATGGAACCCGCAGGAATCAGCTCGTTACCGTAGGCTTTAACGCCTAGGCGTTTGGCTTCTGAATCGCGACCGTTTTTAGAGCTACCGCCAGCTTTTTTAGTTGCCATTTGTGTTTACTCCTTAAATGTTAAAAAATTAAGCGATTGCCACGATTTCGATTTGGGTGAAATTTTGGCGATGGCCTTGGCGTTTTTGGTAATGTTTGCGGCGGCGCATTTTGAAAATGCGGATTTTTTCGCCACGACCATGTGCTACCACTTTAGCCGTTACTTTTGCGCCTTCGATAAAAGGAGCGCCTACTTTTACAGATTCGCCGTCAGCAATCATCAAAACTTCAGTCAGTTCGATTTGGCTGTCGAGTTCGGCAGGTATCTGTTCTACTTTCAATTTTTCGCCAACGGTAACTTTGTACTGTTTACCGCCGGTTTTTACGACCGCGTACATACTCAACTCCATGATAATTTGATTTATATAAACACCGTGCAAAAGCACAGAACCAGAAATTCTATCCTTCTTATTTATATTTGTCAAAGTTTTATTTGAAATCCGCAGGATACGCCTCTTTGAATGCAATTCAACCGTGTTGCTGATATAATTGCGCGCTGTATTTATGCCGAATCCGCACGATCAGTCGGCTAACGCCGGAACCGAAAGTTCATCATGCTCGAAAATCTGCCTTATTTTCAACAACACCTCGAATCCGATCTGGGGCGCGTCAACCTAGTTATCAATCAAGCCGTACAATCGGAAGTGGCGCTGATTTCGCAAATCGGTACTTATATTATCAGTGCCGGCGGCAAACGTCTGCGACCGATCATCACCATCTTAGCCGGCAAGTCTCTGGGCTATGACCATGACAAACTCTATTCGCTGGCCGCCATGGTGGAATTTATTCATACCTCTACCCTGCTGCATGACGACGTAGTCGACGAGAGCGAGCTGCGGCGCGGCCGCAAAACAGCCAACAATTTATTCGGTAACGCCGCCGCCGTTCTGGTGGGCGATTTCCTCTATACCCGTGCATTCCAACTGATGGTTGGCTCCGGCAGTATGAAAATCTTGGAAGTTATGGCTGACGCCACCAACATCATCGCCGAGGGCGAGGTGATGCAGCTGATGAATATCGGCAACACCGACATAACAGAAGCAGAATATATCCAAGTCATTCAATACAAAACAGCCAAACTGTTTGAAGCAGCCGCCCAAGTAGGCGCGATTCTGGCCGGTGCAAACCCCGAACAAGAGCAAGCCTTAAAAGACTACGGCATGCATGTCGGCACTGCCTTTCAGATTATGGACGACATTCTCGACTATTCGGGCGACCCCGCCGAAATCGGAAAAAACGTCGGCGACGACTTGGCCGAAGGCAAACCCACCCTGCCATTGATTTACCTGATGCATCAAGGAAACGAACAAGCCGCTGCTGATGTGCGCCACGCTTTACAAAACGCCGACCGCAGTTATTTTGAAAAAATCCACGATCATGTGATCCATTCCGATGCGCTGGCTTATTCCACCGAGCAAGCACGTATCGCAGTCGAACAAGCTACCGCCTGCTTAGATAAATTGCCGGACAACGAAGTAACCCAAGCCATGCGTGCATTGGCTCAAGAGTCGCTGAGCAGGATTTCTTGATATATTTACACCACTCGCCGTAGTTCAACGGATAGAACGTATGCCTCCTAAGCGTAAAATACAGGTTCGATTCCTGTCGGCGAGGCCAAC
>NZ_JAUNHL010000076.1 GCF_030523955.1 Neisseria sp.
CCGTGGGAGATTTTATGACTGCATTACTACGGAGCTCTTATTTTAATTGACTATACATTGTTGATAAGCGGCATGGCAGCCACTGGGCAAAACCTTCAAGCCCGTCGAAACCTTTACAGCTCAATACCCTTAAGCTTGGCAACAGTATTGATATCTTTATCGCCGCGGCCGGACAAATTCACCAGAATCACTTGATCCTTACCCATTTTCGGTGCATTCTCCACCGCCCACGCCAAGGCGTGGCTGGATTCGAGCGCAGGAATAATGCCTTCGTATTGGCACAACAAATCAAACGCTTGCAAGGCCGCATCATCGTTGGCGGCATGATATTCGACACGGCCGATATCGGCGAGATAGCTGTGCTCCGGGCCGATGCCGGGGTAATCCAAACCAGCCGAAACGGAATGGGTGCCCAGCACTTGGCCGTTTTCATCCTGCATCAGATAGCTGCGGAAGCCGTGTAACACGCCAACAGGCGCTTTGCTGGTTATCGGCGCAGCGTGTTCGGACGTGTGCACACCGTGGCCGCCCGCTTCTACACCGATCAGGCGCACACCAGCCTCTTCGATATACGGATAAAACAGGCCGATGGCGTTGGAGCCGCCGCCCACGCAGGCCACCGCCACATCGGGCTGGCGGCCGATGGCTTCTAACATCTGCTCTTTGGCTTCGTTGCCGATCACGCATTGGAAATCGCGTACCATTTCCGGATAAGGTGCCGGGCCGGCGGCAGTGCCGATGATGTAAAACGTATCGTCCACACAAGCCACCCACTCGCGCATCGCTTCGTTCATGGCGTCTTTCAAGGTGCGGCTGCCGCTCGCCACACTCACCACGTTGGCGCCCAACAATTTCATGCGGAACACGTTCGGCGCTTGGCGCTGAATGTCGTCGGCACCCATGTAAACATGACATTCCATGCCGAAACGGGCAGCCACGGTGGCGGAAGCCACACCGTGCTGGCCGGCGCCGGTTTCGGCAATCACACGTTTTTTACCCATGCGCTTGGCCAGCAAAGCCTGGCCTATGGTGTTGTTCACTTTATGCGCACCGGTATGGTTAAGGTCTTCGCGTTTCAACCAAATTTGCGCGCCGCCGAGTTTTTCAGACAGGCGTTGCGCATGGTAAACCGGGCTGGGGCGACCGACATAATGTTTCAAATCATGGCGGAAAGCCTCCCAGAAAGCCGGATCGTTTTTCGCTTCCCGATAAGCATCGGCCAATTCCTGCAAAGCGGGAATCAGGGTTTCGGAAACATACACGCCGCCGTGTTCGCCGAAAAAGCCTTGTTCGTTGGGGGCTTGGTAGTTTTGCATTGTGGTTCATTCCTTAAAACTGAAATGCGGGCGCACGCTTTGGCACGCTCTAAAAAAAAGAGATTCTTTTGATTGTAAAAGCCTTGCGTATCAAGCGGCATGAGCTTGGCCGGATTCGGAAAGCGGCATGAAAAGATTGTGTTCCGGCTTATCCGGCTGAACACAAAGGCTCCGGCCGACGGGAATTTTATTCAGGTTCCGATATCTTTGGTTCATCCAAAGCCGCCAGCAAGGCCGCTATTTTTTCCGCCGACTTGATTCCCGGCGCACTTTCTACGCCGCTGGAAACATCGATAATCTTCGCACCGGTTATTTTAACAGCTTCTCCAATGTTTTCGGGGTTAAGCCCGCCGGAAAGTATCCAGTGGCCGCTTAACTGATCGGGCAGCATGGCCCAATCGAAGCGGTGCCCTGTTCCGCCGTATTCGCCCTCGATATGGGCATCGAACAATACCGCGCGGGCATCCGGATATTGTTGCTGCGCCGCGATGATGTCACCGGTATTTTGCACCCGCACCGCTTTAATATACGGGCGGTCGAACTGGCGGCAAAATTCGGGCGTCTCGTCGCCGTGAAACTGCAAAATATCAACCGGCACCTGCGCCAGCACCTGCCGTATGCGCTCGGTATTTTCGTTCACAAACAACGCCACCACGCTGACAAACGGCGGCAATACGCGCACGATTTCCTGCGCCTGTTCGATGCTGACAAAACGCTTGCTTTGCGGATAAAACACCAGCCCGACGGCGTCTACGCCCAACTGCGCTGCCGCCAAAGCGTCTTGCGGGCGGGTAAAACCGCAGATTTTGCTCCGTATCATCTTCATTTCCAATTCATGCTTCACGCTTCTTGCGGCTTGCGCCCCAACAAATGAACCAACGAGCTCATGCCCTGATGGCGGCTGCCTTCGCGTACTTCACGACGCACGTGTTCGACCACGATCCATTCCAAACCTTCGAAAGTATCCACCATTTCGCGCAAAGTACCCAGGCGCTCTGGATCGCTCGGACCGCCGGTGCCCAACATCACTTGTTCGGGATGGTAATACACGCCGACAAAATAACCGCCGGGTGCCAAACCTTCGATAATCCGGCGCGCCAAATCGCTGCGCTGCGGCTCGGGAAAATGGCAGAACACGCTGGCAATCACTTGATAATGCGCTTCGGGAATCGCCATGGCGGTAATATCGGCCACGCGCGTAACAAAGCTTACGCCTTTTTCGGCTGCCAAGCGCGCGGCTTTGGCCAAACCCACCTCCGACATATCCACGCCTTCGGCTTCCAAACCGTGTTGCGCCAGAAAAATACCGTTGCGTCCCTCGCCGGTTGCCAAATCCAGCGCCTTGCCCTTTCTGGGCAGGTGGTGTGCGACGGATAAAACAAATTCGTTGGGCTCCGTACCGAAAGCATAATCATCGCCCAGATAACGTTCGTTCCAATCGGCCATGCTGTTTTCCTTTTGCTTTTCCGTGGTTCCAATGAAAACGCTCGATGCCTGTCTGAAAAGCATCCTATCATTTTTTCAGACAGGCATGATCTTACGGTTATTCGATATTTTGTACCTGCTCGCGCATCTGCTCGATCAACACTTTCAACTCTACCGAAGCTTGGGTACATTCGGCGGCAATTGCTTTGCTGCCCAAAGTGTTGGCTTCACGGTTGAGCTCCTGCATCAGAAAATCCAGCCGTTTGCCGATACTGCCCTTGGGCTCGCTGACGATGCGGCGAACTTCGGCGATGTGGCTGCGCAGACGGCTGAATTCTTCGTCCACATCGGCTTTTTGCATATAAAGCGCAAATTCTTGTTTCAAACGGTCTTCTTCGATGTTTTCCACCGCCTCGGCCAAACGGGCGCGCACTTTTTCCAAATAAGCCTGCAATAAGTGCGGGAACAATTCCGCCAGCGCATCGACGATGCCTTCCATCGCCTCGAGCCGCTCCAAAATATGCTCTTGCAATTTGCGGCCTTCACGCGCCCGGGCGGCGACAAAATCGCCCAACGCCGCTTCCATCAGTTTTTCCACTTCACGGGCAAACGCTTCTTCGTCTTCACTCTTGCTGCTCAAAACACCGGGAAATTTTAAAATATCCGCCACACTCAATTTCGCCAAACCTTCGTATTGTTTACGCCATTGGGTATTCAAAGCGGCCAGCTCGTCCACCAGCTCCCGATTAAGCTTCAACACCGCTTCGCCGCTCTCCACCGGCTGAATCTGAATCCGGCATTCCACTTTGCCGCGCAGGGCGTGTTTCGCTACCCGTTCGCGCAAAGCACTTTCCAGATAACGCAAATCATCGGGCATTTTAAACTGCACATCGAGATAACGGTGGTTGACCGAACGAATATCCAGATTGATGCGTTTGGCGCCGCATTCGCCTGCGGCATTGGCAAAGCCGGTCATGCTGTGAAGCATAGGGTTTTCTCCTGAAAGGGGTTGAGTGAAAGCGTTTCCGAATATAGCACAATCCTGCGCTATAATTAGCGATTTATTTAACCGCCATACAGAAAGCAAGCAGATGACCGATTATATCCGCACCGATCGCGCCGCCGACGAGCTGCGCCCCCTCACCTTCACCCCCAATTTTCTGCCGCATGCCGACGGCTCGGTTTTAATCGAATGCGGCAATACCAAAGTCATCTGCACCGCTACCGTTGAAGATAATGTTCCCCCTTTCTTGCGCGGCAAAGGCCAGGGTTGGGTAACCGCCGAATACGGCATGCTGCCCGCCTCCACCGCCAGCCGCATGCGCCGCGAAGCGGCGGCCGGCAAACAATCCGGCCGCACCCAGGAAATCCAACGCCTGATCGGCCGCTCGCTGCGCGCGGTAGTCGACATGAGCTTGTTGGGCGAGCGCCAAATTCTGATTGATTGCGACGTTATCCAAGCCGACGGCGGCACCCGCACCGCCAGCATCAGCGGTGCATTCGTCGCTTTGAGCATAGCCGTGCAAAAACTATTGGACGAAGGCGTGCTGATTACCTCTCCACTGAAAGACACCGTAGCCGCCATCTCCGCCGGCATGGTCGGCGGTGCCGCACTGCTTGATTTGGATTATCCCGAAGATTCCGGTTGCGACAGCGACGTCAATATGGTGATGACCGGCTCCGGCAAACTAATCGAAATACAAGGCACCGCCGAGGGCGAACCTTTCAGCATGGAAGAATTGCAGCAATTGCTTGCACTGGGGCAAAAAGGCATTGCCGAAATCACTGCTTTGCAAAAAGCCGCCTTCCGCAGCGTGTTTCCGAATTTATAGTATTTTCAATTAAATTAAATGCCTGTCTGAAAACTTTTTTTCAGACAGGCATTACTAAACAAACCTAATCCCGCATTTTGCCCCTCAATAATTTTGCACTGTTTACGCAGCGGTGCTGAACAACAGATGGAATCTGGGCATGATGCAAGCTTAATCATTTCAACTAAACGGAGCAAATTATGGCAGCAGCACAACACGGGCCGGATATCGTCCATATTGTTGCCTTGTTGGCATCGGCAGTGATTGCCGTACCCTTATTCAAACGGCTCGGGCTGGGCTCGGTTTTGGGCTATCTGGCCGCCGGGCTGGTGATTGGTCCTTATGGTTTCGGCTGGTTCAACGATCCGCAAACGATATTGCATGTCGCGGAATTGGGCGTGGTGATTTTCTTGTTTGTTATCGGCTTGGAAATGAATCCTACCCATTTATGGCATTTGCGCAAACAGATATTCGGCTTGGGCAGCATGCAAGTGGTCGCCGCCGCCATTTTGCTCACTTTTGTCGGCATTTTGTTCGGTGTTTCGTGGCAGGTAGCGTTTGTCAGCGCTTCCGGTTTTGTGCTCACCTCCACTGCAATCGTGATGTCGGTATTGGGCGAGCGCAATGAATTGTCCACCTCGCACGGGCAGAAAATCGTCTCGATTCTCTTGTTTGAAGACTTGCTGATTGTGCCCTTATTGGCGGTGGTCGCCTTTTTGTCGCCCCAGCACACCGAGAGCAGCACGCCTTTGTGGCAAAGCATAGGCATCGCCCTGCTCTGCCTCGGCGTTTTGGTAGCGGTGGGGCTGTGGTTGCTCAACCCGCTGTTCCGTCTGCTGGCGCGTTATAAAGCGCGCGAGGTGATGACCGCAGCGGCACTAATGGTGGTGTTGGGCGCCGGTTTGCTGATGGAAATAGGCGGTTTATCGATGGCGATGGGGGCGTTTCTGGCCGGCGTGCTGTTGTCGGAATCCAATTTCCGCCACCAGCTCGAAGCCGATGTCGAACCTTTCCGCGGCTTACTGCTCGGCCTGTTTTTCTTGGCCGTCGGCATGTCGTTGGATTTAAAAGTAGTAGCCGCCAATTGGGGCATCATTCTCTCGGGCGTATTGGCGCTGATGGCGGTTAAAGCCGTCTGTATTTATATCATCGCCCGCATCGCGCGCAGTACACATGACGAAGCGCTGGAGCGTGCTGTACTGATGGCGCAAGGTGGTGAATTTGCTTTCGTACTGTTCGCCGCGGCCTTATCGCAAGGCGTTATCGACGCCACCGTCAATGCCAATATGACCGCTATCGTCGTACTCTCGATGGTGCTGACACCACTGTTTATGATTCTGCACGGCAAACTGCCGAAAACCGCTCCGGCCCAGCGTGATGCCGATACCATCAACGAGCAACACACCGTGTTGCAAGCCGGTTTCGGCCGTTTCGGCCAGATTGTCAACGGCGTGCTCACGGCCGCCGGCTACCGCTCCACCATTATCGATTTGGATGCACAACTGGTCTCCGGCATGGATAAATACGGCATCAAGAGTTATTACGGCGACGCCTCCCGCCCCGAATTGCTGTTAACCGCCGGCTTGGAAAAAGCCAGCGTATTGGTGGTGGCAATAGACGATCGCGAGCGCGCCTTACAGATTGTCCGGTTTGCCCGCGAAGCCAATCCCAACATTAAAATCGTTGCCCGCGCCTATGACCGTCGCCATACCTTTGATTTATTCAAGGCCGGCGCCGACGAAATCATCCGCGAAACCTTCGATTCTGCCGTACGCGGCGGCAAACGGGCGTTGGAATATCTGGGGATGGAACACGAAACGGCGGAAAAAGTGGGCAACCTCTATTACCGGATGGACCGCAACGGTATGGGCAAAATGGCGGTGTTGTACGAACCGAGCGACGATATGTTCAGCAACCACGCCATGATAGAAGAAGGCCGGCGCCAAGACCAACGCACCGCTGAAGCCGTACAAGCCATGCTCAACGGCGAAGAAGTAGACGAAAGTCTCTAAAGCGATACAGCCAAACGAAATGCCTGTCTGAAAATAAATTTCAGACAGGCATTTGTTCAACTCATTTCATACATTGCTTTTCTTGAACTTCATGCTAAAACGCGGGATAATAACGCCCTATTTTCTAAGTTAGCCCTGATTGAATCTGATGAAGGTTTTTGCAAGCGATTCCGGCCGGATAAGGCGGGTTTGACGGTTCTTCCGCCAAACCCGAAACGGCATGGTAAGGCACAAACCGACGCGATTTTTTCGGGGCTTTCTTGTTGCAAACACAACCCGAAGCGGTTGCATACATAACGATTTATCTTTTCCGCTTACCTTCCGTTACCCAGAAAGCAAAAAAATGGCTTTAATTGTACAAAAATACGGCGGCACCTCGGTCGGCTCGCCCGAGCGCATCAAAAACGTGGCCAAGCGCGTGGCGAAAACCCGCGAAGCCGGTCACGACGTGGTGGTAGTCGTATCCGCCATGAGCGGCGAAACCAACCGATTGGTGGCGCTGGCGCATGAAATGCAGGAATTCCCCGATCCGCGCGAATTGGATGTGGTACTGGCCACAGGCGAACAAGTCACCATCGGACTGTTGGCCATGGCGCTGAAAGACATCGGCGTCGATGCCAAGAGTTATACCGGCTGGCAAGTTGCCGTAAAAACCGACAGCGCGCACACTAAAGCACGCATCGAAGACATCGACGACACCGCCATGCGCGCCGATCTGCAACAGGGTCGCGTGGTGATTGTCGCCGGTTTCCAAGGCGTAGATTCCAAAGGGAACATTTCCACCCTCGGCCGCGGCGGTTCGGATACTTCTGCCGTAGCGCTGGCTGCTGCCCTCAAGGCAGACGAATGCCAGATTTATACCGATGTGGACGGCGTTTACACCACCGACCCGCGCGTAGTACCCGAAGCTCGCCGTATGGACACCATCACCTTTGAAGAAATGCTGGAGCTGGCAAGCCTGGGTTCCAAAGTTCTGCAAATCCGCTCGGTGGAATTCGCCGGCAAATACAAAGTGCGCCTGCGCGTATTGAGCAGCCTGATTGACGGCGGCGACGGTACATTAATCACCTTTGAAGAGGACAACAACATGGAAAGAGCTGCCGTATCCGGTATCGCATTCGATAAAAACCAGGCCCGTATCAACGTACGCGGCGTACCCGACAAACCCGGCATTGCCTATCAGATTCTCGGTACTGTGGCCGATGCCAACATCGAAGTGGACATGATCATCCAAAACGTGGGCGACGAGGGCACCACCGATTTCTCCTTCACCGTTCCGCGCGGCGACTACAAACCAACCCTGGAACTGATGAAAGGCCTGAAAGACAGTTTGGGCGCCACCGAAATCGACGGCGACGACGGCGTGTGCAAAGTATCGGTAGTCGGCTTGGGCATGCGCTCGCATGTGGGCGTGGCTTCCAAAATGTTCCGCACCTTGGCAGAAGAAGGCATCAATATTCAGATGATCTCCACTTCCGAAATCAAAATCTCAGTATTGATTGACGAAAAATACATGGAACTGGCCACCCGCGTACTGCACAAGGCCTTTGAATTGGAATAATTTCCTAAAGCGGATTAACTTAACTTTAGCGAAGGCTCTGCTGCCCGATATCGAAGGAATTGAATCCGTTATTAAGAGTGCATACCGTTGCCGGACAACACGGTGAGATTGGCAATGGTATGACTACAGAACTATGCCTGTCTGAAAACAGCTATAAGCGTTTTAGCGAAGCTAAAAGTTTTCAGACAGGCATTTTTCATCCTGTGTACCATCTGCCGCTTGCTGCCGTATCGAAGTCATTAAATCCGCTATCTTTTGTTATTAAGCAAATACTTTAATGCCCGCAAGCGTATAATCGTCCGCAGGCAGCACCCGCCTGAAATTCTTGCCTTTTCACCGTACGTAGTTCATAAAAACAGCAGGGTGCGCCCGTTCTTCGGCAGAACTTTTTATTCAAACAGATTATCGGAAAACCCTTTCATATTCCTATCGAAATCAAAGGAGTTTGATATGTCCGGTTTTCTTTCCATCAAAAAAATCCCCAATCGTAATATTCCCATTGCAGAACAGCGAAAGATGTGGCTTAGGCAGTTTCTGAAAGCCTTTATGGTCGTATTTCTGACCTATATGTGCATGTATCTGATCCGGAACAATTTCAAAGCGGCCCAACCGATGATGAAGGAACAGCTCGGCCTCACCACCTTGCAGCTCGGTTACATCGGTTTGGCCTTCAGCATCACCTACGGCTTGGGGAAAACCTTGGTAGGCTATTACATTAGCGATAAAAACACCAAAAAATCGATTTCCATAATGCTGGTGTGCGCAGCCGTTACCGTATTGGCCATGGGCCTGCTGTTAAGCGCCTACGGCTCGGTTATCGGCATTTTTATCGTATTATGGGGTTTGAACGGCTTGTTTCAGGCGCCGGCGGCCCCGCCTCCTACTCCACCATTTCGCGATGGGCGCCTCGCAAAGAACGCGGGCGTTATTTAGGCTTTTGGAATATGTCGCACAACATCGGCGGCGCAATCGCCGGCATGATCGCCTTATGGGGCGCCAACGTCTTTTTCGGCGGCAATGTGTACGGCATGTTTATCTTTCCCGCCCTCATCGCCCTACTGATCGGTATTGCCGGTTTCTTTATCGGCAAAGACGATCCTGAAGAGCTGGGCTGGAACCGTTGCGAAGAAATCTTCGGCGAACCGGTGGAAACCGAAAATACCCAAGCCGACGAAATGCCGATGTGGCAAGCCTTTACCCGGTTTGTTCTGAAAAATCCCTGGATTTGGATTTTGTGCGTTGCCAATATCTTCGTTTATATTGTGCGTATCGGCATCGATAACTGGGCGCCGCTGTATGTAACCGAAGTACTCGGCTTCGGCAAAATGGATGCGGTCAACACCATTTTTTATTTTGAAATCGGTGCGATGCTGGCCAGCATGAGCTGGGGCTATATTTCCGACCTGCTCAATGGCAGGCGCGCCGCCGTATCGGTTGGCTGTATGGTTGCGATTATCTTTGCCGTTATGCTGTACCGCAACGCCACCAGTGTTTTGATGGTCAACGCTTCTCTGTTTCTGCTGGGCGCCCTGATTTTCGGCCCGCAGTTGCTGATCGGCATTTCTCTGGTCGGTTTCGTGCCGAAAAAAGGCATCAGCGTGGCCAACGGCATGACCGGCACTTTCGGCTACCTGTTCGGCGACTCCATTGCCAAAGTAGGCCTTGCCGCGATTGCCGATCCGAAAAGCGGCGGCCTGACTTTTTTCGGCCACACCCTGCACGGCTGGAGTGATGTTTTCGTGGTCTTTTATCTGGCACTGTTCGCCGGTATTGCCCTGCTGCTGGTGGTGGCCTTCGGCGAAGAAAAACGCATCCGGGATCTGAACAAACAACTCGAATAATTTGACGCGCAAACATCCGTCGGATTCCGGCGGGTGTTTGCTATCATTCTCTTCATATTTATATTAATTTTTTCCGTCCGCTTTTTCAGACAGGCATAAACCCTTGGCAATTTAAAAATATATTCCGTTCCCCTTATGCTTGATGCAAATATTCCATCATAAGGGCAAAATTCTACACACAGATTTCGTGTATATTCCCGTGCCCAAACAGGTTTGATTTGGCCGATACGGCAAAATCAGGCTGCGCGGTGCCGGCAATCGCGTTTTTCGCTATAATCAATCCATCTACAACCACTTTTCTACCGCTCAAAAATGACTACACCCGCCATCGAACACGTTCAAGCCGTCGCTTTTGATTTGGACGGCACCCTATGTGACTCGGTTGCCGATCTGGCTGCCGCCGCCAACGCCACCCGCCGGCATCTGGGCTTACCCGAACTGCCGGAAAAGACCGTAGAAAGCTATGTCGGCGACGGCATTGCCAATCTGGTTCACCGCGTGCTTACCGACAGCCGCGACAGCCAAGCACCGCAGGATCAATGGGAGGCCGCCTTCACCTTCTTCATCACCTATTACCGCGACCATCTCAGCATTTACACCCGCGCCTATCCTCAAACCGATACCGGCTTGGGCTTGCTCAAATCGTTGGGCATTCCGCTGGCGGTGATTACCAACAAAAACGAATTGCTGGCCGCCGAACTGCTGAAACAGCTGCAACTGGCCGACTATTTCAGCCTGATACTCGGCGGCGACAGCCTGCCCGAGAAAAAGCCCAGCCCGCTGCCCTTGCAACACGCAGCCGAAGTATTGAGCGTGGATGTGAAAAACATGCTGATGGTAGGCGATTCGCACAATGATATTTTGGCAGCCAAAGCCGCCGGCTGTTTGAGCGTGGGCGTGAGCTACGGTTACGGCGACATGGCGGAACTCTCGGCCGATCCGGCTACCCGCCCCGATTGGATTATCGACTCCCTACCGCAGATTTACGATCACCTGCGCCCGCAAAAAGAGCAGGAAAACGCTTAAATAACAAGCATGCCTGTCTGAAAAAGCAAAGCTAAATGTTTTCAGACAGGCATTTGTGTTTCACACCTCCCTGCTGCTTTGATGATGCCGATACAAAAATCCCTACGCGCCCGTGCGCTCGATATTCTTTCCCGCCGCGAAATCAGCCGTGCCGAACTCAAGCGCAAGCTTGCGCCCTATGCCGAGAACGAGGAAGAAATTGAGCGCGTACTGGCAGAATTTGCCGAGCGCAACTGGCAATCCGACGAGCGTTTCGCCGAAGCCTTTGTCCACAGCAAAAGCCGCCGCTACGGCAGCCTGCGCCTGAAACAATCATTGGCGGCCAAAGGCATTGATGCCGATACCGCCCGCGAATTTCTGCCGGATGCAGACAACGAATTGCAAACCGCCATAGCGGTATTGCGAAAAAAATTCAAATCCCCTGCTAAGGATTTGAAAGACAAACAAAAACAAATGCGTTTTCTGATGTACCGCGGTTTTTCCGCCGATACGGTACAAAGCGCACTGAAACAGGCTTGGGTAGCAAACGGCAATGAAGAATGGGAAGACGAATATCCGTATTGAACCAAGGATGAGACCTTTACGAAAATCTATTCGATACTTTAAATATAGTCGATTCAAATAAAATGTCCGTTGGAGCGCGGACGTTTTCGTCCGCTTTTTATGTATGATTCTGGATATTTTGCGGA
>NZ_JAUNHL010000077.1 GCF_030523955.1 Neisseria sp.
CATCGGTGGTACCGGTGATGGTCGGGGTGTTGTCGTTGCTGTTGTCCGGCGCATCAACGGTGATAGTCGGTGCGACGGTGTCAACCGAACCCGGATCGGTCGCGCTCGATTCGTTACCGGCCGGATCGGTTACGGTGGCAGTTACGCCGTAGTCGCCATCCGGCAGCGGGTTCGGTACGTCTACGCTGTAGCTGCCGTCTTCTGATACAGTGGTAGTAACAATTTGAGTATTACCTGCGCTGTCAGTAATAGTAACAGTAACGACCTGACCGACACCTGCATCAGTGGTACCGTTAATAGTCGGTGTAGTATCAGTTGTATTATCCGGTGCATCTACGGTGATAGTCGGTACAGTGGTATCAACCGAACCTGGATCGGTTGCTTTAACAGTTTGATCACCATTGGTTGCTGTCGCTTCCGCAGTATAATCACCGTCCGATAAAGGAGTAGTAGGTGTAACGCTGTACGAACCGTCTTCTGCTACTGTAGTAGTAATCACCTGAGTAGCACCACTACTATCAGTAACAACAACGCTAACAGTGGTGCCAGGAGGCATATGTTCTACGGTACCAGTAATTTCTGGTGTGTTATCTGTAGTATTATCCGGTGCATTAACCGCAATACTCGGTGCTGGCGAATCATCATCTCCACCACCACCTGCAGCAGCCAAACCAGCAAGCGGCAGTGCAGCCAACAACCATGCCGGACTCCATAAAGTAGTCGTAATAATTTCACCACCCAATGCCTGACCAGCAGAAACCTCATCAGCCAGCATAGTAACCGCATCACCCGGAACGGTACTTTCCGGCACATAAGGATACAGATTACCATTTTCGTGCATACCAGTTAGCAGACTTGAATTAGCGTTTGCACCATCTGCGTAATAACCTTCGATGATCAAATCAGGATTGCTGATATCAGTACCTTCAAAAGCAATTTCCAGATTGTCGCCTACACGCTTGGTCATAATATTTTCAGGGCCAAACGAGGTAGCATCGTCAATAAACTGATAATTAACATTTTCTTGCGCAGGAATACGCAGCGGCTCCCCCTTGCCTGTCTGAATTTGCAAGGTTTCTAATGTTGACTTTGAATTGTTGACATTAAGAGTGATATTTTTAGACATGGTCTTCACCTATATATTATTTAATTTTTTAAGTGGTCTTTTTTATAAAATCCTATTTTGATTTTTTATTATAAGACCTTCATTTAATTCAAAACTATTGATTATTTAGCCTTTTCACCGTGCAAGATAATTTCTACGCGACGATTCGGTTGATCACACGCTTGACGAGCGGCAGCATCTTTCGGATGAAGCTTCCTGCAATCGCTAACAATAAGATCTGTTTCCCCACGACCTTCCGGCGTAATCAAATTAGCATCCAAGCCCGAACCAGCCAAGGCTTGTTTTACGGTTTTCGCACGCTCCAAAGAAAGCTTGTCATTATATTGCGGCGTTCCTTCCGGATCGGTATAGCCTATTACTTGAATCGCTCCAATACGGTTCGGATTTTGTTTGATATCTTGTGATACAGCAGCAATTTCCTGCTTGCCTTTGGGCAGCATATCCTGATAAGAGGCCCGATCAAATTTGAACAATGCAGAAGCTTGCAGGGTATATTTTTTCAATACTTCCGAACATTGTTCCGCTACCTGAACACGTGAAAGTGTATGATTTTGGTGTTGAACCCCCTTCATTTCAGCTTCAGCTTGCTCTGGAGAAACCGCTTGCAATGCGGGGCGGCCATTTTGACCAGGAACAATTTTAAAGAATGAAACAGCAGACTCGGGCAGGTTGTAGTAATCACCGGAATTGGCTTTTTCATTGTAGCCCGCGTCGTTATTAGTAAATTCCGCAAAGAAACGCTGGTTTTGCGCACACACGGTTTCTTGGCGATAAGCATTAGGTTGCAATGATCCCAAATATTGGCCATTTACATAGATATTAACCGTTGAACCTTCGACAGCATCCGCCTGACGATAGAATACAACAGACGAGCGACCATCCGGCACACTGGTACTATATGCAGCAGACGTTGTATCAACCCATTTTTCTTTGGTTTGATAAACACAACCAGTAGCCAATAAAGACAAGGGCAATATCAGTGCCATCTGCTTAACTAATTTATTTAATTTCATTATTCTAAACTCCTAGAAGTTCCCGGATTTTATTTATTAACTGAAAAGTGACGCGTTTACATAGATAACTGAACTATATTAAATGCAGTGAAATCCAAAACGGCTGAAAATATTTAAACAAGTTTAAACTCTTGGCCGGATACGGAAACCACTACAATATCATCCCAACATTAGTTCCTTCTTTTACATATTCTTATGTTATATGATTTTGAAAACTAATCTTTGCTAGCTCTGGCCAAGCGGTAAACAACAATGATAAAAGGCATATAGGAAATTGATGAAAATAGAAGCAATTCGATACACAATACAACAATAAATCCGACTTCATTCGACTCCCATTTCAAAGATATTATTTATTTCATATAAATCAATAATGTAAGATGCGTATTTTTTAACCTCTCTAGAGCAAAATCCTTAACCCAAAGTTGTATATAAGAGACAACAATAAAATCAAGTTTTCATGATGTTATAACTGGGAATATTAAGAGAACCATAACAATCTCCGCATTCAAACATTAATTAAACGATATAATCTCCAAAATCTTTTAACATTCCTCTTGAGCTTGTAAAGTACCATCATCTTCAATATTCACAAAATTTCCATGAAACTTACTCAAATTAAACTAGCCGGTTTCAAATCCTTTACCGACCCCACTACCATCCATTTGCCCGGCCAATTGGTCGCGGTTATCGGCCCGAACGGCTGCGGTAAATCCAATGTAATCGATGCGGTACGTTGGGTGTTGGGAGAGGCCTCAGCCAAACAGTTGCGCGGTGAGAGCATGCAGGATGTGATTTTCAACGGTGCGCTTACCCGCCGCCCTGCTCCCCGTGCTTCGGTAGAATTGGTATTCGACAACAGCGATAAAACTTTGCAAGGCCCGTGGGGGCAATATGCTGAGGTGAGCATCAAACGACAACTTACCCGCCAAGGAGAATCGACTTATTACATCAACAACCAAGTCGTCCGACGCCGCGACATTACCGATTTGTTTTTGGGTACCGGTGTAGGCGCACGCGGTTATGCGGTGATTGAGCAAGGCATGATTTCGCGCATCATCGAGGCGCGCCCGGAAGAATTACGTGCTTATATCGAAGAGGCCGCCGGCGTGTCCAAATATAAAGAGCGGCGCAAAGAAACCGAGGCCCGTCTGAAAGATACGCGCGAACATCTGCACCGGATTGCCGATTTGCAATCCGAATTGGGGCGGCAAGTGGAGAAACTGGAGAAGCAAGCCGCTACCGCGGAACGTTACCACTTGCTCACCCAACAACTGGCGCACCAGCAAGACCTGCTGGACTATACCCAATGGCAACAAGCCTTAGCCGCGGCAGACCATGCCACAGCCCAATATCAAACCTTGTTGCAACGCCAAGAGGAAACCGCAACGGAAAACCAACGCGCCAACGAAGCCTTTCACGCTCTGCGCACCACCGAGCAGGAACAACAGCAATTAACGCAAAGCCTCAGCAACCAGCGCGCGATGTTACGCGAACAGATTGCCCGTTTGGAAGAACAACTACGCTCGCAACATAATCTGCAACAACGCATCGAGCGCGACCGGCAAGCTGCGCAATCGCAATTACAGCGCATCCATCAAGAGCGCCAGAATTTGTTGGATGAAAACGAATTGCTCGCCACCGAATTGGAAGAAAAGCAGATCGAATTGAGCGAATGGGCAATACAAGTCAGCGAACGCGAACTCTATCTTCCTGAGCTGGAAGAGAAACAACAACAGTTGCACAACGCTTTCCAAAGCCAGGAGGACGAACTCAACCGCCTCAAACGCGAATTGGCACTCAAACAGCAGCAATTGGCGCACCTTAAGCAAAACCTGCAACAGCAAATCCAGCGGCAAGGCCGTTTGCAAGCCGAACAACAAGCCCTGAATTTACCGGCCTCCGCCGACTTGGCGGCCGCACAGGAATATGCGCAACAGCTGCATCAGCAGCATGAAGAGTACGAACACTTGTTATCCGAAGGAGAAAACCGGCTCGATCAGCTGCAACAAAGTTTTCAGACAGGCATTCAGCAATACAACGCACTTTACCAACAACACATCGCTTTGCAGGCACAACAGCAAGCGATTGAAGCGGTATTGCCCCAAAAAGATAAACGCGATTTCTGGCAAGATACTGCCCAAGAAAAAGACGGCGGCCTATGGCAGCAATTGAGCGTCAGCCCCGATTGGCAACATGCCTTATCGGTGGTGCTGGCCGACCGCCTGCACGCCCGTGCCGTACCGGCAGATTTCTGCCCGCCCGATCCTTTGCCGCCTACCGCCGCCGCTTGGTGCCACGCAACGGCCGTGCCTCATAAAAAAGTCCAGCCTGCCCAAGCCCTAATCAATCAGATACAGGTGCGCGCGCCTTTTCAAAACGCGCTGGCTTATTGGCTGGACGGCGTATTGTGCGCCCCCACTTTGGCATTTGCCCTTAGCCACCAGGGCGATTTACAAGGAAACCAAATCTGGTTGACCCCGGAAGGCCACCAAGTTGACCGTGTAGGCGCGGTTATCTATCCGCAAGAGAGCGCCGATAACTTGCTGAAACACCAAGCCCGTCTGAAAGAGGTGACGCAGCAACTGACCGTCCTCTCGCCGCAGCTAGCCGATGCCGAACAAAAACGTGACTTCCTGCAAGCGGCTGTGCAACAACAGGAAGAGCAGCAAAAGCAATTGATGTTGCAACAACGCCAGCACGCTGCCAAATTGCACAATGCACAAGCCGAAGCCACCGCCCTGCTCGCCCGCACAAACCAAGGGCAGCTTAGGCGCGAACATATCGAGCAGGAATTACTGCAACTGGCCGAAGAGCAGCTGGTTCAGCAACAAGGCCAGGAAACCCTGCAAAACGATATCCTATTGCTGGAAGAAACCATACACACCCTCGCCGGCCAACAACAGGATTTAAACGAAACGCGGCAAGCCGTGCAAAATCAGCTGAAACAAGCACGCCTATCCTTGCTGGAAGCCAACCGCCAATACGGCATCATCGAAGTAGCCGTTCACAAACAACAACAACGCCAACAATCATTACAACATCAAATCAGCGTTTTGCAACAGCAAGACTTAGATTGGCAGGAGCGGCAGAGCGAATTGGCACTGGCTTTTGAAAACGAACAGCAAGACGAAGAACAGCGCGAAAAACTGGAATGCCTGTCTGAAGAAGTATTAACCTTAGACGAACAATTCATCAGTGCCCAAGACCGGCTGGCCGACATCCAACGCCAAGGGCAGGAAATGTATGCCCGCCAACAGCAACTGGCCGCCACGCTACCGCAGTTGCAAGCCGCCACCCAAACCGCCTTGCTGCAACAGCAAGAAGCCCTGCTCAATGCCAAGCGCTATCATGAAAACTTAAGCGCGCGCGAGGCAGATATCGATGCTTTGGCCCAACTGGCCGAACCATCAGCTGATTCTCGGGCACTCGGCGAATACATAGGTAATCTTGCCCGCGAAATCGAAACGCTGGGGCCGGTGAACCTGGCCGCCTTACAAGAATTGAACGAAGCGCGCGAACGCGACACTTATTACCGCAGCCAAAACGAAGATATCCAATCGGCAATTGATTTACTGGAGCAAGCCATCGCCCAGATTGACGACGAAACCAAAGCGCGTTTTAAAGAAACCTTCGATACGGTCAATGAGAGCGTGCACCGTTTCTTTCCAACCTTATTCGGCGGCGGCGAAGCCGATTTGCAAATGGTCGGCGACGACTTGCTCACCGCCGGCGTCTCCATCATGGCCCGGCCGCCCGGCAAGAAGAACAGCACCATCCACCTGCTCTCCGGCGGCGAGAAAGCGCTCACCGCCATGAGCTTGGTCTTTGCCCTGTTCAGTCTCAACCCGGCACCGTTCTGTTTGCTCGATGAAGTGGACGCCCCGCTGGACGACGCCAACACCGGCCGCTTCTGCAATCTGGTGAAAGAAATGTCGGCCAACACCCAATTCCTCTACATCTCGCACAACCGGCTGACCATGGAAATGGCCGAACAGTTAATCGGCGTAACCATGCAGGAAAAAGGGGTATCGCGCATCGTGGCAGTCGATATCCAACAGGCTCTGAGTATGGCAGAAAGTGCCTAAACTTCTCCATATCACTTCCGCAGGCAGTCATTTCATTCAGATAAACCGATGAAAAACTGCCTGTTTTTCTCTTTTAAAGAATCATTTCTTTAAATTGACGGTAAGAATTGGCACGTACCTTGCTCTCTTCCAGAATCTTAACAATTCAATAACTATAGTTTACAACTACTCACCCTTACACTTATACTGTATTTGCCCTGTTAAAGCCGCAAAGCAAGATTCTCGGCGGCCTGCGTTTTCCAATAACCACACAGGAAATAAAATTATGACTTCCGACAAAAACCGCCCCGACAATGTCGAGCTGCTCAGCGCCCAAGCGCCGATTACCGATTTCAAAGGCTTGATTACCGCAATCATTGCCGCCGTCGTCAGCTACGGTATCTTTCATATTCTCCCTTATGAAACCGATGTCAACAAAGGCATCGCCGTGCTGATTTTCATTGCCATCATGTGGTTTACCGAAGCGGTACACATTACCATCACCGCCTTGATGGTACCGCTATTGGCCGTATTGCTCGGCTTTCCCGACATGGACATCAAAAAGGCGATGAGCAGTTTCGCCGACCCGATTATTTATATTTTCTTCGGCGGTTTCGCACTCGCCACCGGCCTGCACATGCAAAAGCTGGACCGCAAAATTGCCATTTGGCTGATTTCTCTCTCGCGCGGCAATATGAAAGTAGCCATCGGCATGCTGTTTGCCGTCACAGCCTTTCTCTCAATGTGGATCAGTAACACCGCCACCGCCGCCATGATGCTGCCGCTGGCCGTGGGCATGATGGATCATATCGATCGTGAAAAAGACCGCAAAACCTTTGTATTCGTATTGCTCGGCATTGCCTATTGCGCCAGCATCGGCGGCTTGGGCACCATCGTCGGTTCGCCGCCCAATGCCATTGCCGCCAAAGCGCTGAATCTGGACTTTGTCGGCTGGATGAAAATGGGCTTACCGATGATGTTGCTGATTCTGCCGCTGATGCTGGTTTCACTGTATATCATTTTGCGACCCAACTTCAGCCAACGCGTCGAAGTGAAAGACGAGCATATCCCGTGGACGCTGCATCGCGTACTCGCCATGCTGATTTTTATCGCCGCCGCATTCGCATGGATTTTCAGTTCGCAAATTAAAGACGCTTTCGGTATTTCCAATCCCGATACCGTAATCGCTCTGGTTGCAGCGGTAGCCGTGGTGGTATTGGGCGTGGCGCGCTGGAAAGAAGTCGCCCGCAACACCGACTGGGGCGTGCTGATGCTGTTCGGCGGCGGTATCGCCTTGAGCAATCTGTTGCAGACTTCCGGAGCATCGCAAGCCATCGGCCAGCAACTGGCGACCACTTTCGTATTGGCACATCCCCTAATCGTGATTTTTGCAGTGGCAACCTTCATCATTTTCCTAACTGAAGTAACCAGTAATACCGCCGCTGCCGCGCTCTTGGTACCCATTTTCGCCAGCGTCGCCACCCAAATGGGTTTGCCCAAAGAAGTGATGGTATTCGTCATCGGCATCGGAGCTTCATGTGCCTTCATGCTGCCGGTAGCCACACCGCCCAATGCGATTGTGTTCGGTACCGGTCTGATACAACAGAAAGAAATGATGAGGGTAGGTTTCCTGCTCAATATCCTCTGCATCATACTGGTGGCCTTCTGGGCTTATATCTTCTATGCATAACCACATAAACAATGCCTGTCTGAAAATTGTTTTCAGACAGGCATTTTCTTTGCAACACAGCTATAGCGGATTTAATTAACTTTCGATACAAGGCAGCAAGCCGCAGACAGTACAAGTAGTACGGAACCGATTCTGTTGCCGCTTCAGCGGCTTACAAAATCGTTCTCTTTGAGCTAAGGCGCAGCAGAGCCTTCGCGAAAGTTAAGTTAATCCGCTATATTTACGGGCATCCCCCCGGAGCGATGCGCGGGCGCATCAATTCCACACCGCTTCCGTTTTTCATTCGAAACTCAATACCGAAACGGGCATCCATCACCACAGAACGCATTTTACGGTTTTCGCACGCGGCCTGAACAATCAGCTTATCCCCTTCCTGCTTCAACCTTTTTTTCGTTGCCGCATCAGGCTTATATCCTTCCATTCCCTTCATTTCCACATCATAAACCAGCGTGTCGCTATTACTCCGATAGCGGATATCACGGATACGGTATTGTTTCGTATCGCTCAGACTGGTGCGACGCAATTCGGCAGCCAGCTCGTAACCGACTTGATCGCGTTGTTTCGGCGTGAGCGAGCGCATCGCATTGATATCTTGTTGTGAAAAACCAGTATGACAGGCTGCCAAAATCGGCAAAACCGCACAGCACCATAACCAAGGTGATTTTACAATCTTCATTCAACTCGCTCCTTATTCGACAAATAATCAAAAGCGCTGCCAACTACTTTAGGATGCCAAGGTTTAAATCACCATATTATTATATAGCTCCAACTACTTTCCAGCCTTAAATATTTCGCGGATAGATTTCCCAAAAAAATGCCTGTCTGAAAACTTTTCAGACAGGCATTTTTTATCAAAGATTGATTCCCTGTTTGGTACTTTGTTTCGGTTAAACAACACCTACGCTTGAATCGTTTTGCTGCCCCACCAGCGCTGTGTCGCCAAAACCAAGAGCGCCGCGATTAAACTGACCGCAAACGCGCCTACTATATCCAAAGGCCAATGCACACCCAAATAAACCCGGGCCCACGCCACCGGCATCGCCAGTGCCAGCCAGAAAAAACCAAACCAACGCGTTACCGGCAGCAAACACAAAAACAAAATACCGGAAAACATCGAAGTCATGTGTTTGCTCGGAAAAGAAGACGACGCACCATGTTCCAGAAAATTGGTGCCTATCCCCAAAACAAATGGCCGCGGATGATAAAAACCTTTCCGTATCAAATAAGCCATACTGATGGCCACCAAAATACTACCCAATACGCCTAAATAAATACGCTTGTCACTGCGGTGCTTCCAGCCAAGATAAGCCAGCAACACCACAAAAAACAACACGATCAAATATTCCGCCAACCAAATGGCACCCTCAATATAAACAGGATCCGCACTCCAATGAGCATTGATCCACATAAACACCTTCCGGTTTAACTCGTTCAAATAATCCATTTTTTCCTTAGAAACTTAAAACTCATCTATCTTTTTTTATGTAAATAGTAAAAGTAAGATTGAAATCAGCAAGCGCAATTTTAGAGTTTAACATCAAGTCATATTTAAGATTTTGATTTTTTTTCTATCAATCAAATAAGTATGCCTGTCTGAAAATATTTTCGCCAACCGACAAATATAGCGGCTTAACAAATCGCTCTCTTTGAGCTAAGGCGCAGCAACACCGTGGCGAAAGTAAAGTTAATCCGCCATATCATTAAAAAAAACTATATCGCCAACCACAACCATTTAGCAAAAAAACCATTATAATCCTAAAATTACAAACCACTACAAACACATCACCATTCAGGATTCCCCATGAGCAAGCAAGAGCCCAAGCCCACCAATACCCGTTCCGCCAATTACGCCTTTTTGGTGATGCCGCGCCTCGGCCTATTCTGGTTGGCCATCGCTTTAACCATTGCCGGCTTACTGTTGCAAATATGGTGGCTGTTTTTCCCCTCGCTCGCCTTCACCTTGCTCGGCATCCGCGACCTCAAACAAAAACGCCATGCCATTTTGCGCAACTATCCCATCGGCGGACACATCCGCTTCCTGCTGGAAAACTTCCGTCCCGAAATCCGCCAATATTTTCTGGAAAACGATAAAGAAGAAGTACCCTTCTCACGCCAGCAAAGGTCCATCGTCTACCAACGCGCCAAAAACATCGACAGCACCACCGCCTTCGGCAGCCTGAACGACCTCAACAAAGTCGGCAGCGAGTGGTTTCTGCATTCCGGCAACAGCCACCCTATAGCCGACCATCATTTCCGCGTACACATCGGTAACGAATTGTGCAAACAACCCTATGATTTATCCGTATTCAATATCTCCGCCATGAGCTTCGGCGCCCTATCCGCCGCCGCCATCGAAGCACTCAACAAAGGCGCCAAAGAAGGCGGCTTCGCCCACGATACCGGCGAAGGCAGCATCAGCCCCTATCACCGCAAACACGGCGGTGATTTAATTTGGGAACTCGGTACCGGCTATTTCGGCTGCCGCGACCAAGACGGCAACTTCAACCCCGAATCTTTTGCCAAACGCGCCTCGCTCGAGCAGGTCAAAATGATTGAAATCAAGCTCTCGCAAGGTGCCAAACCCGGCAAAGGCGGCGTATTGCCCGCTTCCAAAATCAGCCGCGAAATCTCCGAAACCCGTGATATTCCGATGGGCATAGACTGCATTTCCCCCGCCACCCACAGCTCCTTCTCCACCCCGCGCGAACTGGTGAAATTCTGGCAGCAATTGCGCGAACTCTCCGGCGGCAAACCAGTAGGCTTCAAGCTTTGCATCGGTATGCCTTGGGAATTCATGGCCATTGTCAAAGCCATGATGGAAGAAAACGACTACCCGGATTTTATCGTCATCGACGGTGCAGAAGGCGGTACCGGCGCCGCACCGGTCGAATTTATGGATACCATAGGCATGCCTTTGGTCGACGCCTTTATCTTCGTACAAAACACCTTGGTCGGCGCAGGCATCCGCGACAAAATCAAAGTCGGCGTCAGCGGCAAAATCATCAGCGGCTTCGACATCGCCAAAATGATGGCGCTGGGTGCCGACTGGTGCAACAGCGCCCGTGGTTTTATGTTTGCCGTCGGCTGTATCCAATCGCGTTCCTGCCACACCAACAAATGCCCCACCGGCGTCGCTACCCAAGACCCCTCGCGCCAGAAAGCGCTGGATATTCCCGATAAATCCCAACGTGTGAAAAACTTCCATGCCAACACCCTACGCTCTCTGGCCGACATCGTCGGCAGCGCGGGTTTGAGCCACCCATCACAACTCAAACCGCACCACATCGTGCGCCGCCAACCTGATGGCTGGATTAAATTATTGTCGGAACACTATCAATTTGTGAAACCCGGCTCCCTGCTCACCGGCGACTGCGGCCGCAAAATCCTCGATGATATGTGGAAATTGGCCGATCCCGACAACTTCCAAGCCATGGAAATCGCCGACGAAATCGTACAAGCCGAAAACCTGCGCAATATCAATCGGGTCGTTTACCGTATTCTTCCCGATACCGCCCCGCAGCCGTTGATGGAAACACAACAACCGTCTGCAGTGAAAAAGAGCACCGATTCAACCGAAACCCACTAGGGTCTGTCGACAATTAACCGGAGAAGTGGTTTTTTGAGGCAAAAACCGCGTATGCAAGGCAAAAAGCACAGCAAGGT
>NZ_JAUNHL010000078.1 GCF_030523955.1 Neisseria sp.
GTACTGTCTGCGGCTTGCTGCCTTGTATCGAAAATTAATTAAATCTGCTATAGCGTGGATTAACACATTTTTGAATACCAGGCAGCAAGCGGAGATCGGTAAGGCGCAGCAACGCCGTAGCAAAAGCTAAGTTAATCCGCTATAACTCACGATAGCGGCTTGCCAAACCGTTCTCCGCTCATTCTCGGCTGAGCACCACTTTCCCTATGCGGTCTCCCCGTTCCAACAATTCGTGGGCCAAACGCAGATTGGCCGCATTGATGCCCTTAATCTCATGGTTCAAGGTGGATCGGATTTGTCCTGTATCTACCAAGCGGGCCACTTCCGTCAACAGTTTGCCTTGTCCGCTCATATCGGCCGTTTCATACAAGGGGCGGGTGAACATAAATTCCCAATGTAAAGACAGGCTTTTGCTTTTCAGCGGGGTAATGTCCAGTACGTCCGGGTCGTCAATTAGGGCGATGCGGCCTTGGGGAGCAATGAGATCGATGATTTGGTGCAAGTAGGTTTTCGTATGGTTGGTGGAGAAAACAAAAGCCGGTTTGCCGATGCCGATGGCGGCGATTTGCTCCGGAAGGTCTTCGTGATGGTTAATGACATGATCGGCGCCCAACTCCAAGCACCATTGCTGGCTTTCGGCGCGTGAAGCGCTGGCAATCACGGTTAGTCCGGTTAATTGCTTGGCAAGCTGAATGGCCATGGAGCCTACGCCGCCTGCTGCGCCGATAATTAGAAGTGCATCGGCGGCACCGGCCACAGGTTGACGGATGTTCAGGCGGTCAAATAGTGTTTCCCAAGCGGTAATTGCCGTCAGCGGTAAAGCAGCGGCATGGGAAAAGTCCAAGCTGTTAGGCTTGCGGGCCGCAATCCGTTCGTCTACGGCAACATAATCGGCATAGGCTCCCTGCCGGTTGATGCTGCCTGCAAAATAGACTTCGTCTCCGGGTTTGAAAAAAGCTGCATCATTGCCTACTGCTTTTACAATGCCAGCTGCATCCCATCCCAATACGCGGTATGTATTTTCAGCAGGCGTATGTGAAGCGCGGACTTTCACATCGGCGGGGTTAACAGCAATGGCACGGACTTCCACCAGAATATCGCGCGGACGCAGCTCGGGTTCGGGCAGGTCGATATCTTGCAGCGAAGCGGGATCAGAAATGGGTAACGGGCGGTTGAAACCAATGGCTTTCATGATAAAACTCCCATGGGGCTTAAAAAAGCCGTATCATGCCGTCTGAATCGCAACTTAACAAGAACGCACTTATTTTTCATATAGTTACATAAAGGTTACTTATGAGCAGAATACCGCACCAACAATTTAACTGTGCCGAAGGCTGTTCCGTAGAAGCTGCACTTGCTGTAATCGGCGGCAAATGGAAGGGCACGATACTTTACCGTCTTTTTACCGACGGCGTATTACGCTTTAATGAAATCCGCCGTATCTTGCCCGATGTTTCACAGCGTACGTTGACGGCGCAACTGCGCGCGTTGGAACGTGACGGAATTATCTGCCGGACGGTATTTCCCGAAGTGCCGCCGCGGGTGGAATACCGCTTGAGCCGATACGGTAAAACTTTACAAGAAGCAGTTATGGCTTTGAAAGCATGGGGGGATGAACATCAGCGTCAACAAAAGCATGATGAGGCTAAATAGATTGGAGCCGATAGTAATTTGTTTTGTATCGAAAATTAATTAAATTATTGTATGTGTGGTTTGAGTAATAAAAATGCCTGTCTGAAAAAAGCCCCGGTATTTTCAGACAGGCATAAAACTTTTAAAACTTTGCGCCGCCGCTTGATCCGGCCATCTGATGGATTGGAAAGAACACCAATACATCAGCCAACCGCAGTAGGGCGCAAAACTTTTGCTGCCGCCTTGCAGTTGCAAGAATATCAAGCTTCGGCGGCTCAAACCGCAGCGGTGCGCTCTTCCAGCCACGTCCGCGCCGCGCCTTCCACCAGGGGCAGCAGTTTTTCGCGCACTTCGGCGTGGTAGCGGTTCAGCCACTCGGTTTCGGCAGCCGTCATCAATACCGTATCCACCAAGCGGGTGTCGATCGGGCACAGGGTAACGGTTTCAAAACACAAAAAGCGGCCGAACGCGGTTTCGGCGGGGTTTTCCACCGCTTGGTTGACCACCAGGTTTTCAATGCGTATACCCCATTGCTGCGGGCGGTAAAGGCCGGGTTCGTTGGAAGTGAACATGCCGGCTTTCATCGCGTGGTTGGGGTTGGGGGCGGCATGGTAGGAAATCACCTGCGGCCCTTCGTGCACGTTGAGGAAGTAGCCCACGCCGTGCCCCGTGCCGTGGCCGTAGTCGCATTGCGCCTGCCATAAAGGGGCGCGGCAGATGGCATCCAACATCGGCGACAGAATATTTTCGGGAAACACCGCCTGCGCCAGCGCGATATGGGCTTTGAGCACCAGCGTGAAATCGCGTTTTTGCGCGGCGGTAGGCGTGCCGACGGGCATCACGCGGGTAATGTCGGTGGTGCCGCCCTGATATTGGCCGCCCGAATCAATCAGCAAAAGGCCGTTGCCGCTGATGACGGCGTTGGCTTCGGGCGTGGCGCTGTAATGCGGCAGCGCGCCGTTGGCATTGTAGCCGGCGATGGTGTTGAAACTGGGCGAGATAAAATGCGGGCGGCGGCTGCGGTGCGCCAGCAGCAGGGTGTCGATGTCCAGCTCGGTAACGGTTTCACCGTTTGCCAGCTTCTGCTCCAATTCGGCGAAAAATCCGCACAAGGCCGCGCCGTCTTGGCGCATGGTTTCGCGGATATGGGCAATGTCGGCGGCGGATTTGATGGATTTGAACAGGGTGGAGGGGTTGATGCTTTCCACCAGCCGCACGCTGTCGGGCAGTTGCGCCAAAGTGCTGACCGCCGTTTTGGCAGGGTCGAGCAGCAGGCTGCCGCCAATCTGCGACAAAGCGGCCGCCGCTTCATGGTAACCTGCGGTGCCGATGCCGGCTTCGGCCAACACGGCGCGGGCGGCAGGCGTTAAGGCTTCGGGCGCGGCAAACAGCGTAGCCTGATTTTGCCCGATCAGCAGGTAAGACAAAAACACGGGATTGAACGGCACGTCGCTGCCGCGCAGATTGGTGAGCCAGGCGGTGTCATCCAACGAAGAAATCAGGTGGTAATCGGCACCTTTTTCCTGCATGGCCGCGCGCACCCGCGCCAGTTTTGCCGCCGCGCTTTCGCTCACAAAAGCGGCATCGTGCGGGTAAACCGGCGATTGCGGCAGGGCGGCGCGGTTTTCCCAAATGGCGGCGAGAATATCGCCATCGTGCGCCAAACTGATGTTTTTTGCCGCAAACGCGCTTTCCAACTGGCGCTTGGCCGCCAGCGACAGCATATCGGGCGCCACGCCCACGCGGGCGTTTTCAGGCAGGCTTTCGGCCAAATCTTCCACATGGGTTTTGCCGAAACCGAGCTTTTGCAGGGTGATGCCGCTGCCGGCAAGCTGCTGTGCGGCCTGTTCCCAATAGCGGCTGTCCGCCCACAAATCGGCGCTGTCTTTTTTCACCACCAGCGTGCCGACCGAGCCGGTAAAGCCGGAAACATACACCCGCGCCTGCCAGTGCTGCGGCAGGTATTCCGATAAATGCGGGTCGGCCGAGGGGATAATCCACGCATCAAACCCTTGCGCGCTCATGGCTTGGCGCAAGGCGGCCAAACGTTGGGAAGGCGTATTCATACTTAAAATTCTCCGGGAAATGATATTTTCTACAATTAATCTGCGGCACGCATCAATCCACGCCTTTGAGCAGGCTGTTCAGCACCGGCACCAATGCCAGCAGCACCGCGCCCGTTGCCAAACCTGCCGTGCCGATCAAACGGTAAAACGAAGCGGCGGATTCCACCGCAAAATATTCTTTAAACAGCAAACCGCCCAGCGTAAACCCCAGCGACAGAGCCAAAAAATTCAATGCCACCATTTGGGTTTTGAAGTGGGACGGCGCGATTTTAGTGGCCAGCGATAAGGAAATCGGCGAAATCAGCAACTCGGCAATGGTAATGCCCAAAATCACCAACGCAAACACTGCCAGCGGCATCACCGCGCCCGATGCGATAAACGGCACGAAACACCAATACGATGCGCCCAGCACCATCACCGATAATGCGAATTTCAACGGCGTTTTCGGCTGCTTTTCTCCCATTTTCGTCCACATCGCCGCCATCAGGCCGGAAAACAGCACCACCCACAGGCTTTGCAGCGAATCTTTCCACGATACCGGAATGGTGAAGCCGCCGATGTTGCGGTTGGCCGTTTCGTCGAAATACACCGTAACCGACGTAAACACCTGAAACCACAGCGCCCAAAAAATGCAGATTACCGCAAACAGCGGAATATAGGCGGTGATGTAGCGCTTGTTTTGCGCTTCCACGCCCGATCCGCCGAGCAGGCGCACGAAATAAACCAAAGTGGCCAGAATCACCGTACCCAGCAACACTTTTGAAAAGTTCTCCAGATTAATCAGCCCCGCGCCCACGGCCACAGCCAAGGACGCAATCAAAACAGCCGCAACCGCAGCCGCTATTTTGCCCTTGCCTGCGGGCAGCGGATATGGCGCGGGTGTGGGTGGCAGCGATTTGCGTCCGCGCGCATATTGCAGCAGGCCGAACGCCATGCCCACTGCCGCCGCACCAAAGCCGTAGTGGAAACCCAACCGGTTTTGCAGCAGGCCGGTTAAGAGCGGGCCTAAAAAACCGCCGATATTGATGGAAATATAAAAAATCGAGAAACCGGCATCGCGCAGCGGTCGCAATTCTTCGCTTTCATACAGCGAGCCTACCATCGAGCTGGCCGAAGCCTTCACGCCGCCGCTGCCCAGCGCAATCAGCACCAGGCCGCACAGCAAACCGGCCAAGCCCGGAATCACGGCCAGCGCGATATGCCCGGCCATCACCATCATGCCCGAATAAAACAGCGTGCGCTCCGCGCCCCACAAACGGTCGGCCAGCCAACCGCCCAAAATGGTGGAAAGGTAAACGCTGCCGCCGTAAGCGCCGACGATACCGCCCGCCACCGCCTTATCGATGCCCAAACCGCCTTCGGCGGTTTGGTAATACAGATAAATCAGCAGGATGCCCTGCATGCCGTAAAACGAAAAGCGCTCCCACAGCTCAATCTGAAACAGCGAGGAAAGTTGCCACGGGTGCCCGAAAAACTTGCGTTCGCTCTCTAAAGATTTGCTCATTATTTCTCTCCTCTGATTAGGGGCTGTTGGTTAAAAATAATGGCCCCCGGGTTGGTATCTTTGCAAAATTCGAAAAATATAACGAGAGATTCCGCCATGCCGGCATGAGTTTTGCAAAGTTTTCAGGCTGTAAAACCGCATTTATTTTTTTATTTTTAATTTAACAGATAATATCCATGAAGAATAGTTGGTTTTCCTGTTCGATGCTCCGAATCAATCGCCAAGCATGGCGTTTGATTAGGCAAAATCGTTTTACACGATGAGCCGGCTTCAAACGGTAGCGGGTTATTGTTGTGCATACGGAACCAAGCTTATGCCTGTCTGAAAAAATATCGCAGCCAACTATCATATGGGCAGGGGCAAATGCTAAAATACGCGGCTTGCATTTATTCGCGCTTGCGCGGGATAAAAGCTTAAAACTCTTTGAAAACGAAAGAAAAATAAAATAATGAATGCTCAAATTCAAAACGCATTACAGCAGCTCGATCAGGTGATTCTGGGTAAGGAGACGGTTTTACGGCAGATTTTCGCTTGTGTGTTGGCGGGTGGCCATGTGTTGTTGGAAGATGTGCCGGGGGTGGGCAAGACCACCTTGGCGCACGGAGTGGCGGCGGTATTGGGTTTGAATTACCGCCGGGTGCAGTTTACCAACGATATGCTGCCCTCGGATTTGCTGGGGGTGAGTGTTTACCGCCCGAACGAGGGTAAGTTCGAATTCCATCCGGGTCCGGTGTTTCATCATTTTCTGCTGGCCGACGAAATCAACCGTGCTTCGCCCAAGCTGCAATCGGCTCTGTTGGAGGCGATGGAGGAGCGGCAGGTTTCGGTGGACGGCAAAACGTATCGTTTGCCCAAGCCTTTTTTGGTGGTGGCGACGCAAAATCCGGTCGAACAAATCGGTACTTTCCCGCTGCCGGAGTCGCAGCTAGACCGCTTTATGATGCGGCTGAGTATGGGCTATCCTTCGGCTCAAGCGGAAAAGCAACTGTATTTCCAAGGCGACCGCCGCCAAACGCTGCCGCAGCTGCAGGCGGTGTGTAATGCGGAAATATTGGCAGGATGGATGCAGGAGGTGGCGGCGGTAAAAGTATCGCAGGCAGCGGCCGATTATGTGTTCCGTTTGGTGGAGGCCACCCGCCAGCCGGGCCGGTTTGTGTTGGGTTTGAGCCCGCGCGCAGGATTGGCGGTGGTGGCGGCTGCCAAAGCGTGGGCGTTTATGCAGGGGCGCGGCCATGTGTTGCCCGATGATGTGAAGGCGGTTTGGGTGCCGGTAGCCAACCATAGGGTGCAGGCGGTGCAACAGCAACAAAACAGCGAAATGCTGCTGAAGGATTTGCTTGATCATGTGGCGATCGCCTGAGGAGCGGCTGGCGCCGGTTGAAGGTGCGCCGCAATGGAAAAGCTTGGTGATACGGCCTACCCGCTTGGGGGTGGGCCTGTTGGTGATGGTGGCGCTGTTGTGGTTGGTGGGCTTGCAGTATCAGGTGAATCTGGCTTATGCCGTGGCGTTTTGGCTGCTGGGTTTTGCCGGTGTGGCGTTGTTATTGAATCTGCGCCAGCTGCTGGCTTTGCGGCTGGATGTGGCCATGCCGCATGAAGTGTTTGCCGGTGGCGAGGCCGTGTTGCAGGTGTCGGCAGGGGAAAATGTGCGCCGCCGTTGGTTGTGGTTGTGCAATGAAGATGATTTTGTGAACGACCCTAAATCAGCAGCAATTTGGCGGGAATGGCAGTTGCCGGCGGGGCGGGGCGAGCCGCTTGACTGGGCGGTACCGGCTTTGCGCCACGGTTATCTGCGGATTCCGGTGTTGCGCAGTGCCAGTTTGGCGCCGTTTGGCCTGTATATGGTGCAGTGTTCGTGGTCTTGGAACACGCAGATGGTGGTGTATCCGGCGCCGTTGCCGCATACGCCGGACACGTTAACGCAACCGGACGGCGAGGAAGATACATCGCGCCCGCCCGTGCAAGGCGGTGATGAAATCGCCTATTTGCAGGCACATCAAGAGGGCATGCCGCTTAATCATATTGCTTGGAAAACTTATGCGAAAACCGGCCAATTGTTGGATAAACGCTTCGATATGCCGCAATCTGCGGTGCGCAGTATGGTGATTTCTTATAAGGATTATCCGTCGGTGAGCCATAAAGAGCGTTTGGCCGGCCTGTTGTGCCACCGGGTGCTGGAGGCCGAACGTTCGGGGCTGCCTTATGTGTTGGAGTTGCCGCGCCGCACCATTGCTCCGCAGAAGGGGCAGCGGGAAATCGCGTTGACGGCTCTGGCTTTGTTATAGCGGCGAATGCCTGTCTGAAAACGTACGCCGATGTTTTCAGACAGGCATTTGTTTTGAAATGCCTGTCTGAAGAAATATAAGGCGTATGAAATAATCTGGAATATATAGCGGATTTAATTAACTTTCGATACAAGGCAGCAAGCCGCAGACAGTACAAGTAGTACGGCAAGGCGCAGCAACGCCGTAGCGAAAGTTAAGTTAATCCGCTATAGCCAAGCAAATTAAGAAAAAGTAGGAGCATCATACCCGGGCTTGGCCCGAGTATAACGAGACAGTTATTACAATTGAAGTTATCCGCCATATACGGCGGGCACACTTTATTTAAAAGGGGCGGCAGCTTCCGCCGGGAAAATTTTTACTCTATTGCGCCGCGCAATGATGCAACGTTAGCGGGCGCGCACTGCTCATATAATTATGTTTATCCAAAATCCTCCCTTTCTCAACCACCAGCCGCGCCCAAGCGTGCAGCTGGCGGTTTTGCTTACCCTGTTATGGGCGGCGTTGCCGTTGGGCTTGAGTTTGCCTGCCGGCATCATGCTGCTGTTTTGCGTGCTGTTGGCGGTACGCTTCCTCTTGGTACAGTTACGGATCGGCAAAGTTTCGCTGCTGCTCGTGTTATTGCTGCTGATTGCCTCGGCTTTGCTGGTGTGGCAGCAATTGGGCACCGTTATCGGGCGCGACGGCGGTATTTCCTTTTTATTGCTGATGATTGTGCTGAAGGCTTATGAGGGCGGTACGCGCCGCGATTGGCAAGTTTTGCTGCTGGCCATGTTGTTTTTAATCGGCTCCAGCGTATTGCTTAACCAAAGCCCGCTCACCGGTTTGTGGGTGTTGAGCAGCCTGTTGGCGGTGTGTTTGTGTTTCGCCATGCTGGGCGGGTTGCCGGCGCGCCAGGCGTTTGGCCGCAGCCTCAGCGCGCTGTTGCTTACCTTGCCGCTGATGGTGGTACTGTTTGTGACGGTGCCGCGTAAAAACGAGCCGTTGTGGCGGATTCCGCAAACGCAGGGCGGCCAGGCCAAAACCGGCCTATCCAATACCATGAGCCCGGGCAGTATCAGCAATTTGGTACAGAGCGACGAGCATGTCGCCAATATCACGTTCAGCGGCACTGCGCCTGATAAACGGCAGATGTATTGGCGCGCCATTATCATGGCCGAATTCGACGGTAGCACTTGGCGCGCGCTGCCTGAGCAGTTGATGGACAATTCCGTCGGCCGCCGCGCCGTTGCCGGGCGCACGGTGAACTACCAAATCGTGGTGCGCGACCAAGCCGGTGCGTTACCGGCGCTGGATTATCCCGGCGGCGCTTTGCCGCAGGGTACCGTGATGCGCTCGGGCGACATCATTCGCGCACAGCGCAGTCGCGAAGGTTTGCGCCGTTTGAGTTTGCAAGCTTCGTTGGGCGAGCAATTGCCGCAGTCGCTCACCACTTCGCAATACAGTTTCTACACCCGCTTGCCCGGCGGTAACGAGCGCACGCGCCAGCTGGCCGCCGGTTGGGCGAAACAAGCCGGCAGCAGCCGCCAAATCATCAAAAGAGCGCTGGATTATTACCGCCGCAATGGCTTTAGCTACACCTTGCAACCGCCGAAAACCGAAGGGCGCGACGGGGTGGATGCTTTTATGTTCGGCAGCAAACAAGGTTTTTGCGAGCATTACGCCCAAAGTTTTGTGGTGATGATGCGTGCCGCCGGCCTGCCGGCGCGGGTGGTGACCGGCTATTTGGGCGGCGAATACTTCGAGAACGGCGGGTTCTGGCAACTTCGCGGGCGCGATGCCCATGCTTGGGCGGAGGTTTGGTTGCCGGAAGAAGAGGCGTGGCTGCGGGTGGATCCTACTGCCGCGGTTTCGGAAAGGCGTGCGGCCGGCGGTATCCAGCAGGCTTTGCCGCAGGCCGAGCAACAGGTATTCGAGCAAAACAACGGCAACTGGCAGCGTTGGTCGGCTACCGGCCAATATTATTGGCAGCAATGGGTGGTGAATTACGACCAGACCCGTCAAAACCATCTGCTGGCCTCGTTGGGCTTGGCGAATTTCGGTCGCCCCGCTTTGCTGCTGGTGTTCGGCTTGGGTATTTTGCTGGCTGCCTTGCCGCTGGTTTGGTGGTGGCGCCGCGGCCGCTGTCAAGACATCCGTCCGCTGGATGACGGACTGAACTTAATCAAACAAACCCTGCTCGGCCGCGATGACCCGAAATTGCCGGGCATTACCGGCAGCGAATTGGTACGGCTGATGGCGGATAACGGTATGCAGGATGAAAAACTGGTTGCCTTGCTGAAGCAGTACGAACATTGGCATTATGCTTCAGACAGGCCTGTGAGCGAGCGCGAACAGCGTGCCTGGTTCAAGCAGGTGAAGAAAGTCTTGAAGCCTTATCACCAAGGGGAGGGCTAGGGTGTCGACTTAGAGTAAATCCGCCATAAAGTACGTACGCCATACTTGAGCCAAGCACAAGTATGGCGTATATATTTTGATGTATAGCAGATTAACTTAACTTTCGCTACGGCGTTGCTGCACCTTGCCGTACTACTTGTAATGTCTGCGGCTTGCTGCCTTGTATCGAAAATTAATTAAATCTGCTATATTCTGAAAAGGTCTCAGCCCGGAAATTAACGTGTCTGCCGGTTCATTCCCAGTTGCCATACTGCCGCCACTTGTTCGGCGGTGCGTTCCACATTATGAGCGGCGCTGGCAAGAATATCGGTTAGCGAAGCGGGCGCGGCAATGGTGGGAAATACTGCTTTAAATCCCAAGGCGTTCAATGCCGCAGCATCGCCACCAACCGAGCCGGCAATGCCGATTACCGCAATGCCTTGCGCCTGAGCCGCTTTCAATACGCCGCTGGGTACTTTGCCGAAAGCGGTCTGGCCGTCCATCCTACCTTCTCCGGTTACCACCAAATCAGCTCCTTTCAGACAGGCATTCAAATCGGTTTCGGCCATCACCATCTCAATACCGGGCAGTAATTGCGCGTTCAATACGCTTCGCAAGGTAAAACCCATGCCGCCGGCAGCGCCGCTGCCCGCTTGGTCGCGGCTGTCGGCAAAACCATGGGCGGCGATGATATCGGCGTAATGGGAGAGTGCGGTGTCCAACGCGACGACCATTTGCGGCGTTGCGCCTTTTTGCGGGCCGAATATTGCGCTGGCACCTTGTGCGCCGCACAGCGGGTTGGTGACGTCACAGGCCGCTTCAAAATGGCATTCGCGCAGCGCAGCCGGTACCGCTTCGTCGTTGACGGCGGATAAGCCGGCCAGAGTAGCGCCGCCTACAGGCAGAGGTTGCCCGTTTTGATCCAATAATTTGAAGCCCAATGCTTGCAACATTCCTGCGCCGGCATCATTGGTGGCGCTGCCGCCCAAGCCGAGAATAATATGACGGCAACCGCGCGAAAGGGCGTGGAGTATGAGCTGGCCGACACCGAACGTACTGGTGTGCAAGGGGTTGCGCTCGTCTGCCGCCACTAAATGCAGGCCGGCGGCTTCGGCTATTTCGATAACGGCGCGGTTACCGGGCAGCAAACCGTAACGGGCAAAAATCGGCCGGCCAAGCGGATCGTGTACTTCTGCGGAAATCCATTCTCCGTTCAAGGCGTTGACCAGTGCGTCGGCAGTGCCCTCACCTCCGTCGGCCATCGGCATACAAATATATTCCGCCTGAGGAAATACCTTGGCAAAACCACGCTGCATGGCGGCGGCGGCTTCTGCGGCAGTTAGGCTTTCTTTGAATGAATCAGGAGCAAAAACGATTTTCATGGCGAGATCCTAAAGTAGGCATAAGACGGATTATCCTATCATGATGAATATGATGCTTGGTCGTTTTTCAAGCTTGAATTGACAATCTAAGTGCAACAAATGCGAAGAGGTGCCCATAAAGCAGT
>NZ_JAUNHL010000079.1 GCF_030523955.1 Neisseria sp.
GGCCATTTTTTTCTGCTGGTAAGGGGGGGAGTAAAGTTTGGAATTCTTATTTTAATTCACTATATCTTCGGTTGCTGCCTTCTATAAAAAATGTGTTAATTGATCCAAATATGCCGCTTAAGATATTTTCAGACAGGCATTTTATAATTTGGATATTTATCGAACAATAAAAAAACAATACTCGGAATAGTCGGGTATTGTTTTTTTATTGTATTTCAAAATTAGAATATTTCACGCCAGTTGATACGGCGGACATAATTGCTGCAAGCAGGGCCGGCGGTGGCTATGTTGGCTAATGGTGTGCTGGTATTGCCACTGTGACCAGTTTGCAGATAAGGTTTGTTGCCATTATTGAAACAAGAGTTTCTAGGAGTTGAGGGATTGGAGTTTAATGGTGCATCGGTACCGCTTCCGCCTCCTTCGCCATCCAGTGTTTGCGGGTTGTCAGGGTTGTTGGTTGCATCAGAATTGTTGTTTGTATTTCCGTTGTTAGTGGTAGAGCTGGAGTGAACTAACACCTGAGAGAGCAAGCCGTCAAACATTTTCCCGTTTGGATAGTAGGCGGTTTGGTTGGTTGGATCGATATAAGTAGTAGTCGTATTATTATCGTATAGCAATCGCGCATCATTGGCTGTTAAAGCACCACCGTTGGTGCTGTTGATGGCAAGGCTACGGCTCTTGGCGGTGACGGTTTTGGTGTAAGTACTGGCAATACAGGGATCGGCGTTACCATTGTTTTGTTGGGATTCGGTAACGGTATACATACGGGTGGTGAACAGCGCGGTACGCAGCAACATGGTGGGCTGTACAACGACATGTTCACCGGCAGCAGCAGTCAAGTCTATGGTCCAGCCTTTGTGAATAGCAGGATCGAAGCTATAGTCGCTGAGGTAGTAATAACCATCTCTTTCGATAAGATTTTGCTTCAGCAGTTGGCTGCTGGTGGCAGTAGAGCCTGTGGTGTTGATATCGTCATAAATGCCGTAAAGGGATTGTGTACCAGTACTGCGCAAATCCTCAGTGTAGATTTCGCTGCCTGTACCGAAAACCACGACATATACACCGTTGGTGCGCCTGGAGATGGTAGGTGCGGAAGTAATCGGTTGGCCGCCTTTTGCACTGAATATTTTGACTGCCGTCCATTTATCCGGCGTGCTGCGTAAATCGAAACGGAACATGTTGCCGCCATAATCACCGGCATAAGCAAGGTCGTAGATACCATCATAATTGGTATCCAACAGAGTGGGGGTGGCCAGTCCGCCAGATCCATCAGGAGCGGTGATTTTGCCTAACAGTGTGCCCGGTTGGCTGTTACTTAGGGTTTTTCCGCCGGAGGCAGCTTCCTGCCCTAGCATATCGTAGACATATAGGGCAGTTTCTTGATTAGAGGTAGAGCTGGGCTTTGATTCAGGGAAACCGCTGGCTAAGAAGCCTGCGTAACGGATGTTTTGGGTAACATCAACGGGTTGGCCTGCTTCGCGTTGGATGGAAATTCGGCCGATTTTTGGCGTGCCGATGGTATAGCCCAAGGTGTTGCCGTTGCCTTTGGCGGTTTCGAACAGGGGGATGTCGCTTTTCCAGGAGTTGCTGCCGGTACTTAGGGCGATATCCCGTCCGGTGGCACGGTTTTTACCGCCAATGTTCAATGCATAAGCTCCGCGACCACCTTGGCCCATTGCACCGAACATAAAAATCTGGCTATCTTGGCTGGTAGGGGTGCGCAACAAGGTAAATCCGCCGTTAACCATATAGCGGTGCGGATGGGCGCTATCTTGACCGTAGCTCGGGTGGGCAATGTCTTTCAGGGTTTTTGCCAGCGTAGAGGGGTTGCCTTGGTCATCGGTACGCTCCATGGCTGCCGGCATATAGCTGACTAATAAATCATACGGATTGACGGCATTGGTGGCGGTATTGCTGCGAAATAAATGGACCATGCCGTCGTTGGCGGCGGCCACTAGAAATTCTTCGCGATTGCCACGGCTGCGGTCGCCGATGGCAAGTACTGAGCCATCAATAATATCACCCAAATCGCGGGTGCCGGCAGCCCGTTCGCGGTAAGCTTGGGAGTATTTGCGAGTATCCGCCAAATTCTTGATAGTGGTATCGTTTCCTTGGCGGGTGGTCCAAGGAATAAGGGCTTCGCGCCATTCGTTTTGATCGGTGGCTGTGGAACTGATGGTATTGAAATAAGTATTATCGAGATTGGTTAACTCATCGGCAAAGAAGGTGCCGCTTCCGGTGTTAATCAGTGTTTTTCGGTTACCGAACGAAGGTTGGCTATACCCCGTGGCCAGGTTGGGCGAGCCGTCGGAGTTGAGTTTGAAAAAACGTAGTTGGCTGCTCCAGGATGCAGTATCGAGAAAGACCACGGCGGCGGAACCCGGTGCGGTATTGCTGCGGGTAACTGCGGGGGCGGTGCTACCGTAAGAGGTGCCGGTAGTATTAGCTGAACTAGAAGCAATAGTGTCGAAAATATCTTCTATTCGAGTCAGTAGGTCGCCGCCGTTTTCGGTGGAGAAGTAATAGTTGGGTTGGCTGGCACCTTGTTTGAGATAGTTTCTTCCCCGCTCACTCAAACCGTTGCCAAAGCCGATGGTGAAAGTTTGTGCGGTTTGGCTGGCGAATTTGCTGATACCGTTTTCTTGCGGATCGGCAGGATCGCCATTCCAGCTTTTACCTGCGGCATCGATACCGGAAGTTTTAAAGTCGGTGGTTGCCAGTGTTTTGCTAAAATAGCGCAGGCCTTCATCGGCATCCCAGAACGAATCATAAGATCCGCCGGTTGCGGCAATACATTGGCCATAAGGATGGTTGCCGAAGTAACTGTCAGTAAGGTTTCCGAAGGTTTTATAGGGGGAGGTTGTCCAGTTGGCGGGATTTGTAGGAGAACGTTCCCGATTACGGCTGTCATATATCCAGCAACTTAGATTAGAATCACCGTCAGATACCAGCAGAATATAGTTTTTTTGGCAGCGGTAACGGGTAGATTCACGGATAAACTGGCTGACTTCATAATAACGGCGGGTGGTGGGCGTACCGCCATCGGCGGTAATGCTGTTTACACGGCGTATTATGTCGTTATAGTCTGTAGTATAGCCGTTGAGGCCGACATTGCCGTTTTGGTTGAGGGTTTGCAGGCTCCAATAGATGGTGTCTTTGTATTGCGACAGCACTTGGTTTAATACACTTTTGGTAATGTTTAATTTGGAAGCGTGTGCCTGCGAGTTTGGCATGTCATTCATACTGCCTGAGTCGTCAATCAAGAACATAACGTTTGGCTTGACGGTGCCGCTGCCGCCGGTGGTTACTGCCTGATTGTCGAGAACAAAAGGGGTATCCGCCAGTTTGGCTCCGGCATAAAGTGGGATAAGTGCTAGGGCTGCCAGAGTGTATTGGGATAATATTTTGATATTATTTGACATTTCCGAATCCGCTTGGTGTTGTTTGTGGCTAAGAGTAGTAATGCAATGAATCAGGTAGCAGACTGGAAAATATGAAAATGTAGAAATTTAACTGAAGTTTACAGTTTTCTGCGAGAATTGCTTTCCAGCCGTGTTGCTGATTTTTATTAGGAAATTATTTAAAAAACTGTTAATACAGATGGTTATGGGAAATTTTAAGTTTTTTTATTATAAGCTCAGCAGAATTGGCAGATACTCATAAGGTGGGTAATCGGTATGAAAAATGGCCTGAACGGCTTGAAAATACAAAGAAAGCCTGTCTGAAAATGCTTCAGCAATAATTTGCTGATTTTCAGACAGGCACTGTGTGATAAAAAAATAACGTATATTTTTATAACTGAAATAATATTTGCATTTAAGCGTTTTCTTTGCGCTTATTTAACAATTTGTGTTAATTCGCCTTTGGCATATTTTTCAGCCATTTTTTCCAATGAGATGGGTTTGATTTTGCTGGCTTGGCCTTCGCAGCCGAAAGCCAGATAGCGGGCCACACAGATTTCTTTCATCGCGGTAACGGTTTTGGCCAAATATTTGCGCGGGTCGAATTCGGCTGGGTTCTCGGCCATGAATTTGCGGATGGCGCCGGTAGAGGCCAGACGCAGGTCGGTGTCGATGTTGACTTTGCGTACACCGTGTTTGATGCCTTCCACGATTTCTTCCACCGGTACGCCATAGGTTTCGCCAATGGCGCCGCCGTGATCGTTGATGATTTTCAGCCACTCTTGCGGAACGGAGCTGGAGCCGTGCATCACGATGTGGGTGTTGGGCAAGGCTTCGTGGATTTCTTTGATGCGGTCGATACGCAATACGTCGCCGGTGGGCGGGCGGGTGAATTTGTAGGCGCCGTGGCTGGTGCCGATGGCAATGGCCAGTGCGTCTACGCCGGTATCACGCACGAAGCGGGTGGCGTCTTCCACGCTGGTGAGCATTTGGTCATGCGAAAGTTTGCCGACTGCGCCGACGCCATCTTCTTCGCCCGCTTCGCCGGTTTCCAGATTGCCCAAAACGCCGATTTCGCCCTCTACCGATACGCCGCAGGCATGGGAGAATTCGACCACTTTGCGGGTGGTTTCGACGTTGTATTCATAAGAAGAGGGGGTTTTGCCGTCTTCCAGCAGCGAGCCGTCCATCATCACCGATGAAAAACCGAGTTGGATGGAGCGCTGGCAGACATCGGGCGAGGCGCCGTGGTCTTGGTGCATCACCACGGGGATATGAGGAAATTCTTCGATGGCGGCCAAAATCAGATGGCGCAGAAAAGGCGCACCGGCATATTTGCGTGCGCCTGCGCTGGCTTGCACAATTACGGGAGCGTTGACTTGGTCGGCGGCTTCCATAATCGCGCGCATTTGTTCGAGGTTGTTAACATTGAACGCGGGCAGGCCGTAGCTGTTTTCTGCCGCGTGATCCAGTAATTGGCGCATAGAAACGAGTGCCATTGTATAAACTCCTGTGTGATGTAGTGGGGTGTAGTCGGGTTTATTATAGCAGCGGGCTTGGGGAAAAATAAAATTTTTCGGGATGTTTTGACGCTATGAACGATAAGCGGTTGCGCTGTGACAAATAAAATGCCTGTCTGAAAATTGGTTTTCAGACAGGCATTGATTAATATTTTATCAAAATGCTTAACCGGCAAATTTTTCCAGTGCGGCTACGGCGGGCAACTCTTTGCCTTCCAAAAATTCGAGGAAAGCGCCGCCGCCGGTGGAAATGTAGCTGATTTGGTCGGTCACGCCGAATTTGGCAATGGCCGCCAAAGTATCGCCGCCGCCGGCGATGGAGAAAGCCGGGCTTTCGGCAATTGCTTTGGCCAGCACTTCGGTACCGCCGGCGAACTGGTCGAATTCGAACACGCCGACCGGGCCGTTCCAAACGATGGTGCCGGCTTTTTTCAGCAATTCGGCCAATTGGGCAGCCGATTTCGGGCCGATATCCAGAATCATGTCGTCCGCCGCCACATCGTCGATGGATTTAGTTTCGGCTTGGGCGCTTTCGGCAAATTCTTTGGCGGTTACCACATCAACCGGCAGCGGTACCACGCCGCCTTTGGCCGCCATTTTGGCGATGATTTTTTTGGCTTCGTCCACTAAATCCGCTTCGGCCAGCGATTTGCCGATGGGTTTGCCTTCGGCCAGCAAGAAGGTGTTGGCAATGCCGCCGCCGACGATTAACTGGTCGACTTTGTCGGCCAGGCTCTCCAAAATGGTAAGCTTGGTGGAAACTTTGCTGCCGGCGACAATCGCCACCATCGGGCGGGCCGGTTCTTTCAACGCTTTGCCCAGCGCATCGAGCTCATCGGCCATCAGAATGCCGGCTACAGACAGGGGGGCGGCCGCGGCTACCGCTTCGGTAGAGGCTTGGGCGCGGTGGGCAGTGCCAAAGGCGTCGTTAACAAATACGTCGCACAATGCGGCATAGGTTTTGCCCAGTTCGGCATCGTTTTTCTTTTCGCCTTTGTTGATGCGCACGTTTTGCAGCATGGCTACTTCGCCGGCGGCCAGCGAAGGTTTGTTTTCCTGCCAGTCGTTCAATACTTTTACTTCTTTGCCCAACAGCTTGCCCAGATGGGCGGCTACCGGTGCGACATCGTCTTCGGGATGGAATTCGCCTTCGGTAGGGCGTCCCAAGTGGGACATGACAATCACCGAAGCGCCGTTATCCAATGCAAACTGGATGGATGCAAGCGAGGCGCGGATGCGGGTGTCGTCGCTGATTTGGCCGTCTTTAAAGGGCACGTTCATGTCGGCACGGATTAATACGGTTTTGCCTTGCAGGTTTTGGTCGGTCAGTTTCAAAAATGCCATGGTGTTCTCTCCATTGGAAAAAGAAGGGGTATCGCTATCGGTTTTATTATAGTGTAAAGAGGGGAAAACCGATAGCGAGAGACTTCCGTTAAACTCTTTTACGCTGTTTTTATCTCTGGCTTGGAGATTTAGGTCGTGTAGTCAGAATGCCTGTCTGAAAATGTTAGCTTGACAGAAACGCGCCAATTTTTTCAGACAGGCATATCATATTAAGTTTAAGAGCGGTGGGGGTTAACCCGCCATCTGTTGAAATACCGCTTTGGCAGTTTCTACGGTTTCCCCAATCAGCTCGGGCGTATGGGCGGCGGAAACGAATGAGGCCTCGTAAGCCGACGGGCCGAAGGCTACGCCGCGATCCAGCATGCCATGGAAGAAGGTTTTGAAGCCTTCTATATTGGAAGCGGTCATGTCGGCATAGCTTTGCGGGATGTGTTCGGCGAAATAGAGGCCGAACATACCGCCGATATGATCGGCGCAGAAAATAACACCCGCTTGTTGCGCGGCTGAGGTGAGGCCGTCGGTAAGCTGTCGGCAAGCGGCGGTTAATTGTTCGTAGAAGCCGGGGCGCTGGATGATTTCCAGCGTTTTCAAACCGGCGGCTACCGCTACCGGGTTGCCTGACAGCGTGCCGGCTTGATACACGCTGCCGAGCGGAGAAATGCATTCCATGATTTCTTTTTTGCCGCCGAAAGCCGCCAAGGGCATGCCGCCACCGATGACTTTTCCCATGGTGGTCAAATCGGGCGTGATGCCGTGCACCGATTGTGCACCGCCCAAGGCGACGCGGAAACCAGTCATTACTTCGTCATAAATCAATACCGTTCCGGCTTCGTTGGTGAGCGAGCGCAGTTGCTGCACAAATTCGGCGGAAGGCTTAATCAGATTCATATTGCCGGCAATCGGCTCAAGAATCACGCAGGCGATTTCATGGCCGAATTCGGCAAAACATTGCGCCAATGCGGTTGTGTCGTTATACGGCAGCACAATCGTATGACGGGTGAAGTCGGCAGGCACGCCGGCGGAGCTGGGGTTGCCGAAGGTGAGCAGCCCGCTGCCGGCTTTGACCAGCAAGCTGTCGGAATGGCCGTGGTAACAGCCTTCGAATTTGACGATTTTGTCGCGACCGGTGTAGCCGCGTGCCAACCGGATGGCCGACATGGTGGCTTCGGTACCGGAACTGACCAGCCGCACGCGTTCAACGCTGGGCACGAGCTTGGCGATTTCTTCGGCAATCACGGTTTCCGCAGCGCTCGGTGCGCCGAACGACAAACCGCCAAAAGCTGCCTCGCGCACCGCTTCAACCACTTCCGGGTGCGCATGGCCGACAATCGCCGGCCCCCAAGAGCCTACATAGTCGATATAGCGGGTATCGTTTTCGTCCCACACATAAGCGCCCTGTGCTTTTTTAATAAAACGCGGGATGCCGCCCACGCTGCCGAAGGCGCGCACGGGTGAGTTAACGCCGCCGGGAATAATGGCTTTGGCGCGGTTGAAAAGTTGTTCGTTGCGGTTCATGAATCGTCCTTGGTTAAAAAACGGGGCAGCGGATTTTAATCGAACTGCCAGATGTCGTAGCGGCCTTCGTCGGCCATCAGCGCGGTTTGGATTTCTTGATGGGTGAGCTCACTGTCGAAATGAGGCAATAGCTCGGTAAGCGCAGTCATCAGCTCTTCTATGTTTTCGGTATCGTTGGGAAGTCGTACGGTTTTCTCACTATGGCCGATATACCAATAAGGATGCGGTTCGCCGTCTTCGTTCGGTTCGATTTTGATGGCAACCAGTGTAATTTCCGGCCAGGCAATCCGCGAGAATTCCTGACCGTTCATTTCGCCGGCGAGATATTCAAAGGTAATGATGGCGTGGAAGGGGGAGGGTTGGGATGTTTGCTTTTCTTGCAGGCTATCTGGGTTTTGCCATTTTTGTTTTAATTTTGTCAGTATCATCGCGTTTTAAAATCTCTTAGAGGTAAAGTTATTAAAATGATTTTTCTTGTATTTTAGCATCGGAAAAACACGGTAGTTGTAGTGGCTTTGTTTAATGAGGTAAATGAAGGAAATAAAGGGAAATAAGGGCAGGGGAACGCTGTTGGGATATTGCTTATATCGCTTGCTTGGTTTATGATGACAAACAAGTTTCATAAGAAACTATTTATCATAAAATTCAATATTTGGGAAAATGTTATGAAAACTACTATGCTGGCCGCTTTGGTCTTTGCAGTCTTTACTACGTCTTCCGTTTGGGCATAGCTCAATCCGGTAGATTCAGGCAGTAAAATAAAATAGAAAACGGATGGTGATGCCATCCGTTTTTTGCATTTTATAGCAGATTAACTTAACTTTCGCTACGGCGTTGCTGCGCCTTGTCGTACTAATTGTACTGTCTGCGGCTTGCTGCCTTGTATCGAAAATTAATTAAATCTGCTATAGTTTCAAAATTTATTTTTCCGGTTCCCAAGCCGAATAAGGGTGTTTGCTCAGATAGGCATTGGTGTAGCGGCCGTTGGCGGTGATTTCCTCGCCAAGCCATGATGGGCGGGGAAACGGGGTATGCTCGGAGGGTAGTTCCAATTCGGCCACCACCAAAGGTGCGTTGTCGCCGAAATATTCGTCGATTTCAAATAAGAAACCTTCGTGTTTTAGCTCGTAACGGTTTTTCTGCAAGCGGAAAGGGCACAAGGTATCCAGCATGGTTTGCGCGTCTGAAAGTGGGATTTCGTATTCGAATTCGCTTCGTGACACATCGGAAATATAGCCCTTGAGTGTCAACCAGGCTCGGTTGCCGACGATGCGCACACGGATGGTGCATTCTTTTTCTACGCTCAAATAGCCCTGGCTCATTAAACGGGGAGCGCCTGCCAGGGCTTTCCAGCTATCGTCTGCCAACAAAAAGCGGCGCTCGATTTCGATATTGCTCATCATGGTTCTGCGTGGTCACTTAAAAAGGTTTGAAAATCACCAAATAGAGGGCGGCAATCATCATCAATACCGGCACTTCGTTGAAAAAACGATACCATTTGTGGCTGTGCCGGTTTCGGTTGGCGGTAAAAGCACGCAACAGCGCGCTGCAATAGAGGTGGTAGAAAACCAGTAATACGCCAACCAGCGTCTTGGCATGTACCCAGCCTTGGTTTTCCCAGCCGTTTACGAACGGAATCGCCAGGCCGCATATTAAAGCACCGATGCCCCAGGGCGTCATGAAGCGGTAGAGTTTTTGCGCCATCGTCAACAGGCGGCGGTATTCGTCGCTATCCGGCGGTGACATGGCTAGGTTTACAAAAATACGCGGCAGATAAAACAGGCCGGCAAACCAAGAGATGATGAAAAAAACGTGCAGCAGTTTCAGCCACAAATACATGGTAACGGGGCTTTCTTGGATTCGGGTTGGATAAGGCTCGTATGATACACCTGCCCGAACCTTTGCAAAACCATCTTCTGCGGCTGGCCGGGGTATCCGTTATGCCTGTCTGAAAGTTTGGCCGAAGGCTTTCAGACAGGCATGGCGGCAGGAAAGCGGCGGTGTCGTACAATCGCACGTTTTGGGCGTTTGCCGGCGGGATTTTGCCGTTTTATCGGCTATGCGAGGTGGAAGTTTGTTAGAATAAGCGCGCTTTGCGTTTGTTAGGCAAAAGCGTTTATTCATCATTACGATAAATGGAAAACAAAAATGATCGGACAATTTGAAATTCACGGCGGCGTGAAAAAGCAGCTCCAAAGTTATCTCGACGAAAAAGGTATGGATTTGAAAACGGCGATGGATGCCGAGCAGAGCAATGGCGAAGTAGCCGCCATTGTGCACGAAGGACTGCCGGCAATGGTAAAGAAAATCTATTCGCTGCAAAAAATGCAGACTTTTTTCTGGGAAAAGAAAGATTTGATGGTGGAATTTGTGGCGCAGCGCTTGGAAGCGGCGGAGAAAAAGCCCAAAGGCAGTAAAAACAACAATCAGAAAAAGCGTTAAACACAGTTTGGCAAATACCTCTGAATGCCTGTCTGAAAAAGTTTTCAGACAGGCATTTTGCCATCAGGGCAGACCACATGGTGTTCCTGCCCCAAATAATGATTTTTGGCTTCACGCAAGCTTTTTCCCGGCGGATTTTGAGAAAACTTCATCGTGCAAACCCGCGTAAATTTATGATATAAGAAGTATGTAACACACTAAAACACAATCCACAGGAGCAAATTATGGATATTTTCGAGGCGTTGATTGAGAACCACGAAATCCAGCGTAAACTTTGCCGGCAGATGAAAGCCGATAAAAAACTGGAGCAGAAGAAAAAAACCTATGAAGCACTCTATTTGGAATTAGTTGCACATGCGGCGGGGGAAGAGCGCCATCTTTATCTGCCGGTGATGCAGTATGAAAACGGGCTGGAGCTTGGTCGTCATGCGATTGCCGAACACCACGAGATGGACGAACTGCTGGATGTATTGAGCGACGGGCGTACCGGAGAGGAGCGCTGGCTCTCAACAGCCGAGCAATTGGTGGAAACTGTAGAGCATCACCTTGAAGAGGAAGAAGAAAAATTCTTCGTCGATGCACGAAAATTACTGCCTAAAGAGCAAGCCGACCGTTTGGGCCCGCTTTATCAAACGGAATACGAAGAGTTTAAGGCTAAGGAATCGAAATAAGCGGATAAATTTGTGTTTGGCCGCCCGATGCCCGATGGGGTGAGGCAAATGGTTTAATTTAAGCGGAGATATTGGATTTGTTCGCTATAGCGGATTAACTTAACTTTCGCTACGGCGTTGCTGCGCCTTGCCGTACTACTTGTACTGCCTGCGGCTTGCTGCCTTGTATCGAAAGTTAATTAAATCCGCTATAGATTCGTATGACATATCAGTTAGTTTGCCCTTGCGATGCCTGTCTGAAAATGTTTTCAGACAGGCATCTGGCGTTTTCTGGCACATCAACTTAAGAAAAAGAGACCCTAGGGTCTGTCGACAATTAACGCAACGGCGGTGTTTTTGGTCAAAAAACCCCGTCTGCGGCGTTAGGTAGCGTAGCGGACTTGCGAAGCTAAAATGCTCGCA
>NZ_JAUNHL010000015.1 GCF_030523955.1 Neisseria sp.
CGCGACCCTCGGCGTGACAGGCCGATACTCTAACCAACTGAGCTACCACCGCGCATTCACTGTTTATTAAACAATGAAGGAAAACTTGGTGGGTGATGACGGAGTCGAACCGCCGACATTCTGCTTGTAAGGCAGACGCTCTACCAACTGAGCTAATCACCCGATTTTTTTACAGCAGGCTTGCTGCGAAGAAGTGATTAAACCAAAATTGGCTCGTCGGCGCAAGTGTTTTATCGGTTTTTTTTCTACGCTTTTTACAGAGTGCGGTTTTCAAAGGAAATTATTTTTTACTGGTGATCTGCATGAGTCGTGTTTAATCGATATGAAAAAGCAGCCGGAACGGCTGCTTTTTGCATGGGGGGCGGTTTTTTGACAATTCAAATATTGAACATGATGTTCTGATCCATGTCGGCAGACGGCATGTTTTGCAGTTTTCCAACCGGTTTGGCCGGTACGCCGACTACGGTGGTGTGTGCTTCTACATCGCGAACGACCACACTACCGGCCCCGATTTTGGCACCGTCACCGATGCGGATATTGCCTAAAACGGAAGCATTGGCGCCGATCATTACGCCGTTACCGACTTTGGGGTGGCGATCGCCCGATTCTTTGCCAGAACCGCCCAGTGTCACACCATGCAGCAGTGAGATATCATCGCCCAGAACGGCGGTTTCACCGATCACAACGCCGGTGCCGTGATCAATCATGATGCCCTGCCCGAATTGGGCGGCAGGGTGGATGTCGACGCCGAAAATTTCCGAACTGCGGTTTTGCAGGAAATAGGCGAGCGTTTTGCGGCCGTCCAGCCATAAATGGTGGTTGATGCGGTGTGCTTGAATGGCGTGGAAACCTTTGTAATATAAAAGCGGCAGGCAGTATTCGTCGCAGGCGGGATCTCGCTCGTAGTAGGCAGTGATGTCGGCTTTGACCGCATCGGTAATCGAAGGATATTTTTCCAGAACACGCATGAAGACTTCGTATAAAGCGCGGGCATCCATGATGGAGCTGCTCAGTTTGCTGGAAAGATGGAAGGCCAGAACGCGGTCTAGGCTGTTGTGGCGCAATACGGTCAGGTGCAGAAAGCTGGCCAGCATCGGCTCTTCTTCGGCAGCGGCGGCGGTTTCGGTACGGATGGTTTGCCAGATATCGATGGTGTTGGTGTTCATGTTCAGACAGGCCTTTTCTGGTTGAGGGCGGAACCTGATTGTAACGGAATAACAGCATTTGGCAAGTTATGATGTCGGCAAATAACGTCTGATTCAGAAATCGCCCCATAAGGTTTGCATTGCTGCAATGGCAGCCAGCGCGGCAGTTTCGGTACGTAATACCCGTTTGCCTAATAAGATAGACCGGAAGCCTGTCTGAAAAGCGGTTTGCTCTTCCTCCTGCGACCAGCCGCCTTCCGGGCCTATCATGAGCGTGATACGTTGCGGTGGCGGCGCGATATCTTTTAGGCTTTGGGGATGGTGCAAGCCCATCAGCAGGCGGACATCGCTGTCGGGCAGTTGTTGCAGCCTTTGTGTAAGAGGCAATAGGGGGTGCACGGTGGGAATGCGGTTGCGGCCGCTTTGTTCGCAGGCGGCGATCACGATTTCCTGCCAGCGTTCTATCCGTTTCTCCGCGCGCTCGCCGCTGAGTTTGACGATGCTGCGGCTGCTGGATACCGGAAAAATATCGGTAACACCCAACTCTACACTTTTTTGCAGGGTGAAATCCATGCGCTCGCCGCTGGATACGGCCTGAATCAGCTGAATGGCGAGCGGTGATTCGTTTTCGCAAGTTTGCTCCGCCATTACTTCGGCGACAGCCTGCCGCTTGGCGATTGAAAGTAACCGGGCAGGGTAAGATAAGCCGTTGCCGTTAAATAAGGTGATTTCCTCACCTTCGCGCAGGCGCAGTACATGGAGGTGTCGGACCACGTTTTCCGGCAGCTCAAGGCTTTGCCCGGAAGTGAGGGGGGCGGCAAGATAGAAACGAGGCATTTTTATGTTGGCTAAAATAGGTTAATATTCGTGGTCTGAATTATATCGTAAACAGATTAAGCTTCGGTTGTTTTTAAAGTTTTTGTCTTTTCAGACAGGCATTGTGTGGAGGGCGGTAGTTGCAAGCGTTGAAAAATAATATCGCAACAAACCGGTTTCGCCATGCTTGGAATCCTGCTGTTCGGCCGATATAGCCGCTTTCGGGCGGTTCCCTATCGTCATCCTTATGAGGAATGAATGTGTTATTGAATCAATTGCAGAATCTGGTGAGAGAGGTGGCTCGCGCCGAAGTGATGCCCCGGTTCCTGAATGTGGACATCAGCGAAAAAGAAGACGGCAGCATGCTTTCCGAAGCGGATTTGGCGGCGCAGGCGGCGTTTGCGCACCGCTTGCCGGCCATTATCGACAGCCCGATGCTGGGTGAGGAGATGACTTCTGAGAGGCAATACGAATTGTGGGAACAGGGGGAGGAAGAAGGCTTGTGGGTGGTCGACCCGATCGACGGTACCAATAATTTTATCAACGGCATTCCGCATTTTGCCTTGTCGGTGGCTTATGTGAAGCACGGACGTACCCAATTGGGTGTGGTTTACAACCCGGTGATCGATGAATGTTTTTATGCCGAACGGGGCCGGGGTGCTTATTTAAACGGTCGCCACTTGCCTTTGCGCAAGGTGGATAAAAGGCTGAATCAGGCGGTGGCCGGTGTGGAAATCAAATATTTACGTTCGGGCAAACTTTCGAGCCGTATGAACACGCTCTCGCCCTTCGGCACCATCCGCAGCCTCGGCAGCAGTACGCTCGATTGGTGTTATCTGGCTTCCGGCCGTTATGATGTTTATGTACACGGCGGCCAGAAATTGTGGGATTACGCGGCCGGCGCTTTGATTTTCGAAGAGGCGGGCGGCCAACTGGCGACGCTGGAAGGCGATGACTTCTGGAGCGGCGAACATGTTTTCAAACGCTCGGTAATTGCGGCGTTGCATCCGGTGTTATTTGAAAAATGGTTAACTTGGATACGCAATAATCAGTAAGGTACAAAAATCATAATGATTTTTGAATAATATGGATATTTATGATTTTTTCATTAATTATATGGAATACAATTAGTTGCGAGTAATATTAATAAATATGGAAACATTTCTATTTTGAAATTAATGCAAAGATTGCAATTCTTAAAGTTATTTAACCAAAAGAAGGCTACAATACGAACCACTGACAGAGGTTGCTTTCTGAGTGACTGAAGTAGTGAGTAAGACGTTTTCCCGCAATGTATTGGCCATTCATACTACTCCCTTGGTATGAATGGTTTTTTTTGTTTGTTGCGGGTGTAAACCGCTTACAGCGCCAGCAATACCGTAGGCGCGTGAAATGCCTGTCTGAAAGATCTTTTAGACAGGCATTCTGCTTTTCCGAGCCGCTTCTGTTGAGCCTATTTATTGCCTCTCGGATTGCGCGTAAAATCCAGAGCATGAAAAACGAATCCTCTTGTTTCCATTGCGGTCTGCCGGTGCCGGCGGACCTCAAGCTTACCATCCACTATGAAAACCGCGACGAGCCTGCCTGTTGCGCCGGTTGTCAGGCAGTGGCGCAAAGTATTATCGATGCCGGGCTGGGCAGCTATTACAAGCAGCGTACCGCCGAGGCGGAAAAAGCCGGCCTGCCGCCGCCGGAAATTCTCGATCAGCTCAAACTCTACGATCTGCCGCAGGTGCAGGCCGAATTTGTGGAAACTTTGTCGGAAAACCGGCGCGAAGCGGTTTTGATGCTCGGCGGCATTACCTGTGCGGCCTGCGTGTGGCTGATTGAACAGCAATTGTTGCGTTTGGACGGCGTGTTGTCGGTGGATTTGAATTACAGTACCCGCCGCGCCCGGGTAAGCTGGGATGACGGCCGCGCCAAGCTTTCCGATATCTTGTTGCGCATCCGCCAGAGTGGTTATACCGCTGCGCCTTATGATGCGCAGAAGGTTGAAGTGCAGGCGCAGAAAGAGCGCAAGCAGGCGCTGATCCGGCTGGCGGTGGCCGGTTTGGCGATGATGCAGACCATGATGTTTATCGCGCCGACTTATCTTTACGACGACATCGAGCCGCAGTTTCTGAACATTCTGCATTGGGCTTCGTTTTTATTGGTGCTGCCGGTGATGTTTTATTCGGCAGTGCCTTTTTACCGTGGTGCCTGGCGCGATTTGAAAAACCGCCGCACCGGCATGGACACGCCGATTTCGCTGGGAATCGTGCTCTCTTTTGTAGCCGGTTTGTACGCTTTGCTGACCCATGCCGGCGAGGGTATGTATTTCGAAGGCATCGCCATGCTGGTGTTTTTGCTGCTGTTGGGGCGTTTTATGGAGCAGAGTGCGCGGCGCAAAGCCGGCGATGCGGCCGAGCAGTTGGTGAAGCTGGTGCCGGCATTCTGCCACCGTTTGCCGCATTATCCCGACGAAACCAGTGAAGAAGCGGCGGTGGTGCAGCTACAGCCGGGTGATGTGATTGCCGTGCGTGCCGGCGAAGTGTTGCCGGTAGACGGCCAAGTGCTGGCGGGTGAAAGCGAAGTGGACGAGGCGATGCTGACCGGTGAGAATTTGCCGGTGCCCAAAGCGGCGGGCGATAAAGTGACTGCCGGTACTTTGAACACAGCCAGCCCGTTGGTGGTGCAGGTGGAAGAGGTGGGTAAGAACACGCGGCTGTCGCACATCGTGAAATTGCTCGACCGCGCACTGTCGCAAAAACCGCGCTTGGCGGTGTTGGCCGATCGCTATGCTTCTTCGTTTGTGTTGGGGTTGATTGTTTTCGCCGTTCCGGTGTTTCTCGGTTGGTGGTGGTATGCAGATGTGCATAAGGCCTTGTGGATTACCGTGGCGCTGTTGGTGATTACCTGTCCTTGCGCGTTGTCGCTGGCCACACCGACCGCGTTGGCAGCTTCTACCGGCAAATTGGCTTCCGAAGGGGTATTGATTTCCGCCGGCCATGCGCTGGAAACGCTGGCGGAAATCACCGATGTGGTGTTCGACAAAACAGGTACGCTCACCGAGGGCAAGCTGGCGGTGCAGCGTATGCTGTTGCACGGTGGGATTACTGAAGCGCAGGCGGTGGCGGTGGCGCAGGTTTTGGAGCGGCAGTCGGAACATCCGATTGCGCGCGCCATTCTCAATCTGCCCTCGGTATCGGATGGAAACATCACAAGCGAACAGCGGATTAACCGGGTCGGCCACGGCGTCAGTGCTCGTTTGAGCATTGGCGGACAAGAAATGTTGTGGGCCATCGGGCGGCCGGAGTTTGTCGCCGAAATTGCCGGCGAACTACCGGATGCTTGGCGGGATGCGGTAGGCGAAGGCAGTGTGATTGCTTTGGGCAACCAACAGGGTTTTGCCGCATTGTTTGTGTTGCAAGACCAGGTCAAAGAAGGGGTGGCCGAGATGCTGGCACAGTTGCGCACAGCCGGTTTGCGCCTGCATGTGTTGAGCGGCGACAGGCAGGCGGCGGTGTCGGCCTTGGTCCAATCGCTGGGCTTGGACGCCGCGCGCGCCGAGGCGACGCCGGAAGACAAGCTGGCTTATGTGGAAACCCTGCAACGGCAGGGTGCGAAGGTGTTGATGATCGGCGACGGCATCAACGATGCGCCGGTATTGGCTGCGGCCGAGGTGTCGATGGCGGTGGCCGGAGGCGCCGACGTGGCGCGCGAGGGCGCAGATGTGGTGTTGCTGAACGACAGTTTGGCTGTGGTACCGATGGCGGTGGCGCAAGCCCGCCGTACGCACACCATCATCCGCGAAAACCTGATTTGGTCTACCGTGTACAACCTGATTGCGGTGCCGCTGGCCGCCGCCGGTTTTGTTAACCCTTGGGTGGCGGTATTGGGTATGAGCCTAAGTTCGCTGCTGGTATTGGCTAATGCTTTGCGATTGCGCAAGTAGTAGGGAGGTCGGGAATGCCTGTCTGAAAAGCTTTTTTCAGACAGGCATTTTGGTTGCGGCAAGCACAAGAGAGTTGTTATAGCGGATTTAATTAATTTTCGATACAAGGCAGCAAGCCGTAGACAGTACAAGTAGTACGGCAAGGTGCAGCAACGCCGTAGCGAAAGTTAAGTGAATCCGCTATATTGTGCTGGAGTGCGCATCGTGTTGCTGTTGGTGAACGGATGAAACACAGTCGGCTTTGAAAAGTATCGAGATGCCCGGTTCATGCCCGGGCATAACATTATTTCTTATATGCCTGTCTGAAAGGTCTCAGGTTTTTTCAGACAGGCATATACTGTTCGAGACTATTCGTTTTCTTGCCACAAGGCAATCTGTTGCCCGATCGGTTCCAGATGGCTTATGCCCAAACCGATCAGGCGGTAGGTGGCGTCGCCGGCGGGCATGCGGATGGCGGTTTGACGGGCGGCGGCCAGCAGTGCGGCGGCGTCGGGCAGGGCGGAGGAGAAGGTTTGCGAACGGGTGAGAATGCGGAAGTCGGCGGTTTTCAGCTTGAGGGTAATGCTGCGGAACTGCATTTTTTTGCGCTCGGCCTGTTGCCATAAGTCTTCCGCCAGATGCGGCAGTTGTTGCAGGATGCCGGCCAGCGGCAAATCTTCGGGCAGGGTGATTTCGGTGGAAATCTGCAGGCGCTCGCGGCTGGGTTTGACGCTGCGGTTGTCGATGCCGCGCGCCAGATCATAGAGGCGGTAACCCCATTTGCCGAATAAATTCACCAATTCTCCGCGTTCGAAACGCAATAAATCGCCGACGGTGTGCACGCTCAAGCGCTGCATTTTCTGCTGGGTAACTTTACCGACGCCGGGGATTTTGCCGGCGGGTAGAGTGGCGAGAAAGGCGGCGACTTTTTCCGGCGGCAGCACGAACTGGCCGTCGGGCTTGTTCCAATCGGAAGCGATCTTGGCGAGAAATTTATTGGGCGCTACGCCGGCGGAGGCGGTTAAGCCGGTTTCGGCCAGAATATCGGCACGAATGGCTTTGGCGACTTGGCTGGCGTAGGGAATGTTTCGGAAATTGCGGGTAACGTCGAGATAGGCCTCATCTAGCGACAAAGGCTCGATTAAATCGGTATAGCGCCGGAAAATCGTGTGGATTTGCTGCGATATTTCGCGGTAAAGGGCAAAATGCGGCGGAATATACACCGCTTGCGGACATAAACGTTTGGCGGTGGCCACCGGCATCGCCGAATGCAGGCCGAAGCGGCGGGCCGGGTAAGAGGCGGCGCAAATGACCGAGCGCGGGCCGTCCCAAGCTACGACTACCGGCAGATTTTTCAGGTGCGGCTGTTCGCGCAGTTCGACCGAGGCGTAGAACGCGTCCATATCGATGTGGATGATTTTGCGCGGTTCCATGGGAGAATGCCTGTCTGAAAAGATTGAAAAATAGATTTGTGTTAGGGATTGCCAACAGACCCTAGGCAAAAACGGGTTTGAATCGGCAATTAGTGAAGATTTAATTTATTTTTTATTAACAATGGCTTAGTTTGATTGACGGTAAAGGGGTTTCATTTGGCATTTCGTGTTAGAATAATAACTTAAATCAAAAATATGATTGAGAATTTATTTTGTTACTCAATTAATAATATGTTGTGGTGCGCATGGTTTTAACCAAGTTAGCAGCCACAACGCTTTTTTTAAGATTGGGCAAGGGTAAGGCAATAGTAATTAATATTGGAGGTTTATATCATGAATATCACAAGATTCTCTATTTTCCCTATGGTTTTGTTATTGGCTGCTTGTTCGAGTGTCTCTGCTAATCAGGCTGCGCAAGCCAGGCCAGGCAACTTGCCAAAAGATTTCTAAAGAAGAAGTGGCGAAATTGTTCGACCGCTGGAACCAATCCTTGCAAACCGGTGATCCGGCTAAAGTAGCGGCCAATTATATGGAAAATTCCATTCTGCTGCCGACGGTTTCCAATCAATTGCGAGTTACTCACGCGCAGAGAGAAGATTATTTCCATCATTTCTTGGAAAACCAACCTGTCGGTAAAATTGATTACAGCCACATCGATATTGGTTGTAACACCGCTTCCGATGCCGGTATTTATACTTTCACTTTCGGCAAAACCGGCCAGAAAGTACGTGCGCGTTACAGCTTTAATTATCAGTGGGACGGTAAAAACTGGTTGATCAGCCAGCATCATTCTTCGGCCATGCCTGAGAATAAATAAGAGCGGCGATACAATCCAATTATTTAACCAATTGAGCGGCCAGCAGGGTGACAATCTCGGCGGCCGCTTGGTTTTTATTGGTTTCGGGAAAGGCGGTTTCACCTGCTTCGGTGATGACGGTGATGCGGTTGACGGCTTTGCCCATCGCCACCGCCACATCGTTGGCCACCAGCATCGGGATACCTTTTTTAATCCGTTTGGCACGGCCGTATTCCGCCACGTTTTCGCTCTCTGCGGCAAAACCTACGCAGAACGGAGGGTGAGCCAGCTTGGCCACTGAGGCCAGAATGTCGGGGTTTTCGGTTAATTCGATAACCGGCGGGGTGCCGTTGCTGTCTTTTTTAATTTTTTGCAGGCTGCTGTTTTTCACTTTGTAGTCGGCCACGGCGGCCACCGAAATGAAAACGTCTTGGCCGCCGATGCGGTTCATCACCGCACGGTACATGGCTTCGGCGCTCACGGCCTGCTCGGTGTGCGCCAAACCGGCGGGAATGCCTGTCTGAATCTGGCCGTAAACCAGGCTGACTTCCGCTCCGGCGGCGCGGCAGGCGCGGGCGAGCGCCATGCCCATTTGGCCGCTGGAAATATTGGTGATGCCGCGCACGGGGTCGATGGCTTCAAACGTTGCGCCTGCCGTTATCAGCACTTTTTTGCCCTGCAATAATTTGTCGGTCCACATATCGGGCAGCAAATCTGCCAGCTCGGCGGCTTCGGGCATGCGGCCCACGCCGGTTTCGCCGCAGGCCTGCTCGCCTTCAGCAGGCTGGAACACGGTGATGCCGTCTGAAATCAGTTGGGCGATATTGCGCTGGTTGGCGGGATTGAACCACATTTCCACATTCATGGCGGGTGCCACGGTCAGCGGGCATTTGCGCGCGGCGGCCAGATTGGTGAGCAGGTTGTCGGCGATGCCGCACGCGATTTTGGCGATGGTATTGGCACTGGCGGGCGCAATCAGAAACACGTCGGCCTCGCGGGTGAGGTTGATGTGCGCCATACCGTTGCCGCCGGCCCCGCCGCTGTGGGTTTCGGTCAGCACGGGGTTGCCGCTTAAGGCTTGAAAGGTGAGCGGCGAAACGAATTCTGTTGCGGCGCGGCTCATTGCCACGGTTACGCTGTGACCCTGCTTTTTCAACAGGCGCACGAGTTCGCAGGATTTATAGGCGGCAATGCCGCCGCTAATGCCCAGAAGGATGTGTTTGCTCATAAAATAACCCGGAAATGCGGAAAGTTTAATGCAGTTTCAAGCGGCCGGAGACGCGTTTTTGCATGATGCGCGCCAGCGCCAGTAATACGGTTTTGCCGTAGCCCAATATGGTTTTGTGATGCAACAGGTGCAGCGACATATACATATATTTGGCGATCAGCCCTTCGATAAAGAAGCTGCCGCCGGAGAGGCTGCCCATCAGGTTGCCGACGCCGTGATTGTTGCCCAAGGAAACCAGTGAGCCGGAATCTTTGTAGCGGAAGGTTTGGTCGAACGGTTTGCCCGCAATTTGGGCCAGCAGCAGTTTGCACAAAAAATCAGCTTGCTGGTGGGCGGCTTGTGCGCGGGCAGGCACCAGTTTGCCCTCTTCCCATGGGCAGGCCGCGCAGTCGCCCAGTGCGTAAACACCGTCGAAAGGGGTTTGCAGCTGATCGTTCACTTCAAACTGGTTGATGCGGTTGACCGGCAGGCCGTATTCGCGGTTACGGTCGGCTGCTTTGATGCCGGCCGCCCATACCACCACATCGGCGGGAATGCTGCCTTGGTCGGTTTCCACTTTATCGGGCAGGATCTCGGAGACTTTGGTGCCGGATAATACTTTGATTTGCTTTTGCCGCAAGGCTTGCGTGGCTTGTTCGGATACTTTTTTCGGCAAGCCGGCCAGTATGCGCGGGGCGGCTTCGATCAGGGTGATTTGGATGCGGAAGCGTTGCTCGGTGCCGACATTGTTTTGGATTTCGTGGTAGGCCTCCATCATTTCGGCGGAAAGCTCAACGCCGGTTGCGCCGCCGCCGACAATCACGACATTCAGGCTTTTGTCTGCCGAATAAGCGGCTTTGGCAAACAGGTTGAGCAGGTGGGTGTGGAAGTTTTGCGCATCTTGTGCGTTTTCCAATACATAAGCGTGTTCGCTGCCGGGCGTGCCGAAGAAGTTGGAACCGCTGCCCAGTGCCAATACACAGCGGTTAAAGCTGATAAGGCGCTCGGGAATGATCATTTCGCCGTTTTCGTGGTAAACCGCCTGTAGGCTGAGGGTTTTGTTTTCGGGCTGGAATTTTACCAATTCGCCGAGTACGAAGCTGAAATGGTTGGCGCGCGCCAAAATGCTGTAAGAGAGGCCTTCCTGCTGCGGATTGAGGGTGCCGGCGGCTACTTCGTGCAGGGTGGGCTTCCAAATATGAAAGGGAGAGCGGTCGATGAGCAGCACTTTTTCCGGGCCGTTTTTGCGCCCGAGTGCACGGCCGAGTTTGGAGGCCAGTTCCAAACCGCCGGCGCCGCCGCCGATAATCACGGTATCGTAATACATGGGGATGTTCTTTCTTTTGATGTGTGAAGCTTTATCATATAGTGACTTAAATTCAGAATAGTACAGCGTTGCCTCTCTTTGCCGTACTGTTTTGTACTGTCTGCGGCTCGGCGCCTTGTCCGATTCTGAATTTAAATCACTATATTTATGGGAAGTTTATCTGTATCTTACCATGTTGTTTTTTCAGACAGGCATCGTGTACAGAGGATTGTTTATTGAATGTTTTGCAAAACAACAGTCCCAGCGGCGTTAGGGGCCGTGTGGGAACGGGTTTAGGGTGATGCATTTTCCAGCTGCGCCTGTTTTTCCTGCAACAGCCGGCGTACGTTTTCGGCGGATTGGCGGCGGTCTTCGGAGGCTGCGACCGGTTCGAGAAAATGCAGTTCGGCCACGCCTTTGGGTTGGCGGGCAATCATGCAGATGGATTGCCACAGCGAGATGTCGCCGTAATAAGCCATGTGCGGGTTGGGGCTGGAGCCGTCGGGGTTGGGATAGCGGCAGAGTACCGGAATGATGGGTACGCCGGCTTCGTGCGGTGCCTGAAAAAAGCTGGTTTTAAACGGCAGAATATCGCGTCCTTCGGTGCTGGTGCCTTCGGGGAACAGGGTAACGGTATCGCCGTTTTTCAGCGCTTCGGTAACCTGTGAAATTTTTTGCTGGTTGTTGCCGGTACCTCTGTTGCGCGCCACATAAACGGTTTGCGCCTGGGTGGCCAGATAGCCGATCAGCGGCCATTTGGCCACGTCGTCTTTGGCGACGAAACGGCCGGGAAAGGCGGCGTTGATGGCCATGATGTCGAGCCAGGAGATATGGTTGCAGATCATCATTTGGCCGCGGCTGCGATCGGGTAAGCGGCCGTAGGTTTGCAGGCGCAGCCCGCAGGCGGCCAGTACGCGGTGCGACCACAGCTGGATGGCGCGCAGTTTGCGTGTTTTGCTGTAGAGCGGAAACAGGAAGAAAATTTCTAGCGCACCGTAAATCAGGCAGCCGCCGATGCCGGCCAAGCGTAGGGGAAAGCGCAAAGGATTGTTCATCATGAATTTAAGTGTGCGCGGTTAATCGTGGATAAAGCGTTGCAGATAACGGTCGTTCAGGCGGGTGATGTCCATCAGGATCAATACGTCGGCGCAGTTGAAGGCTTCGTCTAGGCAAGGCTCGCCGCAAATCCAGGCACCGGCTTTGAGATAGCCTTTGATCAGACTCGGGCACTCGGGGTTTTCTTTCGGCGTAAGGGCAGGCCAGTTGAGTGGATGAAGCGGGCGTACGCGCCATTCGGGCGGGCAGAGGTGTTTTTTCTTCAGCATCTGGTACAGCCCCGCTGCTTCGTGGCCGCCGTCGCGGGTGCTGATGCTGCCGCAGCCGGTCATAAAGCGCAGGTCGGTATCGCGCATAAATTTTACCAAACCGGCCCACAGCAGCATGACGGTACCGCCGTTGCGGTAATCGGGATGAATGCAGGCACGGCCAAGCTCCACTGTTTGCGGCAGAATGTCTTTGAGGGGCGTAAGGTCGAATTCGGAGGCGCTGTACCAGTTGCCGACGGCGGCGGCTCCTTCGGCGGTTAGCAGGCGGTAGCAGCCGATCACTTCGCCGGTGGCCATATCGAAGGCAAGCAGGTGGCGGCAATGGGCATCGTAAGCGTCGGTGTCGAGGCCGTCTTCGCTTTGAATATCGGCGCCGAGCTCTTGGGCAAATACTTGGTAACGCAGTTTTTGTGCGGCACGGATTTCGTCGGGTGTTTCTGCAAGACGCACGCTGATACCGATGGTGGGCGGCGTTTGGTTGAAGCGGTTTTGCTCCATGGAAGCTTTCTGCATGGTTGAGGAATAAGCAGTATATCAGTTGGACGGCCGAAGAATGTTAATCCGCCGTTAAAGTGTTGCCAGGGGAAATAAAAGGTACATACTGTGCAATATGTTCTAATCAATATGATTTCAGACAGGCATATGCCTGTCTGAAAAGCAAATGGTGCGGCTTAATTTTCGGGCGTATAACCTTGTACGCTGTCGGCACCGTCGCCAAAGAAATAATTTTCCATTTGTTGCGCCAGATACTGGCGCGCACGCGGATCGGCCAGGCTTAGGCGGTTTTCGTTAATCAACATGGTTTGGTGACGCGTCCAAGCATCCCAGGCTTCTTGGGAAACATTTTCGAAAATGCGTTTGCCCAATTCGTTGGGCAGCGGCGCGAATTTCATGCCGGGGGCTTCTTTGCCCAATTTGATGCAGTGAACCATACGGGTCATGGGGTATCCTTTTTGCGAAGTTATCGGGCGGTTTGCCGCTGCGGATAAGATAAGGGGTTTATTCGGGTAACTCAAGTACCGCAGAGGTGTAAACGTTTTGTACGTCGTCCAAATCTTCCAGCGCATCGATCAGTTTTTGCATTTTGACCGCATCCTCGCCGCTTAATACGGTTTCGTTTTGCGCGCGCATGGTGACGTCGCCGTCTTCGGAACGGAAACCGGCCGTTTCCAGCGCGGCTTTTACGCCCGCCCAGTCGGCAGGGGCGGTAATCACTTCGATGATGCCTTCGTCGTCGACCAATACGTCTTCCGCGCCGGCTTCCAGCGCCGCTTCCATCAGTGCGTCTTCATCAGCGCCGGTAAACACCAGATAGCCTTGGTGTTGGAACTGGAAGGCCACGCAGCCGTCGGTGCCCAAGTTGCCGCCGTTTTTGTTGAACGCATGGCGCACATCGGCGACGGTGCGGGTTTTGTTGTCGGTCATGCAGTCGACCATCAGCGCCGCGCCGCCGATGCCGTAGCCTTCGTAACGCAGCTCGATGTAGTCGGCACCTTCCAAATTGCCGGTGCCTTTGTCGATGGCGCGTTGTACGTTGTCTTTGGGCATATTGGCATCCCAGGCTTTGTCCATCGCCAGGCGCAGGCGTGGGTTGGAGGCGGGATCGCCGCCGCCCAAGCGGGCGGCGACGGTGATTTCTTTGATCAGACGGGTGAAGATTTTGCCGCGTTTGGCATCGACTCGGGCTTTTTTGTGTTGGATATTCGCCCATTTACTATGGCCGGCCATGTGATTTCCTTAACAGTCTATTAACGGGGTGGGTGTGCGCTATCCGGTACGCCGCAGCGGGCGCCGGATACTCAAAAACGGGTACGGCGGCTGTGCAAAGCGCAACAAACGGCGGTACGAAGTGCGCTATTTTATCATAAGCGCTTGGGCCGTTACAAAAAGGGGCAGGCCTGTCTGAAAAGAGGCAGATTTGTTTTCAGACAGGCATTGGCAAAGTTTCCCCATTTATCGGCAATTTTGCAGAAACCAGAATAAGGGCATGATTAGCTACCGGATATCTTGAAATGTAACCGAATAATCGATTGGGTAAGGAAGTGTTGCGAATTTTAGCGTAGTGTAAAGACACTAGGGTCTGTCGACAATTAACGCAACGGCGGTGTTTTGGGTCAAAAAAACCCGTCTGCGGCGTTAAAAATGCTCGCAAGGTGTTCAACCTTGCTGTGCTTTTTGCCTTGCATACGCGGTTTTTGTCTCAAAAAACCGCTTCGCCGGTTAATTGTCGACAGACCCTAGAATATTTAACGGGATAAGCAGCCGTATGCGTTTTCCCGACCATAATAAGCAGGTTAAAAAAACCGGCACTGTTTTTCCATCTGCCCGGGTTGAGCAGCCTCAACTTAGTGATGCCCGGCCTTTCTCTTCAAGCACCTACAATCGTAAGATGTCTGCTCGGTTTCCGACCGGTTGGCTACGCCTGTGCCGGTTTGTCTCTAATGAACCAAAAGGTCGCTTCATAATGAATCAGTCTAAAATCCTGTTTTGGTCGATTACGGTCGCGCTGGCCGGCTTTCTGTTCGGCTTCGATACGGTGGTGATTTCCGGTGCCGAGAAATCGCTTTCCGAAATGTGGGGGCACTATACGCTCTTTGGCAGTGCCAGTTTGTTCCATGGTGTGGTGGTGATGTCTTCCGCGCTATGGGGGACGGTAATCGGTGCGATGTTCGGTGGCTGGCCCACCGATGCGCTGGGCCGTAAAAAAACGCTGATTATTATCGGCGTGCTGTATACCGTTTCGGCGGTCGGTTCGGCGGTGGTGTCGGATCCTTGGTCGTTTGCCTTTTTCCGCTTTATCGGCGGCTTGGGCGTAGGCGCGTCGACGATTGCGGCACCGGCGTATGTTTCGGAAATTGCGCCTGCCGAGCGCCGCGGCCGCTTGGTGGCGATGTATCAGTTCAATATCGTTTTCGGTATTCTGATCGCTTTCTTGTCGAATTATCTGTTTGCCAATGCCGGTTTGGGTGATATGGCTTGGCGTTGGATGATCGGTATCGAGGCACTGCCGGCCTTTATTTACACCTTGATGGTGATGACGGTGCCGATGTCGCCGCGTTGGCTGATGATGAAAGGTCGTTACGACGAGGCGCGTGCGGTGTTGCGCCAGATTGACCCTACCCGCGATTTGAATGAGTTGATCGAAGCGGGCAAAGAAGATGCGAGCCACGGCAGCGAAAGCATCTGGCTGGGCAAATACCGTTTGCTGGTGTGGTTGGCGGTTTTGGTGGCGTTTTTCAACCAGTTCTCCGGTATCAATGCTTTCCTTTATTATGCACCGCGGATTTTCGAAATCGCCGGTTTGGAAAAGGACGCCGCTTTGTTCAGCAGCGTAGGCGTGGGCGTGGTGAATTTGGTCTTCACGCTGCTGGGCCTGTTGCTGATCGATAAATTGGGGCGCCGTACTTTGATGTATATCGGCTCTTTCGGCTATATTATTTCGCTCGGCCTGATTTCGTTGGCGTTTTTGCAAAGCTGGAGCGGTACCATCGTACCTTTCCTGTTCTTCCTGTTTATCGCGGCGCACGCGGTTGGCCAAGGGGCGGTGATTTGGGTGTTTATTTCGGAAATTTTCCCCAGCCACCTGCGCGCGCAAGGGCAGGCTTTGGGCAGCAGTACCCACTGGGTATTGGCGGCGGCGATTCCGGCGATGATTCCGTTTTTGTTTGATACCATCGGCGCCAGCTCGGTCTTTATGATCTTTACCGGTATGATGGTGTTGCAGCTGTTGTTCGTGAAATTTATGATGCCGGAAACCAAAGGCGTGCCTTTGGAAGAGTTGTCCAAGCGTTTGATTAAGGAATAACGCTGTTGTTATATAAAGTATGCCTGTCTGAAAAGATTTTCAGACAGGCATTTTTGTTGGACTTTTCACATGGAAACCAATCGCAGCAAACGCGATGGCTTGAAAACGATGGTTAAACGGCTGATACCGGCGTATCGCCGCTGCGTACGATTTCGGCCAGCGGCCAGCGCGGCCGTACGTTAAAAGCGCCGGCTGTTTGTGCACCGTCGAGACGCATGGCGCCGGCGAAGGCAATCATGGCGCCGTTGTCGGTACACAGCGGCAGCGGCGGAAAGTAAACCTTTACCGGCTCCGGCTTGGCGCGCGGGCTGCGGCGGATGTGCAGTTTGCCGAGCGTTTCGCGCAGCTTCCAGTTGGCGCCGACGCCGCCGGCGACCACCAAAGTGCCAAAACCGGTTTGTTGCATCGCTTTGGCGGCTTTGGCGGCCAATACGTCGACCACAGCATCTTGAAAGGCGCGGCAGATGTCGTTGCGGACGGAATCGGGCAACTCGCCGCCGTGGGCCTCGCGCGTTTTCTGTACGGTGGTTAATACCGAGGTTTTCAAACCGGAAAAGCTCATTTGCAAATCGTGCGAATGCAGCATCGGGCGCGGAAAGTTGAAGGCATCGGGACGACCGAGTTTGGCCAGCTCGGATAAGCGTGCGCCGCCGGGATAGGGCAGACCGAGCAGTTTGGCGGTTTTATCGAAGGCTTCGCCGGCGGCATCGTCCACGCTTTCGCCCAACAGGGTGTAGTCGCCGATACCGCGTACCGCCATCAATTGGGTATGGCCGCCGGAAACCAGCAGGGCGACAAAGGGGAAGGGCGGTTGCTCGTCGGCCAGCAGCGGCGAGAGCAGGTGGCCTTCGAGATGGTGCACCGGCACCACCGGTTTGCCCAAGGCAAACGCCAGTGCATTGGCATAGCTGGAGCCGGCCAGTAAGGCTCCGCCGAGGCCGGGGCCTTGGGTAAACGCCACCGCATCGATGTCGCCATAGGAAACGCCGGCTTCTTTCAGACAGGCTTCGGTTAGCGGTACCAGCCGGCGGATGTGGTCGCGGCTGGCCAATTCCGGCACCACACCGCCGTATTCGGCGTGCATGGCCATTTGGGTATGCAACTGGTTGCCGATGAGGCCGCGTGCGGTATCGTAAAGCGCGACGCCGGTTTCATCGCAGGAGGATTCGATGCCGAGGACTAACATGAAAATACTCGAAAAATGAAAATCAAAAGAATACTATTTTAGCGGAAAACGGTCGGAAAAACGAACGCGGCCGTATGCGGTTTTCAGACAGGCATACGGTGGGTAAGAAAACGTTGAACACGATAAAGAGGATATTAAGTTTGCAAGGATTTGACCAAATGACGGATGCGGCGGCAGAAAGTCCACAGGCTGTCGAGGGTAATCAGCACCAAGGCCATGCCGAGCAGGAAATTGGTAGCCATAAAGTGATGTTCGACAGCGCCCAGCAGGCAGGTGGCGGTAAGCAGCAGCAGGCGCGGGTAGGTATCGCGCAGGTGGTTGCTGTTGTCGGCCAAGCCGGAATTGTGAAGCAGCAGGCGGGCGTAGGATGAAAACAAGGTCAGCAATGCCGCCAGCCAACCCAGCCACGCCTGGCCGATGGCATGCCCCAAGGCAACGATTAACACACTGTCGCAGAAGCGGTCGGTTAAATCACGCCACACCTCTGATAGCGGGGTAAACAGTTGTTGCTCGCGGCGGATGCCGTTTTCCAGCAAATTGCAAAACAAACGCAATTGAATCAATAACGCGCAACCGATCAGCGCGATGCTTTCTTGGCTGTGTATCAGCAGATAAGCGCCGCAGGCGGAGAAAATAATGTCCAGCCAGATGAGCTGGTAAGGCAGGATACGCTCGCTCTGGCTTAGCCAGCGGATAAAGCGCTGGAAACGCGAAGGATGGTCGGCAGGCCCCGAAGTGGTGTTGGTCATAATGAGTAGTTTGAGTTTTTTTAATGTGTTTAAAATAGTTTTCAAACGTGAATCTTACATAAATTTACGATATTGGCAATAGAGGCTGGATTAATTGTTTGGCTAAGGTGATAAAGGGTGAGCTGTTTTATTTTATTGTCATGAATTCACAAGCTTTTTATGGTCGAAATACAATGGAAAATGCCTGTCTGAAAGTTTTCAGACAGGCATAAGCAGCAGGGAAACCGTTGTACGCAAATCCTGTATAATCGCCGCTTCAATCAATACGCGGTTCGCAATCCATCCCGCGACAACAAAACTAGGAACCCGCCATGAACCCTCAAAAAGCCGTGGTCGTCTTTTCAGGCGGCCAGGATTCCACCACCTGCCTGATTCAGGCCATCCGCCGATACGGCAACGACAACGTTGAAGCCATCACCTTCCAATACGGCCAGCGCCACGCCATCGAGCTGGAACGCGCCCGCTGGATCGCCCAAGATTTGGGCGTACGCCAAACCGTGCTCGATTTGAGCCTGATGCAGCAAATCACCCATAACGCGCTAATGGACGAAACCGCCGAAATCCAAGCCCCCGCAGGCGGTGTGCCCAACACCTTCGTCGACGGCCGCAACGCCCTGTTTCTGCTGTACGCCGCCATCTACGCCAAAAGCCGTAACGCCCGCCACCTCATTACCGGCGTGTGCGAAACCGACTTTTCCGGCTACCCCGACTGCCGCGACATCTTCATCAAATCGATGAACGTCACCCTCAATCTGGCGATGGACTACGATTTCCAAATCCACACGCCGCTGATGTACCTCACCAAAGCGCAAACCTGGGCACTGGCCGACGAATTAGGCTGTTTGGACTATATCCGCGAACACACCCACACCTGCTACCACGGCGTGGCGGGCGGCTGCGGCGAATGCCCGAGCTGCGTGCTGCGCGAGCGCGGTTTAACAGAATACTTGGCGGGCAAAACAGCATGAAAATCACCAAAATCTTCACCTTCGATTCCTCCCATATGCTCGACGGCCACGACGGCAAATGCCAAAACCTGCACGGCCACACGTATTCGCTCGAAATCACCGTTTCAGACGGCCTGATCGAAGCAGGCGCCAAAGCGGGCATGGTGATGGACTTTGCCGACTTGAAAACCATTGTCAAACAAACCGTTATCGAGCCGTTCGACCACGCCTTCATCTACCACGGCGGCAACGCGCGCGAAAGCCAAATCGCCGCCTTGCTGGAGGGCTGGCAGATGAAAACCCTGCGCCTAAACCGCCGCACCACCGCCGAAAACCTGAGTGTGGAAATCTTTGGCCGTCTGAAAAGCGCCGGACTGCCCGTGTGCAGCGTCAAACTGTGGGAAACACCCACCTCGTGCGCCGAATATGAAGGAAACTAAACCATGCAAACCTTAGCAACCATATTGGCCTTAATCGTGGCCGCCGAACATTTTTATATTATGTATCTCGAAATGTGCAAAATCCCCAGCCCGCAGGCCGCCCGCATTTTCGGTCTGCCCGAAGAATTTATGCAGCAAAAGCGCGTGCAGGTGATGTTCAGCAACCAGGGGTTGTATAACGGTTTTCTGGCCGCCGGCATCGTATGGGCGCAGTTTTTCGCGCCGGAAAACACCGGCACCGAAGCCACCTTGCTGTTTCTCGGCTTCGTGATAACCGCCGCCCTTTGGGGGGCCGTTACCTCAAACAAAGGGATTCTCATCAAACAGGGCTTGCCCGCGCTGTTGGCGTTTTTGGCCGTGTGGGGCGCAGCATGACCGAAATCCGCCCCGAAAACCCCGCATACCGCATCGTCGAAATTTTCGAGAGCCTGCAAGGCGAAGGCTACAACACCGGCATGAGCGCCGTGTTTATCCGCTTGGGCAAATGCAATCTCGCCTGCGCTTGGTGCGACACCGATTACCTCACGTTCACGATGATGAACCTAGCGGACATTTTAGGCCGTCTGAAAAGTTATACCGCCCGCAACATCATCATCACCGGCGGCGAACCGACCATACAGCCTCATTTGGCAGTGTTGCTCGATGCCTTGAAATCGGCCGGCTACCGCCTTTATTTGGAAACCAATGGGTTGAATCCCGCGCCGCCGCAAATCGATTATGTGGCCGCCAGCCCGAAAGCCTGCTACGCGGCCAAGTATGAACAGCAGTGCATTGAAACGGCAGACGAAGTGCGCATCGTGGCCGACGGCGATGTGCTGGCGTTTTGCGCGACGATGGAGCAGAAAATCCGCGCCGAACATTATTATCTTTCGCCTTGCGAACGAAACGGTGAAATGAATATCTACGACACTATCCGCCAAATCGGCCTGTTAAACAGCCGCCCCGATGCCGCCGTGCATTGGCAATTGAGTGTGCAGACGCATAAATGGGCGGGGATTGAATAGGGCGGATGGAGAATCGTTTTTAGGCCTATGTTTGGCAAACGGTAATGCCTGTCTGAAAAATAGTTCAGACAGGCATTTGTTCAGACAGGCATAGGGAAAAGAATGGATAAAAAACCATTCGGACCGCTGCTTAATACCCTAGGCGCTGGCAAATCGTGGATACCAAGCCGGCTTGGTTTAGGGTATAGAAATGCAGGCTGGGCGCACCTTCGCGCAGCAGGCGTTCGCACATTTCGGTAACCACATCGAGTGCCAACGCTTTGATGGAAGCGGTGTCGTCGGCATAGGATTGCAGCTTCAGGCGCAGCCAGCGCGGGATTTCCGCGCCGCAGGTGTCGGAGAAGCGGGCCAGTTTGGAAAAGCTCGCAATCGGCATGATGCCGGGGATAATCGGGATGTCGACGCCGCGGCCCTGCACGTCGTCCACAAAGCGGAAATAAGCGTCCGGGTTGTAGAAATATTGGGTAATCGCCGAATCGGCACCGGCTTTGGCTTTGCGTACGAAATTGTTCAAATCGTCTTCTGCGCTGCGCGATTGCGGGTGGTATTCGGGATAGGCGGCCACTTCGATATGGAAGTAGTCGCCGTATTCGTTTTTAATCAGCTCGACCAATTCGTTGGCATAACGCAAGCCGCTCATGCCGACGCCGACGCCGGAGGGTATATCGCCGCGCAGTGCCACGATATGGCGTACGCCCATGTCTTTATAGGTGTTGAGCAATTCTTTGATTTCTTCGGGGGTTTCGCCGATACAGGGCAGGTGAGGGGCGGCGGCGATGCCTTCGTTCAGAATATCGGTAATCGCCTGCATGGTGCCTTCTTTGGTGGAGCCGCCGGCACCGGAGGTGCAGGAGAAAAATTCGGGATTGTATTGGCTAAGTTGCTTGCGGGTGATGATTTGTTTGGCGCGGCCTTCCGGGGTGCGGGTGGGGAAGAATTCGAAGCTGAGTTTTTTTTGCGGGGCAATCATGAAAGCGGTCTCGGAAAACGGTTTGGCAGGCACGGATGGATGCCTGTCTGAAAAAATATGAATGAGTTTGATATAGGGTATGTGCTTAAGCTATTGAAATCAAGATGAAAAATGATTTATTTTGTGAAAAATATTCTTTTTCTTTATGAATAATATTGCTGTATTTTGATTTAAAAGGAAAATTTTTGTTTGGCGGAAAATAGGTCTGATCACTTTCAGACAGGCATATTCGGCCAAACGGCAAACAGTAAGTAGGCATGCCGTTGGTGACTTTATACTATAATACGGCTTTTCCGATTGTTACAGATTACTTACCATGAAATGGCTCAAACGCTCTACCGTGATTGCCAAAACCGTCTACCGCTATGGGTTGACGGATATTTTTGCCGGCCACATCCGCCAAGGCTGGCTGCGCGCGCTGATTCAGAAATTACCGCAATCGCAACAGGAGCGTGATAAGGCTTTGCCGGTTCGCCTGCGCGAAGCGCTGGAGAGTTTGGGGCCGATATTCGTGAAGTTCGGACAGGTACTCTCCACCCGCCCCGACCTGATTCCGCACGATTACGCGCAGGAGTTGGCCAAGCTGCAAGACCGCGTGCCGCCGTTTGATGCCGAATTGTCGCGCCGCCAGATCGAAGCCTCGCTGGGGCAGCCGATTGAGGCGCTGTATGCCGAATTTGAAACCGTGCCGGTGGCCAGCGCCTCGATTGCGCAGGTGCACAAAGCCCGTTTGCACAGCGGCGAAGAGGTGGCGGTGAAAGTGCTGCGCCCCAATTTGGTGCCGGTAATCGAGCAGGATTTGGCGCTGCTGCGCTTCGGCGCGGGCTGGGTGGAGCGGCTGTTTGCCGACGGCAAGCGCTTAAAGCCGCGCGAAGTGGTGGCCGAATTCGACAAATACCTGCACGACGAACTCGATCTGATGCGCGAAGCGGCCAACGCCAGCCAACTCGGTCGCAATTTTAAAGACAGCACCATGCTGATCGTGCCCAAAGTGTATTACGACTATTGCAGCCGCGACGTGCTCACCATCGAATGGATGGATGGCACGCCGGTAGCCGATATTGCCGCTTTGAAAGCCAAAGGCATCGACTTGCGGCAACTCGCCCGTTACGGCGTGGAAATTTTCTTTACCCAAGTGTTCCGCAACGGCTTTTTCCATGCCGATATGCACCCCGGCAATATTTTGGTGGCCGACGACGGCCGCTATATCGCGCTCGATTTCGGCATTGTCGGCAGCCTCACCGATTACGACAAACGTTATCTGGCAATCAATTTCCTCGCCTTTTTCAACCGCGACTACCACCGCGTGGCCACCGCCCACATCGAATCGGGCTGGGTGCCGCCCGACACCCGCGCCGAAGAGCTGGAAGCCGCCGTGCGCTCGGTGTGCGAACCGATTTTCAACAAGCCGCTGTCGCAAATATCGTTCGGCCTGGTGCTGATGCGCCTGTTTGAAGTGAGCCGTCGCTTTAATGTCGAAATCCAGCCGCAGCTCGTGTTGTTGCAGAAAACCCTGCTCAATATCGAAGGTTTGGGCCGCCAGCTCGACCCCGATTTGGATTTGTGGGACACCGCCAAGCCGTTTTTAACCAAATGGATGAACGAGCAGGTCGGCCCCAAAGCGTTTATCCAACAACTGAAAAACGAAGCGCCCGACTGGGCGCAAATCCTGCCCGCGCTGCCGCGCAAAATCAACGCGCTGGTTGATGAAACCCGCCAGCAGGAAATGCGCGACGCCTATCTGCATCTGGTGAAAATCCAACAGCGGCAAAGCCTGTGGCTGGCCGTGATTGCGGTGGCGCTGGTGTTGATTTTGCTGTTTAAATAATTTAATAACGGCGGTAATAATGAATTTGGCATGAACAAATCATTACATAAAATAGCTATTTTGCTTACAATTAAGTGAATTGAGTTTTATAATGCAACCAAATATTAGATTTGGTTTACTCGATTTGACTTTGATAAGTACGCAATATGCTAACGATTTTTATACTTTGTATTCTGATTGCAATTACTCTATTTGGCTTATTTGTAGCCAAATTAGGCAGGTATGGCCCCTTCAACCCTTTCACGCTGTATTTCGGTGTGTGGGCGGCTATTTTTATCATCTATATGCTCTTTCAAGATGTTTATTATGCCGTTTCGGAAGAATACCTGCTGATCCAGATATGTGTGCATCTATTTGCCTTTTGCATTATGGTCGCGACTCAGTTAGGTAAGCCGATCGCCAAGTCGCAAGAGCTGCCTTACGAATATGTATTGAATAAAAAGCTGTTTACGTTGGTGCAAATTATTTTGATTCTGGCATTGCCTGAGTTTTACCAAATGGTGGTCGGCTATGCGGGGCAGAATATTTTTACCAGCACCGGTTATACACGATTACGCTATGCCTTTAATAATGAGGGCAAAGATATGGGCAGATTGGGTTATCTGTTTACCTTTGCGTTTTTGAGTGCGGCCATCGGCGTGTTTTATGCGGCGAAAAAACAATTAAATAAATGGCAAGCGGTATTGGCGGTACTGCTTGCATTGTTTTATGCTTTTCTGACTACCGGGCGTACATTCTTTTTGATGATTTTCCTTTTCACCGTTATTCCTTTGGCTTTGTTGGGCAAGATAAAGGCAAAAAGTTTGCTGGTGTTAAGCGGAGGATTATTGAGTATGTTTTTACTGGTGGCCTTGTTAACTTCCAAAGGAGCTTCGGCCGATGCATCATTCGGCGATAATATCTTGAGTTTTATCGATAGTGTGCATAACTATTTAATTGCCCCTTTTGTTGCGCTATCGCTTCAGATGAGTGATTTTAATTCGCCGGCTTTCGGTGATTATTCTTTGCGCTTTTTCTTCAGCGTACTTTCCGCTTTCGGGCTGACCAATCCGCCCATATCGCTGGTTCGGGGCTACGAATTTACGCCGGTTCCCACCAATCTCTATACCGTTTATGAAGTATACGTTCGAGACTTTGCCATAGCCGGCTTTTTTATTCCCGTATTGTTTTTACCCATACATTGGTATTTATACAAAAAAGCATGCCGAGGCAATGAGTTCTATATTATTCTTTATGCGATTTCCGCTTACCCGTTAATGACCCAAGTTTTGCAAGATCAATACATGTCTTTGATTTCAACATGGATACAGTTATTGATCGGTTGCTTCTTATTAATGAGGAAAAAGAAAAAACCGCTTGGTGAAATAACGCGCGAATAATCGGCTCACGGATAATGCCTGTCTGAAAAAACATGATTTTCAGACAGGCTTTTTAACAGATTGAATAGCGGATAGGAGAGGGCGGCATGCCAGCAAAAGGGAATCGAAATATGCTACAATCGCGCGTTAAATTTCACCTATTTCAGGAATACCCATGAGCTTAAAATGCGGCATCGTCGGCCTGCCCAACGTCGGCAAATCCACCCTCTTCAACGCGCTCACCCAATCGGGCATCGAAGCGGCCAACTACCCCTTCTGCACCATCGAACCCAACGTCGGCATCGTCGAAGTGCCCGACCCGCGCATGGATGCGCTGGCGAAAATCGTCAACCCGCAGAAAATGCAGCCCGCCATCGTCGAATTCGTTGACATCGCAGGCTTAGTGGCCGGCGCCAGCAAAGGCGAAGGCTTGGGCAACCAGTTTCTCGCCAATATCCGCGAAACCGATGCCATCGTGAACGTGGTGCGCTGTTTCGACGACGACAACATCGTGCACGTTTCCGGCAAAGTCGATCCCATTGCCGACATCGAAACCATCGGCACCGAGCTGGCGCTGGCGGACTTGGCCAGTGTGGAAAAAGCCATCGTGCGCGAAGGCAAACGCGCCAAATCCGGCGACAAAGATGCGCAAAAACTGGTTGCCCTGTGCGAAAAACTGCTGCCGCACCTCAACGAAGGCAAACCCGTGCGCTCGTTCGGCCTCGATGCCGAAGATCTGGCCATGTTGCGCCCGCTGTTCCTGCTTACCGCCAAGCCCGCCATGTATGTCGGCAACGTCGCCGAAGACGGCTTTGAAAACAACCCGCACTTGGACCGCCTGAAAGAATTGGCCGCCAAAGAAAACGCCCCCGTGGTGGCCGTGTGCGCCGCGTTGGAGAGCGAAATCGCCGAACTCGAAGACGAAGAAAAAGCCGAATTCCTCGCCGAAATGGGCTTGGAAGAGCCGGGCTTGAACCGCTTAATCCGCGCCGGCTACGATTTGCTCGGCCTGCAAACCTATTTCACCGCCGGCGTAAAAGAAGTGCGCGCGTGGACGATTCACAAAGGCGACACCGCCCCGCAAGCCGCCGGCGTGATCCACACCGATTTCGAACGCGGCTTTATCCGCGCCCAAGTGATTGCCTACGACGATTTCGTTAGTCTCGGCGGCGAAGCCAAAGCCAAAGAAGCCGGCAAAATGCGCGCCGAAGGCAAGGAATATGTGGTGCAGGACGGCGATGTGATTCATTTCTTGTTTAATGTGTAATCACTTTCAGACGGCCTGCTATTAATAAAAGAAAGGCCGTCTGAAAAATGGTTTTATTTCATGAACCGTTACCTAAAAAATGGAAAATACAGAATCACTCGAACAAGTCAAAGATTGGTTAAAATCTAGATTCAAAGCAAATGATGCTGATATGGAGGAAATCATTAAATATGATTTCGCTTTATACTTCCTTATGACTTGGAACATCTTTGAAATTTGCCTATTTGAAAAAAATTGCCAGTTAAGAAGTGCTTTAAATAATGATAAAATCAATCGATTATCTGGGTTTATCGATGATGAGTTTACCGAAACAGTTCAAACCTTTTTTGACCGATACAAAGGTAATGACAAATACGTAAAAGCTCTTTTTCACGGTAATCGAAAAAGCTCTGAAGAATATTTATTTCGATGCTTTTTGGAAAATGATTTTAATCAATTCAAGTCAACTCCATCTGACGTCATTAAGTTTACATTTTGCGTCATTATCCGTTATCGAAATAATATGTTTCACGGAAACAAGTATGTCGGCAATTGGAATAAATACAAAAAGCAAGTAATTGATTGTACCTCTATGATGCAATGGCTGATAGATAAAAGCCAACAAAATCAAACTTGAAAAATACCAAAGATTATAAAAGCGTAATGTGTAAAGGAAGATAGAAATGACCGTTCTCCAAAACCCCCAGTCGCGCGGCTTAATCTTGCAAGCCACTAGCGCTTAAGCCTTAGCTGTGTTTTATCAAATGAATAAAAGATCAGGCTCTATTGTGTTTTTTTCGATCGTTGTGTGCAATCAGTTATTTATAGCTAGCACTGACTTTGTAGCATCAACTGTGAAAGGATATTTTCAAATAGCCGGCAATTGCCGGCTTTATTAATGCCTGTCTGAAATATTTACATTCATGGTTGTAGGTAAAATGCAACGTACAAGCCATTTTTTGCGTAAACCAAAATTAAACTTATGCTAAGAGCGGGGCGGATTTTCAGGTTCCGCCGCATAATCAAGCCATCGTCAGGCGGCTTCGGCTACCGGCGCATAAACATTAAAACCAAAAAAGGAGCAGACACAATGAAAATCAGTACTCGCTTAACCGGCTTATTAACAGCGGTTGCATTGGTAGCCAGCCCGATGGCGATGGCGGAAATGAACCGTACCCAAGGTACCATCGTGGGCGCGGCGGTGGGCGGCGTGGCCGGCAGCATGATTGGCAATAATTTGGAATCGACTTTGTTGGGCGCGGCAGCCGGCGGCCTGCTGGGTAATCTGCTGGCGAAAAACAACGCCAATTACACCCGCGAAGGCTATCACAACAACCGCTATTACTACGGCGGCCGCGAATTCCGTAACCGTAAGGACTACGAAGCCTACCGCGAAGCGGTGAACCGCGATATGCTGCGCGGCAAAGAAGCGCGCCGTTATGCCAATTATCGGGATTACCGTCGCGAACACGCCAGCAAGCGCAATAATAATAACCGCTACTATATCGGCCATGGTGGCAGAGACGGTGCGCGTCAGCAAGCGCGGTACGATAACCGCCGTGGCGTACAACGACATGCTCGTTACGAGGAGCGTCGCGGTGGCGGTCGAGGGCATGGCCGTCATTAATAGGCGGGCGATATGTTTTGCAGAAAAAGAGAGCTTAGGCTCTCTTTTTTGCCGGATTAAATTCTTGATAGGCAGAGACCTTTGCAAAATTCTTTTCGATACCTGAAAACACTGGCCTCAAGCTCGAGTATGACGAGATATCAATAAATTCAGGATTAAAAACTTTTTTGCAAAGGTCTCAGGCAATATTTGGCTTGATGTTTGTCGGTGGCGCTGCCCGTTTATATAGAGCTTGGTGTAAAATACGCGTTTATTTTTATCGATTCGGCCATCTTAGGCCGGCAGCAGCTTAACAACGGAAACCACATGACCTCAGTTATCCAAGACCTCCAAGCGCGCGGCCTGATCGCGCAGACCACCGATGCCGAAGCCTTAGACGCTTTGTTAAACGAAGAAAAAATCGCGCTCTATTGCGGTTTCGACCCCACCGCCGACAGCCTGCATATCGGCCATCTGCTGCCGGTGTTGGCTTTGCGCCGTTTCCAACTGGCCGGCCACACGCCGGTTGCGCTGGTGGGCGGAGCAACCGGCATGATCGGCGATCCGAGCTTCAAAGCCGCCGAGCGCAGCCTGAACACGGCGGAAACGGTGGCGGGCTGGGTGGAAAAAATCCGCGGCCAGTTGCAGCCGTTTTTAAGTTTCGAAGGCGAAAACCCCGCCGTTATGGCCAACAATTACGATTGGTTCGGCGGCATGAACTGCCTGGATTTTCTGCGCGACATCGGCAAGCATTTTTCGGTGAACGCGATGCTGAACAAAGAATCGGTGAAGCAGCGCATTGAGCGCGACGATGCGGGCATTTCGTTTACCGAGTTCGCCTATGCGCTGTTGCAGGGCTATGATTTTGCCGAGTTAAACAAGCGCCACGGCGTGCGGCTGCAAATCGGCGGCTCCGACCAATGGGGCAACATCACCGGCGGCATCGACCTTGCCCGCCGCCTCAACAAAGCCACGGTGTACGGCCTGACCCTGCCGCTGGTTACCAAATCCGACGGCACCAAATTCGGCAAAACCGAAGGCGGCGCGGTGTGGCTGAGCGCGGAAAAAACCTCGCCCTATCAGTTTTACCAGTTCTGGCTGAAAGTGGCCGATGCCGATGTGTATAAATTTCTGAAATATTTTACTTTCTTATCGGTTGAGGAGATTGATGCCATCGAAGCGAAAGATAAAGAGAGCGGCACCAAACCCGAAGCGCAACGTATTTTGGCCGAAGAAATGACCCGCCTGATTCACGGCGAAGCGGCTTTACAGGCGGCGCAGCGTATTTCGGAGAGCCTGTTTGCCGAAGATCAGAGCAGCCTTACCGAATCCGATTTCGGGCAGCTCGCGCTCGACGGTTTGCCTGCGTTTGAAGTGTCCGGCAGCGTAAACGTGGTGGAAGCGCTGGTGTTGTCGGGTTTGGCGCAGTCGAACAAAGAAGCGCGCGGCTTTGTCAACAGCAAGGCGGTGCTGGCCAACGGCGGCGCGGTGGCGTTAAACAACCCTGATCATGCACCGGAAAAACCCGACGATGCCTATCTGTTAACCGATGCGCACAAACGCTTCGGCAAATACACCATTCTGCGCCGCGGTAAACGCAACCATGCTTTGCTGGTGTGGAAATAAGCGGATATTCCGCTTTTGATGGATGTTTTTATTCATAGCGGATTAACTTAATTTTCGCTACGTCGTTGCTGCGGCTTGCTGCCTTGTATCGAAGTAATTGAATCCGCTATAGAGAAATGCCTGTCTGAAAATGTTTTCAGACAGGCATTTTGTTAACCGGCGCCGGATTCGCGATAGCCAATCAAATTTAAAAACATGATACAACTTGATACTCGATATTTATTAATTATTTTTATTTATCAGTAATTTGGTGAATGCAAGATACTTGGATCAAATTTGGGTATAACTCAAGCGGTACGCAACGCATGATGAAATCCTTTGGTTGCTTTGGTGAGCCAAAAACGGCTTCCGCCAAAAGCCTACTTTTTGGTGTCCGAAACGGCCATACCGTGCATTTTGCGATTTACGGTGTGGAAAGAATTAAAGATACGATCCATCGGCACGCTCAACCTTGTGGCGAAATGCTTTTTTGTTTCAGGCAGCCTCAGGCAGTTTTATGCCTGTCTGAAAGCATTCTACCAATCCCTATCTGCAAAATACCCCGCCAAAAAATCCACCAGCGCCCGCACCGCCAACGGCAATTTATGCCGGGAGGGATAAAGCAGATAAATCGTAAACTCGGGCAACTGCCAATCGGTGAGCACCGCTTGCAGTTGCCCGTTTTGCAGATAATCTTCAAGCAAATATTTCGGCAGCATCGCCACGCCGCTGTGCGACAACACACTGTTGAGCAGCACGGTGGTTTCATTGGTGGTTAACTGGCTGGTTAATTCCAATACCAATTCCTGATTTTCTTGATAAAAATACCATTCTTTGCGGTTAATGTTGGCGTGGGTCAAATAGCGATGGTGCCGCAAATCTTCGGGGTGCTTGGGCGTGCCGAAGCGAGCCAAATACTCGGGCGTAGCCACAATCAGCGAGCGGCAGGGGGCCAATTTGCGCGCCACTAAATTCGGATCGGGGTGGTTGGTAATGCGCACCGCCAGATCAATGCGCTCAGCCACCAAATCCAGCAATTTGTCGCTTAATTCCAAATGAATGCTTAAATTCGGATGTTCGCGCAAAAACACATTGACCGCTTGCGTCAAATGCACCGCCCCAAACGAACCGCTGCTGCTCAAACGGATATTGCCGCGCAAATCGCCTTGCTGTGCCGCCAATTCCTGTTCCATTTCGCCGCTTAAGGCCAGCATTTTTTGGCAAAACACCAAGGCTTGTTCGCCGGCATCCGTGAGCCTGACTTGCCGTGTGGTGCGTTGGAACAAGCGGGCGTTGAGCCATTCTTCCATCAGGGCAATGTGGCGCGTAATCATCGGTTTGGACATATCCAAACGGTCGGCGGCGGCGGTAAAACTGCCGGTTTCGGCAACCGATAAAAACACTTTGATGGCGGTTAATTTGTCCATACGCTTTTCCGGATTGTTTTAGATTAGGAAATAATGATATTCGAAAATCGGTATTTTTCGCTGATTTTATTTCATTATAATGCATACATTCTTTATTTTTAACTTTTTTAGGATTCATCATGAATGCTTTATTTGAAAAATTAGCCCATCAATTCAACCCGTTCGTTTTGTTGCTGACGCGTGTGGCGGTGGGCTATATGTTTTTGTTGCACGGCACGGCGAAATTTTTTGAGTTCCCTGTGTCTATGACCAAAGGTAATGGTTCTGTGCCATTATTTTCTATGTTTGGTGTGGCGGGGGTGCTGGAAATTGTGGGCGGTATCTTGTTGATTTTGGGTTTGTTTACCCGTTTGACTGCCTTTGTTTTGGTAGGACAAATGGCGGTGGCGTATTTTATGTTTCATGCGGCATCGGGCGGTATTTTTAATCCGATGGGCAATAAAGGCGAGGCGGCAGCGTTGTTTTGCATGGTGTTTTTATTGTTGTGGCATGCTGGGGCAGGCAAATTTTCATTGGATCACGCATTGAACCAGTCCGAAAAATCATTTCAGGAAGGTTGAAAGGGTTATTGCAATAAAAAATGCCGTTTGAACTCAAATTCAAACGGCATTTTTCATGATAATTTAAGGGTGTAATGCAATGCCTTTGGTTAATTTATCCACCGCATTTTTCTTGCCACGAATGGCAATACCCACCAAATTCAAATTGCCTGTTTCATGTTTGGCAACTTCTGCACGATTATCTACATCATTGTATGTTTTGAATAATTCTTCGGTATAAATTGCCACCGCCATTTCTTTTTGATTGGCACTTTGCAAAATTTCCAACAATGTCGCACGGTCTGCCTGATGTACCATAATCGGCTGTTGGCTCATCGGTAAATACTGAATGCCACTTGCATCTTGATAAGGTTTGCCCACAATATTTTGCGTTGCACCCAAGCCACTCATCAAAAAGGCGGTTACATTTAATGCTTGCCACGTTGCCAAATCATCACGCAAAATCACTTTGATTTTTGTATCAAAATTCATCATTCTCTCCAAAGAAGTTGTTTAAATTGATAAGATAATTGTACCGGTTTTGCCATAAAAAAGTTTGCGTTTTTTTGCTATAATTTATCTTATTTTTGGAAAATTTTTGCGTATGGATAATTTGGATAAGAAAATTTTAGCTTATATTCAAGAAAATGGGCGAATTTCTCTCACGGAATTGTCAGATAAAGTGGGGTTGAGCATCTCGCCTTGTCAAAGACGATTAAAGCAACTGGAAGAAGATGGCGTGATTAGCGGTTATCGTGCCGAAGTCAATCCCGAACGGATTGGCTTGAATTTTTCTGCCATTGTGTTTGTGAAAATGAAAAATAATAGTGGCGATAATATCCGTGAATTTGAACAAGCTTTAATGGATATTCCTGAAATTATTCAAGCTCAAAGTCTGTTAGGCGACCCTGATTTTATTTTGCACATTGTTACCCAAGACATGAAGTCGTTTCAGCAATTATATGACCGCCGTTTAACGCAATTACCGCATATTACAGGGATTACTTCTACATTAGTGATGAAAAACATTATTCCATTGCGAGCCATGCCGATTTGAAGCATTTTCAGGCAGGCTGAAAATAAAAAATGCCGTTTGAACTCCACATGCAAACGGCATTTTCTATATCGCCAATTTCCGCCAATCTACCAAATATAAGGCGAATGTGTGGCGGTGTTATTGTGTATTCTAAATACTTATCATTTCATTTTAAGAAACAATATTATTCTAAAACCGCACTTTTTCTTTGTTATTATTCCATTATAATACACCAATCAATCACTTTTATCTTACAGAAAATGTCTAACTTTATGAAAAAATTAGCGTGTTTGGCTTTGATTAGCCTTGCACCTTTTGCACAAGCAGGTGAAACGATGATTAAAAATATTGTATTGGTACACGGTGCATTTGCCGATGGCTCGAGCTATCACAAGGTCATTGAGCGTTTGCAGAAAAAAGGTTATCAGGTTACGGCGGTACAAAATCCGCTCGCTTCGCTGGACGCTGATGTGTCGGCAGTCAATCAGGTGTTAGACCGTCAAGATGGCGATGTGGTGTTGGTCGGGCATTCGTGGGGCGGGGTGGTTATCAGCGAGGCGGGCAGGCATGAAAAAGTAAAACGCTTGGTGTATTTGTCGGCGATTGTGCCGGATAGCAATGAAAATGCAGGGCAAGCGTTGAGCCGTCATGGTGCGTCTAGCGAAGGTTTAACACCTGATGAAAAAGGCGTGATTTGGTTGCCGAATGCCAAAGTTTATCAACAGATTATGGCAAACGATTTGCCACTGAACAAAGCGTCTGTATTGTGGGCAACGCAAACGCCTATTCATGCGGTGGCGTTTAGCCAAGCGGTAGCGGCGCCTGCGTGGCAATCCAAACCGAGTTTTTATTTATTAACCGAGCAAGACAACGCCTTGCCGTTTAAGGTGCAACAATCGTTTGCCAAAATGATGAACGCCACAACGCAAACGGTGAATAGCGGCCATCTGTCTATGTTGTCCCGGCCCAAAGCGGTGGTGCGGTTGATTGAACAAGCGAGTAAAAAATGAAATTGTATTATCTGTTTGACCCTTTATGCGGCTGGTGTTACGGAGCAAAACCCGCCATTGAAGCCGTTGCCGCCCGTTTTCCTGTGGAACTCGTGCCCACCGGCCTGTTTTACCGCAGCGGCCGGGTAATGGATGCGGATTTTGCCCAATACGCATGGGGCAACGATGAGCGTATCGAACGCTTAACCGGGCAACCATTCAGCACCGCTTATCGTGAAAATGTGTTGCAAGGCGGCGGGCGATTCGATTCCGAAAACAGCCTGCTGGCCTTGACCGCCGTGCGCCAAACCGCACCGGAGAAGGAACTGGCCCTGCTTGGCGCCTTGCAAACCGCACGTTATGTTGACGGGCGCGATAACGCCGATTGGGGCGTGATTGACGATGTGATGCAATCGCAAGGTTTGGGCGATGCGGTGCCGAAATTGCACGAGCCACAAACCGAACAAGCGTTATTGGCGAGAATAAACTTCGGGCAACAACTGGCGCGGCGGCTGGGCGCATCGGGCGTGCCGCAATTGGCGGCGGAACGCGACGGGCGGTTTGAATTGCTGCCCGGCCGCTTATTGTTTGAACAAGCAGGGCTGTTGCCGGATTATTTGAAATAGCGTATCCAATCAAACAGGCCGTCTGAAACGTTTTCAGACGGCCTGATATTTTCCTTTTATTGATATCCGTTCAAAAAAATTTACATCGTTTTTTATGGGGTCTGACAATAGATTTTTCTTGTATAAAGTACAATATAAGACTAATATGGTATTATATTGTACTTTATACAAATCATCATGCACATATCCCCCTTCGACGAGCTTGCCGAAACCTGTGCCGCATTATTGGATATTTACGTCCAATGGGCGAAACAGCGCGGTTTGAGCGCCAATGAGTTTTTCGTGTTGTACCAAATCGGCCGGCACGGCTCGGCCACGCCCAAGGAAATCGGCGAAGAATGGTGTTTGCCCAAGCAAACCGTGTCGTTTGTCTGCAAGCAGTTGGCGGAAAAAGGCTGGCTGCGCATCGAGGCCGACGAGTACGACAAGCGCGGCAAGCGGCTGTTTTTAAGCGAGGCGGGCGCAAGCCATGCCTTGCCGATGGTTGCCGAATTGCACGCGCTGGAAGCGCAGACGGCCGAATGGTTCGGTTTGGAAAAACTCAACTCATTAATCCAGCAATTGCAGCATTTGCAACTTGTTTTTACCCGACAGGCAAAATTGAATCATGGAAATCAGAGCAAGCGATAACTGGCAGGCGCTCAAACTATCTTGCCCGGCACAACCAAAAACGCCTGCTGTTCACATTCGGCCTGGTGGCGGCGGAAAACACCCTGTATCTGACCTACCCCTTGTTTTCCGCATTCGCCATCGACGCAATGGTGCGCGGGGAGGTGCTTAAAGCATTGTTATACAGTGTGTTTGTGTTGGTTGTATGGGGCTTGGGGGCGTTGCGGCGCAGCGTGGATACGCGCGTGTTCGCCAAAATGTATGCCGATTTGACCGTTCCCGTGATTGTGCGCCAACGCGCGCAAGGTAGCGATACTTCGGCGATTAGTGCGCGGGTGATGCTGTCGCGCGAATTGGTCAATTTCTTTGAAATTCATTTGCCTACGTTGATTATGTCCGGTTTCTCTTTAGTGGGTGCGGGTTTATGCTGTTGGTTTTGGAATTTTGGGCAGGGGTGGCGGCTACGGCCGTGTTGCTGGTATTCGGCCTGATGCTGCCGCGCTATTCCCGAATCAACGACGGTTTGTATGCCCGCTTAAACAACCGCTTGGAAAAGGAAGTGAGCCTGATTGAAGGGGCGAACCACCGGCAGCTGCAACGGCACTACCGGCATACGGCGCATTTGCGCATCCGTTTGTCTAACCGGGAAGCGCGGGGCTTTTTATGGATAGGCGTGGCGATGGCGGCGGTGTTCGGCACGGCGGTGGTGCAGTTGGGCAGCCGCACGGTAAGCGCGCGGCATATTTATGCAGTGATGACGTATTTGTGGACGTTTGCCATGGCATTGGACGACGGGCCGCGTTTGCTGGAGGAGTTCTCCAAATTGAAAGACATAGGCAAACGGGTGAACGTAGGTAAAAAAATGCGCTTTTATTGCGGCTTGGTATCGCACATTAAATAAATCCGCTATAGAAGATTGCCGTTTCTTCATAGATATAGCGGATTCAATTAATTTTCGATACAAGGCAGCAAGCCGCAGACAGTACAAATAGTACGGAACCGATTCTGTTGCCGCTTCAGCGGCTTACAAAATCGTTCTCTTTGAGCTAAGGCGCAGCAACGCCGTAGCGAAAGTTAAGTTAATCCGCTATATACGAATTGTCTACCAGATAGAACAATGCCTGTCTGAAAGTTTTCAGACAGGCATTTTATTAGGATTATCTTGAGCGGTAACTTATTTTTGCTAGGGTCAATTGTCAACCGACCCTAATGTAACAGGCCACGGTCGAAACTTAATCCGCTCCATTACTCTTGCGGCTTTGCATGAGCCGTATTACATTTAAGCCACGGCCGATGATGTTTGTTGGCTCTTTTCATTCCATTGCTGTTTGTTATGAGGAAATGGTTATGGTATATGCACTTCTTCCCCGCGCCCGCTGGTTTAATATCGATCACAAGTTATCCTTTTTCTTTCCGTAGTCGCCCATCCTCTTTGCCCGCGCCTATAGGCAGTTTTTTGGTTGTTTTCCGCTGTTGCCTTGCCATAACGGCGGCATGGTTTTATTTGAATAAAAGAGGATTTCAACATGAACACTTTCAAACATTTGCCCGAACCTTTCCGCATCCGTGTTATCGAGCCGGTTAAACGCACCACGCGCGAGCACCGTGATGCCGCTATTCTGGAAGCAGGCATGAACCCTTTCTTGCTTGACAGCGAGGATGTTTTCATCGATTTGCTCACCGACAGCGGCACCGGCGCCGTTACGCAGCAAATGCAGGCGGCGATGTTGCGCGGCGACGAAGCCTATAGCGGCAGCCGCAGTTATTATGCGCTGTGCAAAGCCGTTAAAGATATTTTTGATTACGATTACACCATACCCACCCATCAGGGGCGCGGAGCCGAACAAATTTATATTCCGGTGCTTATCAATAAACGAGAACAAGAAAAGGGGCTGAACCGCGAAAAAATGGTGGCCTTCTCCAATTATTTCTTCGATACCACCCAAGGGCACACGCAAATCAACGGCTGCGTGGTGCGCAACGTTTATACCTCGGAAGCATTTGATACCAGTGTGAAAGCCGACTTCAAAGGCAACTTTGATCTTGAGGCGCTGGAAAAAGGCATTGCTGAAGTGGGCGCGGCCAACGTGCCTTATATTGTTGCTACCATCACCTGCAATTCTGCGGGCGGGCAGCCGGTTTCCCTTGCCAATCTTAAGGCTATGTATGCCATTGCGCGCAAGCACGATATTCCGGTGGTCATGGATTCGGCGCGTTTTGCGGAAAATGCTTGGTTTATCCAGCAGCGCGAGCCGGGATACCGCAACAAGAGCATCGAAGAAATCACCCGCGAAACTTACCAATATGCCGATTTGCTCGCGATGTCGGCGAAGAAAGATGCCATGGTGCCGATGGGCGGGCTTTTGTGTTTCAAAAACAAAGATATGTTTGACGTTTATACCGAATGCCGCACCTTGTGTGTTGCTCAGGAAGGTTTCCCCACCTACGGCGGCCTGGAGGGCGGTGCCATAGAGCGCCTCGCCGTCGGCTTGCATGAGGGCATGCGTCAAGAATGGTTGGATTATCGCATCACGCAAATCGAATATCTTGTTAACGGTTTGGAAGCGGTTGGTGTTTATTGCCAGCAGGCAGGCGGGCACGCGGCCTTTGTCGATGCCGGCCGTTTGCTGCCGCATATTCCTGCCGAACAGTTTCCGGCACAGGCACTTGCTTGCGAGCTGTATAAAGTGGCTGGTATCCGCGCCGTGGAAATCGGCTCATTCCTACTTGGGCGGGATCCGAAAACCGGCAAACAGCTTATCAGCCCGGCAGAACTGTTGCGCTTGACCATACCGCGCGCCACCTATACGCAAACCCACATGGACTTTATCATCGAAGCCTTCCAAAAAGTGAAGGAAAACGCAGCCAGTATCAAAGGCCTAGCCTTTACTTACGAACCCAAAGTGCTGCGCCATTTTACGGCGAGGCTCAAAGAGGTCTGAACCATTGGCAAAGCAGCGATTCTTGCGCTGCTTTGCCTATTTAAAGGAAAAACATGAAAAAACAACCTTCCGTATTCGGAGGCGCCTGCATTATTGCCGGTGTTTGTGTCGGCGCCGGTATGTTGGCTCTGCCCAGCGCCGGAGCGGGTGCGTGGACGATATGGTCTACCGCCATTCTCGTGCTCACCATGATCGTGATGACCTTATCCGGCTGGTTGCTTCTGGAAAGCTATCAGCACTACGATCACCGGGCTTCCTTCAATACCGTCACGCGCGACGTGCTCGGGTCAGTAGCCAACATCATTAACAACCTCGCTGTGTATTTCGTCGGCGGCATTCTGCTCTATGCTTATATCACGAGCCTGGGCGGTATCTTCCACGGCATGATGCCGGCGGTAAGCATGAAAATCTGGTCCGTCCTTTCCTGCCTTGCATTCGGCGCTTTTGTTTGGCATTCCGCCCGTGCGGTAGACCGCATTTCCGTCGTGCTCATCCTGTTTATGGCGCTAAGTTTCGTTTTCGCCATCTCCGGCCTGACCGTGAACATCAATATCGGCACTCTTTTCGACCAAGGCAATAACCAAGGCAGCTACCTGCCATACGCCATGATGTTTATGCCAGCCGCGCTCACTTCTTTCGGCTACCACCACTCAGTCACTTCCATGCGTGCCTACTACGGCGAAGAGAAGAAGGCCTCGCATGCCATTTTTTTCGGCATGCTGATTGCGTTGTCGATCTACCTCTTGTGGTTGTGGAGCATCTTCGGCAACCTGCCGCGCCATCAGTTTGCCCCGGTTATCGCTGCCGACGGAGCGGTAAGCGTGCTTTTGCAAACCTTGGGCAGCGTGGTGGAGTCCGGCATGGTCAAGCGCACCCTTGACGCTTTTGCTGCGGCGGCCGTGATCTCATCCTTTATCGGCGTGGGGCTGGGGCTGTTCGACTATCTGGCCGATCTGTTCGGTTTTGCCGACAACCGCTCCGGCCGCAGTCAAACTTGGGCCGTTACCTTTTTGCCGCCGCTCATCCTTTCTTTGCTTTTCCCGCTGGGTTTCTTGGTGGCCATCGGTTATGCCGGTGCAATCGCCACCATTTGGACATGCATGATCCCGGCGCTTCTCGCTTGGAAAACGCGCCGGCAAGGCCGTGCGGGCCGGTTCGTGACTCCCGGCGGCAACCTGTTGATTATCGTTACCCTTATTTTCGGCATCGCTGTTGCCGCTTTTCATTTTTTGCATATGTTCGGCAAATTGCCCGCCTTCAGCGGCTGATATAGCGGATTAACTTAACTTTCGATAAGGCGCAACAACGTCTTCGCGCAAGTTAAGTTAATCCGCTATATTGCCGTATGGTGTGCGGTTTGCATCCAAGCAGAAAAATGCCTGTCTGAAAACTTTTCAGACAGGCATTTGTAAGAGTATCAATCGTAAACTATCTGTTATAGCGGATTTAATTACTTCGATACAAGGCAGCAAGCCGCAGACAGTACAAGTAGTACGACAAGGCGGCGCAGCAACGCCGTAGCGAAAGTTAAGTTAATCCGCTATATTTACTCGGCAGCCGGCTCGTCTTTAACCGGCGCTTCCAGCAGCGCTTTGATGGACAAACGCACGCGGCCGCGGTCGTCAACCTCCAACGCTTTCACGTTTACGCTCTGGCCGACTTGCAGATAATCGCTGACATTTTTTACCCGCTCGTGAGCGATTTGGCTGATGTGTACCAAGCCGTCTTTGCCCGGCATTACCGATACGATGGCGCCGACATTGTTGTCCAGCAGTTTCAGCACGGTACCTTGATAAACCTTGCCCACTTCCACTTCGGCGGTAATCGCTTCGATACGGCGTTTGGCTTCTTCGCCCGCTTCGCCGGTAATCGCGGCGATGGTTACGGTGCCGTCGTCTTCGATGTTGATTTCGGTACCGGTTTCGGCGGTCAGCGCGCGGATGGTTTCGCCGCCTTTGCCGATAACGTCGCGGATTTTATCGGGGTTGATTTTCATGGTGAACAGGCGCGGCGCGTGTTGCGACAGCTCTTGCGGGCCTTCCACCGCTTCTTTCATCTGCGCCAGAATATGCAGGCGTGCCTCTTTGGCTTGCGCCAGCGCGATCTGCATGATTTCTTTGGTGATGCCTTGGATTTTGATGTCCATTTGCAGCGCGGTAACGCCTTCGGTGGTACCGGCAACTTTGAAGTCCATATCGCCCAAGTGGTCTTCGTCGCCCAGAATGTCGGTTAACACGGCGAATTTGTTGCCTTCCAGAATCAGGCCCATGGCGATGCCGGCCACATGTGCTTTCAACGGTACGCCGGCAGAGAGCAGGCTTAAGCAGCCGCCGCATACGGAAGCCATCGATGAGGAACCGTTGGATTCGGTGATTTCGGAAACCACGCGCATGGTGTAGCTGAAATCTTCCGGCTCTGGCAATACGGCTACCAGTGCGCGTTTGGCCAAACGGCCGTGGCCGATTTCGCGGCGTTTCGGTGCACCCATGCGGCCGACTTCGCCGGTGGAATAGGGCGGGAAGTTGTAATGCAGCATAAAGCGGTCGGTGTATTCGCCGCTCAAAGCATCAATGATTTGCTCGTCGCGCGAGGTGCCCAAGGTGGCAACGGCCAAGGCTTGGGTTTCGCCGCGGGTAAACAGAGCCGAACCGTGGGTGCGCGGCAATACGCCTGTCTGAATGTTAATCGGGCGCACGGTTCGGGTGTCGCGACCGTCGATACGGGGTTGGCCTTCGAGAATCTGGCTGCGGACCACATCGGCTTCCAATTGCTTGAAGATGCCTTTGATTTGGTTGGCGGCCAAGGTATCGGTTTCTTCGGTAATCAGCGCTTCTTTTACCGCGCTCCACGCTTCGTCCAGCTTGGCGGTGCGTGCCTGTTTCTGACGGATTTTGAACGCTTCGCCGATGGATTCGCCGGCGATGCCGCGGATTTTGGCCACCAGCTCGCCGTCGGTTTCCGGCGCTTGCCAATCCCATACTTCGGGGTTCACTTCGTCGGCGAATTCATTAATCGCGCTGATAACGGCCTGCATTTGCTCGTGGCCGTACACCACTGCGCCCAACATCACGTCTTCCGGCAGCATTTGCGCTTCGGATTCCACCATCAATACCGCTTTGGCGGTACCGGCCACCACCAGATCCATTTGCGAGGTTTCGAGTTGGGTTTTGGTCGGATTCAACAGGTATTGGCCGTCTGCATAGCCCACGCGCGCCGCGCCGATCGGGCCGGCAAACGGTACGCCGCTCAATACCAGCGCTGCGGAGGCACCGATCATGGCGGGGATGTCGGAATCGATTTCGGGATCCAGCGACACCACCATCGCCACGATTTGGATATCGTGATAGAAACCTTCGGGGAACAGCGGGCGGATGGGGCGGTCGATCAGGCGGCTGGTGAGGATTTCTTTTTCGCTCTGTTTGCCTTCGCGTTTGAAGAAGCCGCCGGGGATTTTGCCGGCTGCGTAGGTACGCTCGAGATAGTCTACGGTGAGCGGGAAGAAGTCTTGGCCGGCTTTTACCTCTTTATTGGCGGTAACGGCGACCAATACCACGGTGTCGCCCATCGATACTTTTACCGCGGCGGCGGCTTGGCGGGCGACTTCGCCGGTTTCCAAGGTAACGGTTTGGTTGCCGTATTGGAACGATTTGATATGTTTGTCAAACATCGGATTTCCTTAAATGACGCTGCAAACCGCTAAAACGCTAATGATGCACACTGCTGTTGAGTGAATGTGCATGGTTAGGGTCTCAACAGATTTGCAGCGGGTTACAATGAATTTTTCAGACAGGCATTTAAGAATTTTAAGAATGCCTGTCTGAAAAAACGAAGCTTGAATTATGCCATAAAAACAGGGCTAATGGCATGATAGTAGTGGATGCGCAGGGATTTACGATAACAGCAAAGCCAGATCGTCGGCGATTTCGGCGGGTTTTACGCTGGGTGCAAAGCGTTCGACCACTTCGCCGTTGCGGTTCACCAGAAATTTGGTGAAATTCCATTTGATGTCGCTGCCTTCGCGCTTTTCTCCCAAGCTCGCCAGCTTGAGCAGCATTTCTTTAAAGGCATGGCCGCCTTTGTCTTCCGGTTTTTGTTGTTTCAGCCAAGTGTAAAGCGGCGATTCGTCCGGGCCGTTGACCTTGGTTTTCTGGAAAACGGTAAATTCGGTACCAAAACGGGTTTGGCAGATTTGCGCAATTTCTTCGCTGCTCTCGGGCGCCTGTTCGCGGAACTGGTTGCAGGGAAAATCCAAAATTTCCAAGCCTTGCGCGTGAAATTGCGCGTATAAATCCTGCAATTCTTGATATTGCGGAGTTAAGCCGCAGCGGGTGGCGGTATTGACAATCAGCAGCACTTTGCCGCGGTATTGTTCGAAAGAAACCGGCCGGTTTTGAGCGTCGGGAAGGGTGAAGTCATAGATGGATGTCATGTTTAATCCTTAATCATTAATTCCGCCATTCAAGGCAAGTCTGCCAACGTAGCGGGCGCTTGGGTCTGTAGGGCTTCCGGTTGGGTGCGTTGAACGAAATCCCATTGTTCGAATACCGATACGGCTTGCTGGGTATCGCTGCGTGCGTGTGCGGTGAAAATTTCGGGATAACGCAGTTTAACGGTCAGCAGGCAGACGCCGAGCATCATTTGCGGCCAGCTCTCGCGTGCGGCCGGATGCAAGGCAGGTGCCAACGGCAAAGCGCGGGCCAGCGCTTCCAAGCAACGTTTTACTAGAAAATGTTCCCGGCTTTCGCCCGCCTTTTTCTCCAATTTAAAAGCCTGTACGGCGGTATCGAGTAAAGTGGTGGCATAGGCGGTAACGGCCAGCTCGGCGGCACTCGGCACTTCTTCGGGAGCCAGATATTGGCAGATTAAATGGCTGTTGTAGATGGCTTCGCCGCTATCGGTAAGCAGCAGCGGAATCTGGCTGAACGGATTTAAAGCTTCCAGCTCGCCGGGATTTTGCCAGGGATCGAGGAAATGCAGTTCCAAATCGTTTAAATTGAGCAGGCGGGCACGTGTCAGGCAGAGGCGGCCGTAGGGCGAAGTGTGGCTGAGGTAGAGTTTCATGGTGGTTCCTCGTAACAAAGAATACGGTAAACCATTATAGCGGAATATACCGTGCCGTTTCAGGCAATAAAAAACCGCTGCGTGAAATACGAAGCGGTTTTTTGCACGAATGCGAATCAGATTATTTGCGCAGACCCAAGCGGGTAATCACGTTGCGGTAGGTTTCCGCATCGGTACGGCGCAAGTAAGACAGCAAACGACGGCGCGCGCTCACCATTTTCAGCAAACCGCGACGGCTGTGGTGGTCTTTCGGGTTGGCTTTAAAGTGCGGGGTCAGGTCGTTGATGCGGAAAGTCAGCAGTGCGATTTGCACTTCTGAAGAACCGGTATCGCCTTCTTTGCGTTGGAAATCTTTAACGATTTGTGCTTTTTGTTCAACGGTCAATGCCATGATGAAACTCCAAAAAATAAAGAACCTTGCGGTTCGGACAAGTTTGCCGAGTTGCTTGGCAACCTGTGCAAACTCCGGGTACGCCCTCGGGCGAAACGTCATTATGCCACAAAACCGCCTCAATGCACAAAGAATATCAAGCCGTTTCCGTTTGCATCAGCCGCAAGGCTTTCAGACGGCGGATATCGGATTGGTATTCGGCCAAGCCGATAAACTCGCCGGCAATATTATAGATGCGGTAAGGTTGGTCGGACGGGAGCGCCTCATTAAACTGCGGACGCTGGCCTTGTTGCAACATGCGTACCGCTACATCGTTTAATTCGATTTTGGGCAGGTGTTGTACCAAAACCTCGCAAGGAAGCAGTAATGCATCGCGCTCGGCTTCGTTCAAAGCGGCCAATGCAGCGAGCGTATGGCTTTGCCGGATGTTGAAACCGGCGGTTTCGGTACGGCGCAATGCGTTCAGATAGGCAAAGGTGCCGCAATGCTTGGCAATGTCTTCGCTTAGTGTGCGAATGTAAGTGCCTTTGCTGCAACGCACGTCAATCACCGCTTCGGGAGCGGCAAAATGGGTGATGTTAATAGAATAAATCTGGATATCACGCGGTTTGCGCTCAATGGTGATGCCTTTGCGGGCGTATTCGTATAATGGTTTGCCATCGTGTTTCAATGCGGAAAACATCGGTGGTACTTGGCGTTGGTGTCCGCTCAAAGCTTGGCAGGCGGCGGTAAATTCTTCAAGAGAAACATCGCTGCGGCCGGTTGCGACTGTTTCTCCCTCCGCATCGCCGGTGCTGCGCGCTTCTCCTAAGCAAAGGGTGGCGGTGTAGGCTTTGTCGGCATCCAGCAGGTATTGGGCGAATTTGGTGGCCTCCCCAAAGCAAACAGGCAGCAAGCCCGTGGCCAAAGGATCGAGTACGCCGGTATGGCCGGCTTTTTCTGCACGATAAAGCCGACGCGCTTGTTGCAAAGCGTGGTTGCTGGAAACGCCTAAGGGTTTGTCGAGCAGGAGAACACCGCTTAAGGGGCGTTTGGCAGGTTTCTGAGATGCGGTCATAAAGATAAAATTTTGTTTTAACGTGCTTTTAAAACCCTATTTAAAGCAGATTATTTTTCAGACAGGCATTTCATTTTTAACAATGCCTGTCTGAAAACGGTTGTTTAGGGTTAATTGTCGACAGGCCCTAGTCTTCCACCGGCTTTTCTGCCGCTACTTTATCAATCAAATGCGAAATGCTCATGCCGCGCTCGACCGATTCGTCGTAAATAAAATGCAATTCTGGCGTGCGGAAAACATGAATGCGTTTCGACAATTCGCTGCGCAAATAGCCTTTGGCGTGTTCCAAAGCTTCGGCGGTTACTTCGCGGGTGGCATCATCCAATACGGTATAGTAAACCGTAGCGTGGCTGTAATCGCGGGTAACTTCGACATCATTAATAGTAATAAAACCGGCGCGCGGATCTTTCAGGCCGGTACGCACGAGCTCGGCCAATTCGCGCATGATTTGTTCTTTTATACGATCTACGCGGGCATAGCCCCGGTTGGGTTTTCTCATGGAAATATTCCTCGTTAATGAAGTTTGCACAATTTCTACAGATGCCAAATGGCGTATGAGAGGCGGCATCACAAGTGCGGTACTGTAAATATTTTATAGTGTACCAAGAAAACGGCTGATTAACCTATTCATATATAAAGCCGGCGGATGCCGGCTTTTGGTTTACGGATTTCTTGAAACAACGCCGCCTATGGCGTTCGTATCTTAGGCGGGATACATAAAATCCTGAATATCCTGCAAAGAGATTTCCGGATTGGCTCCGTGGTGGGACGCCACCATCGCGCCCAGCGCACAAGCAAACGATAAGGTTTCATCGGCAGGAGCGTTGTTCATTAATTTATAGATGAAGCCGGCCAAGAAGTTATCGCCCGAGCCGACCGTATCCGCTACTTTTACGCGGTAGCCGCCGTGGTAATAGAAGGTACCGTCGTCATAGAAAATGGCACCGTGCTCGCCCATGGTGATACACAGGTTGCGGCAATCAAAATTGTCTACCAAAAAGCCGATGTTTTGTTCAAGCGAGTGATAGGGGGAACCGAATGCCTCGGCCAGTTCATACAACTCACAATCATTAAGCTTCACTACATCGGCCTTATTCAGAAAATGGCGGATACGCTCATAATCATAATGGGGCGGGCGCAGGTTTACGTCAAAAATCTTAAACCGCGCGTGTTCCAGTAACTTTTCCAAAGCCGCACGCGATACCTCGTCGCGCGTGGCCAAGCTGCCGAAAACAAAAGCATCCGATTCGGCTACACGTTCACAAGCTTCTTGGGTGGCTTCGATACGGTCCCAAGCACAAGGATACACAATCTCATAGCTTGCGCTGCCTTTATCCGAAAGCGTTACCGTGACCAAGCTGGTTGCCTGCTCGGGATCGGTTTGGATAAAAGTATGGGGCACCTTACGTTGTTCGACTTCTTTTAAAATCGTCCGGCCGTCTTCATCATCCCCGATACGGCTGATAATAGAAGTATCAACGCCTAACGATTGCAGGCGGGTAACAACGTTGAGAGGGGCACCGCCTAATTTTTTTCCGGTGGGGAAGTCATCCCATAAAACTTCTCCGAAGCTGGTGATTTTCATTGTAGATTCCTTTGTTGAAATGATTGTGAAGCGGAAATTTATTGGAAATTCGTTTCGACCTGCCGGATAAAAGCCTAACTTCGATTCATACGCCGAAATGGAAGAGTATCTTTTAAATAGCGTATCGGTATCAAAGCGTTACACCCTATGCCTGTCTGAAATTTCATTTGTATCCGAATATCGAAATTACTATACCATACTTTAATTTCAAAATCCCTGATATGCATCACGGGAGGGCGTGATAACGGTTAAGTGTCATAACAAGCGGAAAACCGCATGTTTTTGATAAGAATCTTGCAAACAGTATATTTGTATAGGGTACTTATAAAGACAGGGCATTTTTCAGTTATCCGGCAATAGTATAGAATAAACCTTTTACTCTTACCCGATGCACAGATGCCGAAAGCGAACCGACCATGAGTATCAACCTGAAAAACAGAAACTTTCTGAAATTGATTGACTTCAGCCGCGAAGAAATCGATTACCTGCTGAATTTGTCTTCCCAATTGAAGGCAGAGAAAAAAGCAGGCAAAGAAAAGCGCCGCTTAAACGGAAAAAACATTGCCTTAATTTTTGAAAAATCCAGTACACGTACCCGATGTGCATTTGAAGTGGCAGCTTACGATCAAGGCGCAAACGTTACCTATCTCGGCCCCAGCGGTTCGCAAATCGGTCATAAAGAGAGCATGAAAGACACCGCCCGAGTATTAGGGCGCATGTACGACGGCATCGAATATCGAGGTTTTGGCCAAAAGATAGCCGAAGAACTTGCCCAATATGCCGGCGTGCCGGTATTTAACGGTTTAACTGATGAATTTCATCCTACTCAAATGCTGGCCGATGTACTGACCATGAAAGAGCATAGTAATAAACACTTGTCGCAAATCGCGTATGCCTATGTCGGCGATGCGCGTTCCAATATGGGCAATTCCTTATTGCTGATTGGTGCGCTGCTGGGCATGGATGTCCGCATCGGCGCGCCTCAAAATTTGTGGCCCAACCCTAGCATCATTCAGAAAGCCCGTGATTTGGCAGCCCAAACCGGTGCGCGTATTCTGTTAACCGAAAATCCGCAAGAAGCCGTAAAAGATGTCGATTATATCCATACCGATGTTTGGGTATCGATGGGCGAACCGGAAGCAGCCTGGCAGGAGAGAATAGATTTATTGAAGCCTTATCAAGTGAACAGCCAACTGATGGCGGCTTCCGGTAACCCCCAGGTGAAATTCATGCATTGCCTGCCGTCTTTTCACAATAGAGAGACCAAGGTAGGCGAATGGATTTATCAAACCTTTGGTTTGGATGGGGTGGAAGTGACTGAAGACGTATTCGAAAGCGATGCCAGCATCGTTTTTGATCAAGCAGAAAACAGAATGCACACGATTAAAGCGGTATTGGTTGCCACCATGGCCTGATGTACCAAGGCTTGATGGGAGTGTTAATTGCTACCGTTTGTTTGAAACATCAACCGAAAAGCAGAAGAAATAGTGCTTGGCAGTTCTGATAGTATCTGAAAAACAACAGGTGGCATTAATTTGTTGTAATCATGCACAGGTTTGTATTGCGATTTTTAATATATTGAAAAATAAGAATTAATTAAAATTTTTGTGGGAGAAAACATACAGTATGGCTAAGTGGTGTGTGGCATGAAAGCCGATAAAGTTTGTTTTTTCCAAACGAAGCATTTATATTAGCAGTCATGGAATCGCTGATTACAGCGAGCGCTTCAAAACTTGGATGGAACTTTCCCACTCCGTTTGAGTTTGTTTTTCTTAACATAGAAAAGGAATACAGCAATGAAAAAAACTCTGATTGCTCTGTCTCTGGTGGCTCTGTCTGGTGCTGCTTCTGCTGAAGTTATCCTGTACGGTCAAGCTAAAGCCGGCGTTGAAATTTCTAGAACTAAAGTAAAGGCAACCGCTGATGATGGCACTGTAACAACAGACCGTTCTGACACCACTACCCAAATCGCCGACTACGGTTCACGCATCGGTTTCAAAGGTACCGAGCACTTGGGTTCTGGCCTGAATGCTATTTGGCAAGTTGAAAACAGCGTATCATTGGCTGGCGGTGGCGAATGGGCTGGCCGTGATTCTTTCATCGGTTTGGAAGGCGGCTTCGGTAAAGTACGTGCCGGTAAACTGAGCACTCAACTGAAAGATATGGATTCTGTTGATCCTTGGGAATACAGCAACAATGCCTTAGGCTTGGGTATGTTTACCCGTACTGGCGAGCGCCGTACTTCTGTACGTTACGACTCTCCGGTTTGGGGCGGTTTCTCTTTCAACGCGCAATTTACCCCGCGTGACAACGGCACAACTGTACGTAACGTACCTTCTAACCCGACTAGCGGCCGTACTGATGATGCCAGCGACACTTCTGCTTACTACGGCGGCGTAAACTATGAAAATGCCGGCTTCTTCGCTCAATATGGTATCGGTTACAAAAAATCTGCTTATGTAGCTGACGGCGACAGCAAATCTGGTCAAGCTCACCAAGTACAAGTAGGTTATGATGCCAACAACTTGTTCGTAGTCGGTGGCTACCAATACACCAATGGTTGGGATAGCGAAAACAGCTATAAAGCAGCTTTGGCTTCTGATGATACTTACAATGCAAATACCGATACTAGCGCTGGCTTGAAAACCCACGAATTGGCTGTAACCGGTGCTTACACCTTTGGTAATGTTACCCCGCGTTTGACTTATGCTCACGGCTTCAAAGCTAAATCAAACAACGGCGATGTAGATGGCACTCAATACAAACAAGTAGTTTTGGGCGCTGACTACGACTTCTCTAAACGCACTACTGCTATGATCTCAGCCGGTTGGTTGAAAGCTGGTAGCGGCGACGACAAAACCGATACCGTTGCCGGTGGTGTTGGTCTGCGTCACAAATTCTAATCTGATTTAAATTAGGTTAGCAAAAAAGGGTCTGCAATCTGCAGGCCCTTTTTTTAATGTTTTACAGCAATGGTAGTGTATCAAGTATGGTGACTTAAATTCAGAATATAGCGGATTCACACTTTTTCGAATACAAGGCCGCAAGTCGCAGAAAGTACACACGTACGGAACCGATTCTGTTGCCGCTTTAGCGGGCTTACAAAAATCGTTCTCTTTGAGCTAAGGCGCAGCAGAGCCTTCGCGAAAGTTAAGTTAATCCGCTATAGATGCTCGGACCAAGTCGGAGCATGACAAACATTAATCAATTCGGGATTAAAACGGTTTTTTGCAAAGATATCGGCCTGAGACCTTTGCAAAAAACTTTTTAATCCTGAATTTATGGATATCTCGTCATACTCGGGCTTGCCCCGAGTATCTGCTTTTTCTTTCAAAACGAAAAGATGCTCTGGTCAAGCCCGAGCATGACACAAATGTTTTCAGAGATCGAAAAGAATTTTGCAAAGATATCGGCCTGTCTGAAAACAATGCGGTTGCTGTTTCAGACAGGCCTTTGGGTTTGGCAAATAAATATTTATTCAGGAGAATACTCAATTACTCTTCTTCGTCTCCGTAATATTTCACGCCGATTTTAATCGGTGCGCGGCCTTGTGATTTGCGGTGGTGGTTGGTGTCGCGCAGCGAATAGGCGCAGCCACAGTATTCCTGCTGGTAGAAGTGTTCGCGTTTGCTGATTTCGATCATGCGCGCGCTGCCGCCGCCTTTGCGCCAGTTGTATTCCCAATAGGTGAGGCCGGGGTATTTTTCGGCTGCACGCACGCCGCAATCGTTGATTTGGTTCATGTTTTTCCAGCGGGAAATGCCGAGGCTGCTGGTAATCACCGGAAAACCGTGTTCGTGTGCGTAAAGCGCGGTGCGCTCGAAACGCATGTCGAAACACATGGTACAGCGGCGGCCGCGTTCCGGGTCCATCTCCATGCCTTTGGCGCGTTCGAACCAGTTGTCGACATCGTAATCGGCATCGATAAACGGAATGCCGTGTTTTTCGGCAAAGGCGATGTTTTCGTTTTTGCGGATTTCGTATTCTTTTTTCGGGTGGATGTTGGGATTGTAGAAATAAATGGTGAAGTCGATGCCGCTGGCGAGCATGGCCTCCATCACTTCGCCCGAGCAGGGGGCGCAGCAGGAGTGCAGCAATACTTTTTTCTCACCGCCCGGCGGGGTGAGTACGGGGCGGTCAACGGGAGTGACTTCGGAGGTGTTTTTGTTCATGGCTTTGTATGTGCGGTATATTGGTTGTTTTTCAGACAGGCATTGTGGGTAAGGCTTTATTTTATCAGAGTTTATGTCGGGTGATAAAGCAGCTTTAGCGCAGCGCTTTTTTCCAATCCAATCCGCCCAGCGAATCGACTTGGCTGATCAGGCGGTTTTCCAGATTCAGAGCGGTTAGTTTTCCGCCCCACAAGGCGCCGCTGTCCAGACCGATGACTTGGCCGTTGTCGTAATAACCCAGTGCCGACCAATGGCCGAAAATCACCGAACGGCCGGTATATTGCGGACCGGGTGCGTCGAACCAGGCGCGGCGGTCAGACGGAATGTCGTCGTAACCGCCTTTGTAATCGTAGTCGAGCTGGTTATCGAGGGTGAGCACGCGGGTGCGGGTGAATACGTTGGTAATCAGGCGCAGTCGTTCGTAGCCGCTCAAATCGGGCGACCAGCCGCTTGGAGTGTTGCCGTACATATTGGCAAAATAGTCGGCGACGGCAGGACTTTGTAATTCGTGTTCGACTTCTTGGGCCAGCGCGGTGGCCGTCTCGCTGCTCCATTGCGGCAACAAACCGGCATGTACGGTGAGGTAGCGCGGGTGTTCCAGCATCAGTGCTTGCCGGCGCAGCCAGTCGCGCATAACGGTGTGCTGAGGATGATTGAGGATGGGGGCGAGGGTGTCGCTGCGTTTGAGGCGTCCGTAGCCGTGCATCAGGGCGAGCAGGTGCAGGTCGTGGTTGCCCAAGACGGTTTGCACGCTACTCTCGTGCCGCATGCAAAATTGCAGGCATTCTAATGATTTGGGGCCGCGGTTGACGATGTCGCCGACCAGCCATAGGGTATCGACGCCGTGGTTAAAGCCGATTTTGTGCAATAGATGTTGTAATTCGTCGTAGCAGCCTTGCAGGTCGCCGATTGCGTAGTGTGCCATAGTCAAAAGGTGAGGGAGTGTTGGGGTTGGATTATTGGCAATAAGTGGGTAAAGGGGCAAAAGTTTTTTGCTATAAAACCGCAGATGCCTGTCTGAAAACGATATTGCAGGTGTTTTCAGACAGGCATTTTATCGGCAAGCGTTAAAAGCGGTGTTTAAATATCCAATACCAATACCGCTTCGGCTTCTACTTGTACGCCTTTGGGCAGGCTGGCTACGCCGACGGCGGCGCGTGCCGGATAGGGTTGCTCGAAGTATTCGGCCATCACTTCGTTGAAGGTGGCGAAGTTGCCTAGGTCGGTGAGGTAGGCGTTGATTTTAACGATGTCGTCCAGCGAACCGCCGGCTGCTTCGGCCACGGCTTGCAGGTTTTTGAAGACTTGGTGGGTTTCGGCGCGGAAGTCGCCGTCGCCGACCACGGTCATGCTTTCGGGATCCAGCGGAATCTGGCCGCTCATATAAACGGTATTACCGGCGCGCACGGCTTGGCTGTAAGCGCCGATGGCGGCGGGGGCTTTATCGGTATGGATAATGGCTTTGGTCATGACTGAAATCCTTTTTGAGAGAATAAGCAAGCTGCTTATGTTAGCAGAGTTCGTGGGTAGCTGAAAAGGTGCGGGCAGAAACTTGGCGGGAACTGTTTTATAATAGCCTGTCTGAAAAAATGAAAGATTAATGATGATGCAAACCGAAGTCGAATTGAAAATTCTTAACCCGCTGATGGCGGACCAACTGCCGGCCTATGCCACGCCCGGCTCCGCCGGCTTGGATCTGCGTGCTTGTTTGAGCGAAGCGATAACCTTGCAACCGGGTGATACCTATCTTGTGCCCACCGGCCTCGCTATTCATTTGAACAATCCCGCCTATGCCGCCGTGCTGCTGCCACGCTCGGGCTTGGGACACAAACACGGTATTGTGCTGGGCAATTTGGTCGGTCTGATTGATTCGGATTATCAGGGGGAATTGAAGGTGTCGTTGTGGAACCGCGGCAGCGAGCCGTTTACTGTTGAGCCGATGGAGCGTATCGCGCAAATGGTGATTGTGCCGGTGGTGCAGGCGGCGTTTAAAGTGGTGGACGAATTTGCCGCCAGCGAGCGCGGCGAAGGCGGTTTCGGCAGTACCGGCAAGGCTTAAAAAAACATAGCGGTAAACTATAGCGGATTAACTTAACTTTCGCTACGGCGTTGCTGCGCCTTAGCTCAAAGAGAACGATTTTGTAAGCCGCTGAAGCGGCAACAGAATCGGTTCCGTACTACTTGTACTGTCTGCGGCTTGCTGCCTTGTATCGAAAGTTAATTAAATCCGCTATAAAAATGCCTGTCTGAAACATTCAGACAGGCATTTTGTTTGTTACATCGGAAAAACTAAATTAATCCAGTTTTTTGAAGTGTTTGCGGCGCTCGTGTTCTTGCAGGTAGCGTTTGCGCAGGCGGATGGATTTCGGGGTGATTTCCACCAACTCGTCGTCGTCGATAAACTCGACCGCGCTTTCCAAAGTCAGCTTAATCGGCGTGGTCAGGCGCACGGCTTCGTCGGTGCCGCTGGCGCGCACGTTGGTGAGTTTTTTGCCTTTTAAGGGGTTGACCACCAAGTCGTTGTCGCGGCTATGGATGCCGATAATCATGCCTTCGTAGATTTTTTCGCCGGGCGATACGAACATGCGGCCGCGGTCTTCCAGATTCCACAGCGCGTAAGCCACGGCATCGCCTTGTTCTTGTGACACCAATACGCCGTTGTGGCGGCCGGGCATATCGGGTTTCACCGGGGCATAGTCGTCGAACACATGGCTCATCAGGCCGGTGCCGCGGGTCATGGTCATGAATTCGCCTTGGAAACCGATCAGGCCGCGGGCGGGAATGTGGTATTCGAGGCGGGTGCGGCCGTTGCCGTCGCTTTCCATATTGGTGAGTTCGCCGCGGCGGCGGCCGAGTTCTTCCATTACTGCGCCTTGGTTGTCATCAGGTACGTCGACGGTCAGGTTTTCATACGGCTCGCATTTTTCGCCATTGATGTCGCGGTAAACCACGCGCGGTTTGCCGACGGCCAATTCGTAGCCTTCGCGGCGCATGTTTTCCAACAGGATGGTCAGGTGCAATTCGCCGCGGCCGGATACGCGGAAAACGTCGGCATCGTCGGTGTCTTCTACGCGCAGGGCAACGTTGGTGAGCAATTCTTTTTGCAGGCGGTCGCGGATTTGGCGCGAGGTAACGAATTTGCCCTCGGTGCCGGCCAAGGGGCTGGTGTTGACCATAAAGTCCATGGTGAGGGTAGGCTCGTCCACGCTGAGCATGGGCAGGCCTTTGGGGTTGTCTTTTTCAGACAGGGTAACACCGATGCCGATGTCGTCGAGACCGGAAATAATCACGATGTCGCCGGCTTCCGCTTCTTCCAAAGGTACGCGCTCCAAGCCTTTGAAGCCCAACAACTGGTTGATGCGGCCTTGCGCCACTTGTTCTTCGTGATTCATTACGGCAACCACTTGGCCGGGTTTGATGCGGCCGTTGAGAATGCGGCCGATGCCGAGGCGGCCGGTGTAGTTGTCGTAGTCGAGTTGCGAAATTTGCAGTTGCAAGGTTTCGTCGGCGCTGCCGGCCGGGGGCGGGGTGTGTTTCAGAATGGTTTCAAACAGCGGGCGCATGTCGCTGCTATCGTCGCTCTCTTCCAGTTTGGCAAAGCCGGAGAGGCCTGATGCGTAAACGATGGGGAAGTCGAGTTGTTCGTCGGTGGCGCCCAGCGAATCAAAGAGTTCGAAAGTTTGGTCGATTACCCAGCTCGGGCGGGCGGAAGGTTTGTCGATTTTATTGATGACGACAATCGGGCGCAGGCCTTGGGCCAGTGCTTTTTTGGTTACGAAACGGGTTTGCGGCATCGGGCCTTCTTGCGCGTCGACCAGCAAGACGACGCAATCGACCATGCCCAACACGCGTTCCACTTCGCCGCCGAAGTCGGCGTGCCCGGGGGTGTCGACGATGTTGATGTGGTAGCCTTCGTATTCGATGGCGGTGTTTTTGGCCAGAATGGTGATGCCGCGTTCTTTTTCGAGGTCGTTGCTGTCCATCACGCGCTCGTCCACCTGTTGGTTGGAGCGGAAGGTGCCGGACTGGCGTAATAATTGGTCGACCAATGTGGTTTTACCGTGGTCAACGTGGGCGATAATCGCAATATTGCGGATTGATTTCATGGTTGTGCTTAAGCTTGTAAATTGGGAAAACTGCGAATTATAACATGATTCTATCCACTATATCGGCTGAATTGTTGGGTGGGTGGATAGGGATTGTTTTAGTTAATTTATGTAAATTGTAAATTCGATTGAGAGAGCTTATCAAAATCGTGTGCAATAAAATAACAGAAAAAACAAGCAATTGATAATTTTTATTTGAACGAATCAGCAGTATTTTTTTTGATAATTGTTTGTATTTTAAATGGAAAAATTGCGTTATTGAAAAAATTTGCTAGAATATATACATAAACAACGTAAAAGAAATACAAACCACTACTTTGACAATACTTAAAAATTTGAAAGGAAATCACCATGCAAGGTAACCAGGCGGTACTCGACTATATGAACGAATTGTTAGCGGGCGAGTTGGCGGCACGCGACCAATATTTTATCCATTCCCGTATGTATGCCGAATGGGGTTACAACAAATTGTTCGAGCGCATCGCTCATGAAGTGGAAGACGAAACCGGCCACGCCGAAGCGTTTATCCGCCGTATCTTGATGCTGGGCGGTACGCCCAATATGGTTCCGGCCAAAATTAATGTGGGTGCCGATGTGGTGGCGATGCTGAAAGCCGATTTGAATACCGAATACGAAGTGCGTGCGGCTTTGCAAAAAGGCATCAAATTGTGCGAAGAGGCACAGGACTATGTAACCCGCGAATTGATGGTCGAGCAATTGAAAGACACCGAAGAGGATCATGCACACTGGCTGGAACAGCAATTGCGCTTGATCGAGATGGTAGGCTTGCAAAATTATCTGCAAAGCCAGCTGTAATTCACTGATTGAAAGGAATAGCTATGCAAGGCGATCGTTTGGTCATCAGCGAGTTAAACAAAAATCTGGGTTTGCTGCTGATTACAATCAACCAGTATTTTCTGCATGCGCGCATTCTGAAAAACTGGGGCTTTGAAGAATTGGGCGAGCATTTTTACAAACAGTCGATTGTGGAAATGAAGTCTGCCGACAAACTGATTGAGCGCATTCTTTTGCTTGAAGGTTTGCCGAACTTGCAGGAATTGGGCAAGCTTTTAATCGGCGAGAGCGTGGAAGAAGCGATTAAATGCGATTTGACCAAAGAGCAGGATAAACACGCTGCGTTGGTAAAAGCTATTCAAGTGTGCGAAGAGAAGCAGGATTATGTTTCCCGCCAGTTGTTGGCCGAGCAGAAAGACATCAATGAAGAGCATATCGATTGGCTGGAAACCCAGCAGGAATTGGTAGAAAGCTTGGGATTGATGAACTACCTGCAAAGTGCTGCGCAGGAAGATTGATTGCTTTTATTTGAATGGATAAATGCCTGTCTGAAAGTTTTTTCAGACGGGCATTTTTTTATAGTGATATTAGGGTCTGCCGACAATTAACGCAACGGCGGTGTTTTTGGTCAAAAATCCCCGT